>JASHRW010000115.1 GCA_030037065.1 Xanthobacteraceae bacterium
CGCTTTCGACGCTCCAAGCGCAGGCGCAAATCCCGTTCATCCCTGGCATCCCTAGGCTCGGTCCTTTCATACCGCACTCGCGAAGCCGGCATGCTCGACCGCACGAAACGCGGCACGATCGGAAGCCAAAGGAAGAGAAGACGAAGGGCGGTGGCGATTCCGGGAAAACGACGCCCGGCGAGAAAGATGAGCCGGCACCCAACAAGCCGAATCCGCCGTCGTCAGCTCCGCCTTCAGAACAACCGAGCACCACCCCGTCGTTCACGCCTGAAAAGTGAGACCGGCTCTGAAAACGGCATCGAGTCGAAACGCGCGCAACGTTGGCGTTAGAGCATGATCCGGAAAAGTGGAAACCGGTTTTCCGAAAAAGATCATGCTCCACCAATATGCTAGAGCGTCAATCGATTCAATATGAAGCGATTACGCTCTAGTTCGCCGACAGCGCGTTTTCCCGCGCCAGTTTGCGCATCGCCTTAAGCGTCGCGGCGACCGCCATCAAATAACCCTGCTCCATCGTCGCGGCGAATTCGCGCTCCTGCGCGCTGTCGGGAGCGATGCCCTCGACCGACAGCGTGAAGGTAAAGCGCAGTGCCAGATCGCCGTCGGCATCCTCGACGATCTCGTTCAAGATCGTGCCCAGGACGCGGCCCGAGGTACGCTCGAACCTGATCATGCGCTCCGGATAGAACGTGACCGCTTCGGTGATAGCATCGCCGTTGTCGATGATTTCACGCACCAGCCAGTCGCGCTGCCGTTCGATCACCTTGCAGCTCGAAATGACCGGAACGAAGGGCAGCGGATTCTCCGCTTTCATCATCAAGCCGCGCCAAACCAGGCTGCGCGTCAGCGACGGCTCGCTCGGATCGGTGTTGACCTTGATGGTTCGCGATGCCTGCACCATGCCATCCTCCTAAAGGTCACGCGCGGCCGACGGCAAACGACTTGAATTCCACCTGTGCGCCTTGGCCGAACAGGGTGCGCTCATAGCACGGGTCGAGGCCGGGTATCCTTTTGCCGTCGCCCATTCGGACGCGGTCGTTGAGAAGGTCGCCGAACAGGGTGAACAACCCGCCGCCGATCTTCATTCCCTTGATCTTGATAATCGGACCGCGCTCGCCGGGCGGCGCACCTACATTGCCGCGCTCGGCAACAACCGCGCCGTCGACGCACCATTCGACGCGGTCGTTCGCCCCATCATAGTGGATCGCATAGCGATGCCATTCTCCAGGCATCGTCGAACACGCGATCGGGATCAGTTCGGTAAACGCCGGATAGGCGTCTTCGTTGCTTTGGCCGAACGGCAGCCGTTCGTACAGAGCGACGATGCGCGTGCCGCTGACGAAGAAATCGAACACCATCCAGCTTTTCAGATCGATGGTATTGAGCGCGCCGCAGCCAAGCCGCACGTCGCCGGGATCGACGCCGAACGGATTATTGGCGGTGCCGAAGGTCTCGACCCGCATCTCAGCCTCGACCGCGATGATTCCGCGCGGCGCAGGAGCAAACTCCGAAGTCGAGTAGATCAGCGCCTTGACGTTGTCGTGACCGTCGCGCCGGGTCAGCGTGAAGCGCCGCGCCTCGATGGCGAGCGTGCCGTCGCGGGTCACTGCGGCTGCGGGATCCCACAGACCGGGTACCGGCAGGTGCCGGTACCACTTGTCGCCGGGCCAATCGCCCGGCGCCGCGAAGTCATCGTAGATCGTCGCGATCGCGCCCGGCGCCACTTCGATCTTCATGCCCCTTCTCGCTCGGACATAGCGACCTACATGGTCGCTTGGGTCAAATCGGCCGCCCTGATGAGCGCCGACGGCATGAAAAGATGCTGCGACCATTCGACCAAGTAATACAAGATAACCCCGATGACGGTCAGCAACATGATCGCACCGAACACGCCCGGCGAATCGAGCTGCCCGTTGGCATAAAGAAGATAGTAGCCGAGTCCGCGGTCGGCGGCCACGAACTCGGCGACGATGGCGCCAACCACGGCAAGCGTCATTCCGATCTTCATGCCGGCAAAGATGTTCGGCAAAGCCGCGGGCAACCGCAATTTGATGAACGTCGTCGTGCTACTGGCGCCCATCGACTTGAACAACTTGACCATATCGGTTTCGATCGCCTGGAGGCCCACCATGGTCGAAATCATGATTGGGAAGAAGGCGATCAGAAACGCAATAAAGACCTTAGATTCCAGACCTGTTCCGAACCAAATGACGAAAACCGGGGCGATCGCGACCTTGGGGATCAATTGCGAGGAAATGAGCATCGGATAGAAGGTCGAGCGGGCGAAACTGCTGAACGAGACCAGAATGCCGAGCAGGATGCCTGCCACGGCGGCGACAAAGAATCCGATCACGATCTCGATGGTGGTCGGCACGCTGAACGCGATGTAGAGGTCGCGCCGCTCCCATAAAGTGGCAAAAACAACGCTCGGTGCCGGAAGGATCAGCGCCGGGACCGCAAACAGTCTGACGCCGCCTTCCCAGATGAGCAAAACGACGATCGTTGCGATCACCGAATAGAAGCGCCTGAACCCTCGCCCGGCTCCGCGGCGCCGGGTGCGACGCATCGGCGGAGCTTCGCCTTTGTCCAAGCCGCCCGCCGGTTTCCCCTCGATTGCCCCGGGATGGCCGGCGTCTGCGTGGTTTCTGGTGCGCGTGGACATCACTCCGCCTTGATAATGCCGGTCTCGATGAAGAGGTCGTGGATGCGACGGGTGTAGCGGGCGAAATCGGGCGTATCGCGGACGGCGAGATTGCGCGGACGCGCGAGGTCGATATCGAGAATTTCGGCGATGCCACCGGGTCGAGGCGTCATGACGATGACGCGGTCGCCGAGGAACACCGCTTCGACCAGATTGTGGGTGATGAACACCACGGTGCGGCGATCTCGCTGCCAGAATCGCTGGAAGTCGAGGGTCAGTTGGTCGCGCGTGATCGCATCGAGCGCCGCGAACGGCTCATCCATCAAGAGCAGCGGCGGATTGTGCAGCAATGCGCGGCAGATGGCGACCCGCTGGCGCATCCCCCCCGAGAGCTCGTGCGGCAGGAACTGCTCGAAACCCGACAGGCCGACGAGAGCCAGGAGCTCCGCGGCGCGGGCGGCCGCCTTGCGCCGATCCAGGCCGCGGACCTCGGCCTGGATGAGGACGTTGTCGAGAATCGTGCGCCACGACAGAAGCAGGTCCTTTTGGAACACGATGCCGAGATCGGTGTAGGGACCGGCGACGGGCCGCCCCCCGATGTCGATTTCTCCAGTCGTATAGGGCGAAAGGCCGGCGATCAGCGACAGCAGGGTCGACTTGCCGCAGCCCGACGGCCCGACGATGGTGACGAACTCGCCGCGGGCGATGTTCAAGTCCAAGGGCCTCAGCGCTTCGACGTCGGTGCCGTTCCGCCGCAGGCTGCGGTAGACCTTGCTCACACCGCGCAAGCGCACCATCGGCTCGGCAATGGTGATCTCGGCCGCCACAACGCCAGAGGGTGACGGCCGGAGTACGTCCATTGTGCAAACCTCTGCGGGCTGTCAGACTTTTCGGTCTGGAAGCTTCGCCGGAAGTGCGGCGCTCGTGTAGTAAGCGGTTGCCGGTTTCGGGATTGGCTGACCCAAAAGGTTGACGACCGCATCGTAGGTCCGCTGCATTTTGGCGGGATCGATGTAGCCGAGGCCGTGCGGCTGCACGCAGGACTTCGCCATCAACTTCTCTTCCTCGATCCCCGTCTTGCGATCGATTTCCGGGTGGTATTTCCTCAGCGCATCCACCGCGGCCGCCGGATCGGCGAACGCATCTTTGCATCCTTCGAGGCAGGCGGCGACGAAGGCCTTCGTCGTCTCCTTGTCGTTATCGCTATCCCAATAATCCTTTCGCGTGATCAGGCCGTCCCCGTAGATGTCGACGCCGTATTCGCCGAACATGAAGTAGCCGATCTCCTGCCCCGGCTTGAGGTGGGCCTCCAGGCTCGCCAAACCCGGCAGATAGGTCGCAACCGCATCGGCCTTTCCTTGCAGCATCATGGCCGATTTGTTGGTGGCGGCGGTGAACAGCCAGTTTACCTTTTTCGGATCGATGCCATTCTTCTCGGCGAACAGTTTGAAGATGAAGGGGGTCGTGGAGCCAGGCGAATCGACGATGGTCTTGCCTTCGAGGTCCTTGGGATGAACGATGCCGTGACCCTTCAGGAAGAACAGCGACAGCGCCAGCTTGTCGGCGATATCGGCCACGAGTAGCAGTTGCGGCTTGGGCGACTTTCCCTGCAATTGAAGCATCTGGACGATATCGGCATGCGCGAATGCCGCCTTGTCGGCGGACAGTGTCTGATACGCAAGGGCATTGCCGAGGACATGCTGGACGCTCACGTCCAGCCCGCGCTTGGCGAAGTAGCCGCGGTCAAGCGCCAAATAGTATTCGGCATAATCACCGCGAGCGAAATACTGGATAACGAAATTGACTTTCTTGAGCGGCGCCGCTCTGAGGATGTTTGGTGCCCCGATGGCCGCCGCCGCTATGCCGGACGTCTTGAAAAAACTGCGCCTTGTTTGGTTCGACCACAGTGCCATGATTTCCTCCCGACTTTCCGCGGCTTATGATCATGTAGAATCCCCCGGATCGGGAAAATTGTCGAGTCGCAGAGACGCCGCCGGCGGATTCATGAAGGCGGTTGCGCGCCAGGTCGCGACGCTCAGGGAAGTGGACCGTTACAACGCGCGACGAAAGGCCGCGGACCTCAATCGGCGTGAGGCATCATAACGGCCTCCTTCGCTGGAGCGAGAGCGTAGATTTGCGGTCTGGTAGATCGAAAGCGAGGCCCATCGACGTCATAGTCGGCCCCCGCGATCACTCTGCGCACCGCAGCGGCAAGCGGTCCGGTCGTCGCCAGCTTTTGAAATCAATCCAACGTCGGGATCGCGCCGTCCCTTCTTCTCGCCCGTCCCGGCGAGCGGAACGAGGCCCGCGGCTTCAGCTCGCCTCGCGCCAAGCCGGCGCCGGCAGCAATCCCTCCAGCGCGCCATCGTGCAGGCGCACCGGATCGCGCTCGCCCTCCATGGCCAGCCGCAGCACCGAGCGCGCCAGTTCGTCGGGCTTGATCGAGGCGTTGCCGATCGATTTGAGCGTCAGCCAAGCTTCATCGAAGGCGGTTTCCAGGACCACCAGCGTCTGCGGATCGAAAGCGTTGGTGCGGAAGGAGCGCAAGTCCGTTCTCACCACGTTGCCGAGTTTGCAATGACCGATTTGGATACCGCTGACGGTGCCGAGTCTCGGCGCAGACTTCGTCGAGTTTGTGACGCCGTGCTCACGAATATCTGATCTGCGCCCGGTTCCGCCGCGGCGATTTCGTTGATCAATTTTTTCAAAATCGCATCGGCAAAATTGTCATAATTCGCCACCGGGATCATGAACGCGCCCGGGCCGCCAATGACGTTGTCGCGGTAGTAGGCGTCGAGGTCGGGTTCCAATGTGAGGATCGGCAAGCCGTTGATACCTATGCCGTCGGCCACCGCCTCGTCGCGCGCGATCGTCACCAGCCGACCGCTGTTGTTGGAACCGTCACCCGAAATATCAATGATACGCCGCGCGCCCTTATAGGGACTCTGCGCCAGCAGCACGCGGGCATAATCGATGGCGCCGCTGATCGAGGTGCCGCCGCGGAATAGCTGGCGGGGCGCCGCCGCGAGCGTGTCGGCGAATGCGTCGGCGCTTGCCGCGTCCTTGATCAGCGTCCAATCGGCGACCGCGACGTGCAGAAGCGGGCCGGTCCACTGAAACATGGTCGCCGCGATCGATTGCGTGCCGAGCGAGCGGATGACGTTGAGGACTTGCGGGTTGCGGAACGCTGCCGCGTAGCCGCGCTTCTGCAGCTCGAAACGGTCGTTGCTGACGCTGTACGAGCAATCGACCGCGAGCACGAGCGCAACCGAGACGTTGGTCTGCGCCGGGTTGCCCCCTGGCGGCGTTGCTTGGTTCTGCGCCGAGGCCGCGCAGCCGGCGAAGACGGCGGGGAACAGCGCGGCCAGGCAGAGTCCTGTAGACAATCGTCGGCTGATTACTCTCATCGGCAATCTATCGTGCGATAATAATATCATCGATTGAGCTGCAAAACAGGCAATGATTTTGCCGACGATCGCGGCAGTGCCGCCTCTTTTGCATAGCCGTTTCTTGGAGATCGATCGTGTCGGATGATAAGTCGGCCGCCTCCCCTGCTCTGCCGCCGCACATGCAGTTGGCCCAATGGTACGCGGCTTCATGGCTTCACGATTGGTGTATGCCGACCGGGGCCGAATATCGATTACTTTTGAACAAGGCGGGCTTCCGTCTCACGCGCGTGGTGCCGACGACTTCAAGAGTGAGCGTCGTCGAAGCGGCCCTGGCTTAAGAACGCGGCATTCACCGCCACATTTGAAACGCCACCAGCGCGCCGAGCATGATGGCGCCGCCGACCGCCTGCAGCGGCGTGATGATCTCGCCGAGGAGCGGCGCGCTGATGAGCGTCGCCAGCAGCGGCTCGAGATTCATGACCAGCGCGGTGCGAAACGGCCCGATGCGCCGGGTCGACACGTACAGCATCAAAATCCCGCTCGCGGTGGCGACGCTCACGACGAGCACTGAAACCCAGCCCACGGCATTTTGCGGCGGATGCCAGTTCATGGTGACGGCGGCGGCAAGCGCGAACAGCACGGTCGAGGAAACTAACGAATGCCACGTCGTCAGCCGCGGATCGGCTTCCTGCAATTCGGCGCGGGCGACCAGCAGAAACACCGCGCGCGACACCGCTGCGCCAAGTGCAAAGGCCACTCCGAGCATCGACAGATGTTGCGGATAGGCGCCGATCATCAGCGCCAGCCCGCAGAATGCCACGATTGCGGCGAGTGCGCCCTGCCATGACAGCCGCTCGACGCCGAATATGAAGCCGCCGATTCCGGTCAGCAGCGGATAGACGAAGTAAGTGAGCACCGCGACCGGAACAGTGATCAACTCGATGGCCTTGAACAGGCCGTAGACGACGGCGGCGAACAGCACGCCAAGCCCGAGCGCGATCGCGCGGACGCGCGGTGTACTCGGCGCGAGCGGCGGACCGAGGCGTATGTACACGAACAGAATGGAGAGGCCGATCAGACCGCGGATCAAAGCCAGCGTCAGCACGTCGCCGCCGGCTGCGAAAACGAGCTTGGCCAGCGTGTCGGAGATTGCAAACGAGGTCGCGGCGACGACACCGGGTCCAAGGGCGAACCGCCGTTCGCCGGATTTACTCGAATCAGTCACGGTCAGGCGTGAATAAGGGTGCCGGCGCCGAGTTCGGTGAATAATTCGAGCAGCACTGCATGCGGCACCTTGCCGTCGAGGATGACCACGCCCTCGACGCCGCGGTCGAGCGCATCGATGCAGGTCTCGACCTTGGGAATCATGCCGCCCGCAATGGTGCCGTCGGCGATCAGCCGGCGCGCCTCGTCGACCGACAGTTCCTTGATGAGTTGCTTCGATTTGTCGAGCACGCCCGGCACGTCGGTAAGCAGGAGGAACCGCTTGGCCTTGAGCGCGCCGGCAATGGCGCCGGCAAAGGTGTCGGCGTTGACATTGAAGGTGCCGCCGTCGGGCGCCGCCGCCACCGGCGCCAGCACCGGAATGATTTCGCGGCCGAGAATCTGCATCAGCACGCCGGTATCGACCTTGTCCGGCTCACCGACAAAGCCGAGATCGATCACCTTCTCGATGGCGGAATCGGGGTCGACCACGGTGCGCGTCAGCTTCTTGGCGATCACCATATTGCCGTCCTTGCCGCACAGCCCGACCGCCTTGCCGCCGGCCTCGTTGATGTAGCCGACCATCTGCTTGTTGATGGTGCCGGCCAGCACCATCTCGACGATTTCGAGCGTCGCTTGGTCGGTGATGCGCAAGCCGGCGGCGAATTGCGACTGCACGCCGACGCGCTTGAGCATGGCCTCGATCTGCGGCCCGCCGCCATGCACCACCACCGGATTGATTGCCGTCTGCTCGAGCAGCACGATGTCGCGGGCGAAATCGCGCGCTAGCTGCTCCTGCCCCATGGCGTGGCCGCCGTATTTGACGACGACAATCGCCTCGTCGTAGCGCTGCATATAGGGCAGCGCCTCCGCCAAGATGCGGGCCTGCTGGTAGGGCGTCACCGCCATCGGGAACTCCTTGAACTGAGGCTATTTAGCCGCCGCCGACGCGGCGGGAAAGGGCGTTCGGCGCCGATGCCGCAGGAACGTCGCAGCGCCCGGCACGTTATCTGAACAGAAGGCGCGCCCGGGCAAAACGGGCTGCAAGCGTGACAATGGAACTCGCGAAACGTTTGATCTGAAAGTTCCGTCCGCAAGTCCTCGCGAACGCTTCGGCGCAGTCCTCCGCTATCGATTCAAGGAGGTTATCATGTCTATGGCATATTCTTCATCGACTGTATCGGGAGAAGCCGCCACCTATGGCGGCTTTGCCGATGCGTTGGGTGGAATCGCAACGATTGTGTTGGCGATCATCGGCCTTTCAGGGGTCAGGCCCGAGGTGCTGGTGTCGATCACCACGATCGTGTTTGGCGCGGCTTTGTTGATTCAAGGCGGTGCGATGCTCAGCGAGTTCGCGCAGGCCGAAATGACGCCTGACGCCAATGTCGCCGCCGGTGGCGGCGGATTGTCGGCGCTGTTCCTGGTCGGCGTCGGCGGTATCGTGCTGGGCGTCCTGGCTCTGCTCGGCATCCACGCCACCATCCTGACGGCAATTGCCGTGATCGCGTTCGGCGCGGCGTTGCTGATCAGCAGCTCGGCGGTATGGCAGTTGCTGACCTCGCGCTCGGTGGCGATGCGGTTTCAGACCCGCGCGCCGATGCTGCGAGTCATCGCATCCGAGGTTGCTGCCGGTTCCGTGGGCGTGCAGGCAATGGTTGGCCTCGCGGTGATCGTGCTTGGCATCCTGGCAGTCTGCGGCATCTTCACCACGCCGTTGACGCTGATCGCGCTCTTGGTCGCCGGGGCCTCGATCCTGCTGACCGGAAGCACGCTGAGCGGCACGATGGTGGGCTTCATGCGCGCGACGGCGGCGACGTCTTCGCCGGCTCGCGCCGGCTGACGCGCTCCTAAACGCGTTTCCCTCCCGGACGCGTCGCGGCATCTCACGCCGCGGCGCGTTCGGATATGTTTTTCATCACGGTTTCAGCACGCGTTCATGCAGCAGGCGGACGACGGCGGCACGCAGTTCCGCGATCCCGGCGCCGCTCTGCGCCGAGCTTGCGAGCACGACCGGATAGGCGGCAGGCCGCCGTGCCAGCGCGGCCTGCAACGACGACAATCGCTCTGCGAGCGCGGCGGCCGCGACGCGGTCGGCCTTGGTGAGCACGATCTGATAGCTCACCGCCGCCCGATCGAGAGTGCCAAGTATCTCCTGGTCCGTCGCCATCAGGCCGTGACGGGCGTCGACCAGAAGATAGACCCGGGCGAGCGTGCTGCGGCCAAGCAGGTAGTCGTGGATGAGTCGGGTCCAGGTGCTGATCTTGCTCTTGGCCGCCGCCGCGTAGCCGTAGCCCGGCATATCCACCAGCACGAGTCTTTCGGTCCCGGCGACGCCGCCGGCAAAGAAGATCAGCTCCTGGGTGCGGCCCGGTGTATTCGAGGTGCGCGCCAGCGCGCGGCGGCCGGTCAGGGCGTTGATCAAGCTCGATTTGCCGACATTGGATCGCCCGGCGAAGGCGATCTCGGGCCCGGCCATCGGCGGCAATGAGGCAAGCGAGGCCGCCGCCGAGACGAAGTTCCACTCGCCCGCAAACAGCAGGCGTCCGGCCTCGATCTCTGCTGCGGAGAAGCCGGCCTCGGCCGCCGCACTCATGGCGCGCTTGCGCCGTGCTGCGTCTGCCGAGCGAACCGGCGGACGCGGAACCAAACGGACCGCGCATGGTTCATACAGCGCCGAGACGCGCCGGCGCTGTGCGCACGGCCGTATGGGTTGACGCCGCCAGTACCGAAAGCCGCCTCGGAGCGGGAGGATCCCATGAACGATTGGTCGAGCGTGCGGCTGTGCGACGTGGTGAATCTGTCGCTCGGCGTGGTGCTGTTCTTCTCGCCCTGGCTGTTCGATCTGTCCGGCGGCGCCCAACTGCACACCGCCTCGATTGTCGGCATCGTCATCGCGGTGGGCTCGATTGCTGCGCTCGCCGCCTTCGCGGTGTGGGAGGAATGGCTCAACCTGATCGCCGGCCTCGTCCTCATCGTATCGCCCTGGCTGCTCGGCTTCCAGGACAGTCAGGCGATGACGATCGACGTCGTGATCGGAATGGCTGTGGCGGCGCTGGCGGCGTTCGAGGCTTTGGCCTGCCGGCTGGCGGAGGTCAGGGGTCAGAAGTCGGAAATCTGAAATCGGAAGTCAGAATTCGGAAATCGGAAGCCAGACTTCCGACTTCTGTCTGCCGATTTCCGGCCCCGCGAAGCGGCGCCTACGCAGCCTCTTCGATGCGGTCGTCCCAGCGCTCAGGTGCGGGCGCATAAGCCGGGTTCTTGGCCGCGCCTTGATAGCGCGCCGCGGCGGCAACGGCCGAAATGCCGATCTGGCCATAACGGCGGTCAAGCGGGGGCGCCTCGCCGGCAAGCTTTGCAGCGTTTTTGGCAGTCTTGTTGGCGGACTTCTTGGCCGTTTTGGTCATTCTTGAATCCCGTTCCCAAATGGTGTTGGCGACCGTTATTGGCGACGAACAAAGCCTAGGCAGGTAGTTTGGCGGAAATGGGCGGCAAATCGTCCGCTTGCGTGACATTTCCAAACCGGCCGGCAGCGCCGGCAGCCATGAAGCCGGTTCGGTAAACGCTTCGTTACCGGGGTAGCAAACCGGAGCTTAATCTGTGCGAGCGATGCTCGACGAGGCGCGCGCTGAGGGCGAATTTGCCGTAATATCAAAAGGAAATCGTGGACAGTGCGGCATTCCTGCAACACTCGGCGTAGACTATCGCGGAACACAAGAGTTAGGCTGGTATCCGCGCGCCGATTTCGCTATGAAAACCGGCGGTATTGGAAGCTCGATGTCGATGGGCAAGTGGCGGGGCTCGGGGGCTAGGTCGGTCATGGGAAAACGCGCGATTGCCTTTGTGGTCATCGGTCTCATTGGCCTGATGCTCGGCGGCTGCATGGAGGAAACTCTGGAACCGGCGAGCCAGGTCGGCTGGACCGCGCGCGACAAGGAATTGATGTCCAATCTGCCCTATGCGCAGGCGGATATTCCTCAGCAATTCCAGCGGCAGATTGTCGACTATACGCGCAAGGAAGCGCCCGGCAGCATCGTCGTCGACGAAGACGACAAGTTCCTCTATTTCGTGCTGCCCGACCATCAGGCGATTCGCTACGGCATCACCGTCGGCGAGGAAGCGCAGGCCTGGAGCGGCATCGCCAAGATCGGCCGCATGGCGGAATGGCCACCGTGGATCCCGACCGCCGGCGAGCAGAAACGACTCGGGCCGTTCCCGGCTTACGTCACCGGCGGTCCGCAAAATCCGATGGGTGCGCGCGCATTGTATCTGTATTCCAACGGCAACGACACCGGCTACCGCATCCACGGCACCAACCAGCCGGAATATATCGGCCAAGCCATCTCGTCAGGCTGCATCCGCATGACCAATGAGAACGTGATGGACCTCTACCGGCGCGTGAAAGTCGGCACCATCGTCGTGGTGCTCAAGCCGAAGACCGACTTGACGTCGGAGATGGCGGCATCGGGACCGATCTCGCCGCTGAACTGATTTGCGGTTTTGCAACGATACGAACGGCGCCGGCTCCTCCGGCGCCGTTTTTTTGGTGCGGTTTAGAGCAAATGCAGTTCAGGTTGGTTCTCCCCCTCACCCGCTCGCTTCGCTCGCGACCTCTCCCCACCGGGGAGAGGTTGGATTACTGCGCAGCTTGCGACGAAATCACCTCTCCCCGCTGGGGAGAGGTCGGCGAACATCGCGCGCAGCGCGATGTGAGCCGGGTGAGGGGGGACAGACCTCTGATAAATCAACCATGGCTAAATCAACCATGGCCGAAATGCTTACCCCCCGAGCGTGACGTGCAGGATTTCCGGCGGCACGCCGAGGCGCGCCGGAATGATGCTGGTGCCGAGCCCGCCGGACACGATCAGCTGGCGGCCCTCTTCGACCACGTGGCCGTAGGCATAGCGTGCGCCGTATTTCGACGGCACGAAGAAAGGCCAGATCACCGGCAAGCGGATCTGTCCGCCGTGGGTGTGGCCGGCGAGCGTCAGCGCGACGCGTGCCGGCACGCGCGGAAAAATATCGGGTTCGTGCACGAGCAGGAGAACCGGATCGGTGCTTGTGATCTTGGCCATGGTGCCGGGCAGATCGTCGACGCCGCGGAAGCGGCCGTGGCCGAGCGGATGGGCGAGCTGGTCGCCGAGGCCGGCGAGCCAGAATTTTTGCCCGGGAGCGCCGAGCAGCACGGCGTCGTTTTGCATGACCGGAATGCCGACGCCGGCAAGCGCGCTGCGTACACCGTGCAAGTCATGCCACCAATCGTGATTGCCGAGGATCGCCCAGACGCCGAGCGGCGCGTCGAGCCGCTTCAATTCCGCCGCCCATAGCGGGTCTGGCACACGCGTCCACGGAAACCGGTACCACGCGGTGAAATCGCCGAGCAGTACGATGAGATCGGAATGCAGGCTGTTGGCTTTGTCGACCACTTCGCGCACGTGCGGCAGCAGCATGTCGGGACCGCCGGCATGCAGGTCGGCGATCACCGTGATGGTGAGTTTTCGCCCCGCCGGCCAATTGGCCGGCGCCGGCGCATAGCGCGTGACCACGAGGCCCTGCGGCTCGATGGCTCCGGCATAGACCGCGGTCGAGCTCGCCGCGAGGCCGGCAAGTCCCGCCGCCGCCGTCAGCACGCGCCGCCGCGTCACCCCCGCGCACGCCTCGGCATGTTCCCCTCCCCCTTGTGGGGAGGGGTTAGGGATGGGGGTGAATAGGTAATGTTTCAACGTCACGTGGCCGCATCTCTTACCGCATCGGGCATGAATGCCGCGTTCACGCCGCGCGCTTGATAGCCGATCCGGGAACACTACGGGTTAATGCGCGGTCACGACTGCGCGAGCG
>JASHRW010000116.1 GCA_030037065.1 Xanthobacteraceae bacterium
AAAGGCCAGCGCGCGCTGATCGTCTCGCCGCCGCGCACCGGCAAGACGATCCTGATGCAGAATATCGCGCACTCGATCACGCACAATCATCCGGAATGCTATCTGATCGTGCTGCTCATCGACGAGCGGCCGGAAGAAGTCACCGATATGCAGCGCTCGGTGAAGGGCGAGGTGATCTCGTCGACCTTCGACGAGCCGGCGGTGCGCCACGTCCAGGTCGCCGAGATGGTGATCGAGAAGGCCAAGCGCCTGGTCGAGCACGGCCGCGACGTTGTCATCCTGCTCGATTCGATCACCCGGCTCGGCCGCGCCTACAACACCGTCGTCCCCTCCTCCGGCAAGGTGCTCACCGGCGGCGTCGACGCCAATGCGCTGCAGCGGCCCAAGCGCTTCTTCGGCGCCGCGCGCAACATTGAGGAAGGCGGCTCGCTCACCATCATCGCCACCGCTTTGATCGATACCGGCAGCCGCATGGACGAGGTGATTTTCGAAGAGTTCAAGGGCACCGGCAATTCGGAATTGATCCTCGACCGCAAGGTGGCCGACAAGCGCACCTTCCCGGCCATGGACATCACCCGCTCCGGCACCCGCAAGGAAGAGCTGCTGGTTCCGCCCGATGTGTTGAAGAAAATGTACGTGCTGCGCCGCATCCTCAATCCGATGGGCACCATGGACGCCATCGACTTCCTGCTCGACAAGCTGCGCAACACCAAGGGCAACAGCGAGTTCTTCGACTCGATGAATACGTAAGGTCTCGGCTCGGCCGTCGGCGCATGACACCGGCGCACTACCCCAGATCGGGGCGCACAGCATCAATCTGGGTCTAGCCTACTGGTCCGCCGACTCGCGCTGCATAGGCAAATTCGCTGGGACGCACCAGGCGGCCCTACCAGGAAGGACCGGACGATGTTCGACAGGATTACGTTCAATACGAGCATTATGGGCGGGCGCGCGTGCATTCGCGGAATGCGTATTCCAGTGTCGGTGATCGTCGGCCAGATCGCCCATGGAGCAACATGGGAGGAGGTGCTGCAGGGATACCCCGACCTTGAACGCCAGGACATTCAGCAGGCTATCGAATACGCCGCATGGCTTACGCACGAGGAAGTCCGAACCGGCTGATCGAGATCGCGCATGCGCTTTCTGGCGGACATGGGCGTATCGATGCGAATCGTGGAATGGCTGCGCGCATCCGGTCATGATGTAATCCATCTCCACGACGAACAGCGGCAGAAACTGCCGAACGGCGAAATCTTCCAGAAGGCAATCCGGGAACGCCGCATTGTGCTGACATTCGATCTCGACTTCGGCGAAATCGCTGCGGCAAGCGTTGGAAGCAGCGTCAGCGTGATTCTGTTTCGGCTGCGCAACACGCGGGCTGATTTCGTGGTCCAGCGCCTCAAGGCCGTCCTCGAACAATCGAGGGAGGAGCTGACGCAGGGCGCTGTGGTGCTGGTTGAGGACGGGCGGCATCGCGTGCGCAGGATGCCAATCGGCAACTAACAACAAATAGCAATACGTGCCAGCTTCAACACGGTCGGCCGCTTCGCCGCTGCTCAACTATGCTTTTGCTCGGAGGACGACGTGGTGAAGTGCGGCTTCATCGTGCCGCTTTCGCGATGCCGCCGCCGGCCTCGGCTCGCCTATGTGGGCTGCGAACGCCCTGGCGCCCAAGCGAGCGCGCTCTGGATAGTCGTCCTGGCGAAATCGCGGCCGACATAGAGCAGTGGGCAATTGTTCTCGTCTGCGAGCGCGTAGGCAAAACAGTCGCCGAAATTGAGCCCAGCCGTTCTGGCGCCCCTGCCCCATTTCGTATGCGCTTCGGCGACGCGGCGCGCCGACGCATTCGTAACTGCCACGGTCTCGAAGCCGAGGTCATCGACCAGGCTTTGCATGTCCGACCGGCATTTGCGGCCCTGCGCCACAATCAATGCCTCCGCCACGGTCCCGGCAGAGATGAGCAGACGATCGTTCGCTTTCAGGGCTGCCATGCAGGACGGTCCGGCGGCTTCATGCAAGACGATCGCCATCAGCGCCGAGGTGTCGACGACGATCACTTGGGTCGGCCGTACTCGTCATAGAGATAGTCCTGGCTGCGCGCCGCACTTGCACCGCGCCGGTTGTTTTTGTTGGCCGCGGCAGATTTCCAGATCTTGTCGAGCACCGCCGCTTTTTCCGCGACCGTTGGTTTGGGCGCCGCCGGCACGAGTCGCACCGCGGCGTGGCCATGCCGGGTGAGCACGACCTCTTCGCCGGCTTGCGCCCGGCGCACCAGCTCGGTGAGCTGGCCCTTGGCTGCTGTGACCGTGACTCGCATGGGAAAGAATTTAGACCATTCGATGGACCATTTCAATCCGGTTGCGCCCATCATAGCCTCTCGTAGCACGCGCTTCCGTATTCAAGGTCTCCGGCCGAGGCGCCCTTGCTACCCGCCTCGGTTGCGACCATGGTCTGGCCGGACAGCGTCAGCCCATCAACCCATGCAATTCATTCAAATCCATACTCGTTCTGCCGACTCGCTCGATCAACGGTGGTAGCGCAGCGCCTCGACCAACAACGAAAACGCCGCCGATGGCTGGCGCCGGCTCGGGTAGTAGAGATGATAGCCCGAATAAGGGAGGCACCAATCTTCGAGCACGCGCTTAAGGCGGCCCTTGGTAATGTGCGGCTGTGCTAAACCTTCCGGCACATAAGCCAGGCCGCAACCGGCAAGCGCGGCGCTGAGCATCTGCGCGGTCGTATTGAACGTGAGCTGGCCGTCGACGCGCACTTTTAATTCGCGCCCGACTTTTTCGAATTCCCAGGCGTAGAGGCCGCCGTGAGTGGGCAGCCGCAGCTTGATGCAGTTGTGATCGAGAAGGTCCTGCGGCCGCTTTGGTTGCGCCCGCGTTCTAAAATAGGACGATGCGCCGACCACCGCCATACGCATGTCGGGCGCGATGCGCACCGCGATCATATCTTTGGCCACCTGCTCGCCTGAGCGCACGCCGGCGTCGAAATGCTGCGCTACGATGTCGGTCAGTCCGTAATCGACAACGATCTCGACTTTGATCTCGGGATACTCGCGCAAGAGTTTCCGCAGCCGAGGCAACAGGATCGCGTCGGCGGCATATTCGGTGGCGGTGATGCGGATGGAGCCTGCTGGTTTTTCGCGCAGTTCGCTCACCGACGCCAGTGCGGCGTCGATCTCCTCGAACCGCGGACCCAGGGCTTCCAGAAGCCGCTCGCCCGCTTCGGTCGGGGCCACACTACGCGTAGTGCGGGTCAACAGCCGCACACCGAGCCGCGCCTCAAGCTCGCGTATGATGTGGCTGAGCGCGGACTGCGATACGCCGAGCTTCGCCGCCGCTCTGGTAAAGCTCTTTTCGCGCCCGACGGCAATGAAGGCCAAAAGATCGTCGAGGTGGCCGCGCTGCATTTATCGCTCCAGCTCATAAGTCCATGCCGATTATAGCGGCTAATCGCATATGGCTGCGAGCCTTATAACAGAAGCGTCGCCGCCGGCCGTGCGCCAGCGCTGCAAACAGGCAGCCCAGCTATGTACAGAAATCCGGAAGACGAACTTGTGCTGTTCCGTCGCGCAACCGCGCAGAACCGGTCCTTTGCAGCGCTCATGCCCATCATGGCGGTCGTCCTGATCGCCTTCCTGATCATTGGCCTTGCACTGCCGGTGTTACCGCTGCACGTGCACCAGGGCCTCGGACTGAGCACATTTGTCGTTGGCCTTATCACCGGCAGTCAGTTCGGGGCCTCGCTGCTTTCGCGGATATGGGCCGGCCATTACGCCGACAGAAGCGGGGCCAAGCGCGCGGTCGTTGCCGGGTTGACCGCGGCGACTGCGTCAGGACTTCTCTATCTGCTGTCGCTACATTTCCTGGAAGCGCCTTGGCTGTCCGTCACCGTTCTGCTGCTCGGTCGAGCGCTGCTCGGCGCCGCGGAGAGCTTTATCATCACCGGTGCGGCGACCTGGGGACTCTTTCTCGTTGGTAGCGAGAATGCCGGACGAGTCATTGCGTGGATCGGTATGGCGATGTTCGCCGCGCTGGCGCTCGGCGCGCCGCTCGGCACCTTGCTGTATGCCGTTGGTGGTTTTGCCGCGGTCGCGGTGGCGACGACGCTGATTCCGCTCCTGACCGGACTGCTGGTCGTTCCGTTGTCTGCCGTTCCGTCGCAGCGTGGGATTAAGCCTGCGCTCCTGAAGACCGTCCGTGCGGTGTGGATGCCCGGACTTGGTTCGGCATTAAGCAGCGTCGGCTTCGGCGCGATTATCGGGTTCAGCTCGCTCCTCTCCGCAGAGCGCGACTGGAACCCGGTCTGGCTCCTTTTCACTGCCTTTGCGGTTTCGCTGGTCGTGGCCCGTTTGGTTCTTGGTCACGTGCCCGACAAGCTCGGGGGCGCCAGGGTCGCGCTGGTTTGCGTGATCATTCAAGCGGCCGGGCTCGCGCTTATTTGGGCGGCATCCGGGCGCTCACTGGCCGCTGTCGGAGCCGCGCTCACCGGCGCCGGATATTCGCTGGTCTATCCCGGGCTCGGCGTTGAGGCCGTCCGGCACGCGCCGGCGGAAAGCCACGGTCTCGCCATGGGGGCCTACACGGTCTTTCTCGACCTCGCGCTCGGGTTGGGCAGTCCGGCGCTGGGTCTGATCGCGAGCAGTGCCGGCCTCGGGTCCGCGTTCCTCGCCAGCACACTCCTCGCGCTCTGCGCGGTGCCGGTCGCAATATGCCTTCTTACGCAAAGGAGAGAGCAATGCCTCATGTCATCGTGAAGCTCTGGCCCGGCAAATCGGAAAAGCAAAAAAACAGGCTCGCCGCGGAAATCACCAAGGCCGTGATGACCACGCTGAACTATGGCGAGGAGTCGGTTTCGGTCGCAATGGAAGAGATCGATCCGAAGGATTGGACCGAGAAGGTCTACAAGCCGGACATCCTCGGCAAGCCTGAGCAAATTTATAAGAAGCCGGGGTATGAGCCGGCTTGAATAAAGGAGAAGATCCATGGACATCAAGCGAAATGGCACGCAGCCGTCCGGCAAGGGACCGGCCGAGTGGTTCACCGGCACGGTGCGCATCGATCCACTATTCGCGGCGCCAGCGCCCGCGAGAGTGGGTGGCGCGAGCGTCACCTTCGAACCGGGTGCACGCACCGCCTGGCACACCCATCCGCTCGGCCAGACGCTGATCGTCACCGCCGGCTGCGGCTGGGCGCAGCGCGAAGGTGGGCCGGTCGAGGAAATCCGCGCCGGCGATGTCGTGTGGTTCTCGCCCGGCGAGAAGCACTGGCACGGCGGTACGCCGACTAATGCGATGACCCACATCGCTATTGCCGAGGCGCAAAACGGCAAGGTTGTCGACTGGCTGGAGCACGTTAGCGACGCGCAATACCGCAAATAATTTTGTCTGACAGGAGATAAAACATGCGAGGAGCTGTCCTTTACGGACCGGGTGACGTGCGTTTTGAGGACCGCGCCGAGCCGACAATCGTTAATCAGACCGATGCCATCATCAGCATGGCAGCGACCTGCGTCTGCGGGTCCGACCTGTGGCCCTACCGTGGTCTTCAGGCCATCGCCGGTCCGACGCCGATGGGACACGAATATTGTGGGATCGTCGATGAGGTCGGCAGCGCTGTGCGTTTGATCAAGAAAGGTCAGTTCGTCATCGGCTCATTCTTCGCCTCCGACAATACCTGCCCACACTGCCACCACGGCTATCAGACATCCTGTCGGCACAAAGAATTCGTCGGCGGCGCACAGGCGCCATTGCTTCGAGTCCCACTTGCTGACGGCACACTGGTTGCCAGTCCGGACGTTCCGCCGGATGACCTGATCCCGAGCATTTTGGCGTGCTCCGACGTCCTGGGCACCGGATGGTTCGCCGCCGATGCAGCCAATGTGATGCCTGGAGCGACAGTCGTTGTCGTTGGCGACGGCGCCGTCGGCCTCCTCGGGATCCTTGCCGCAAAGCAAATGGGCGCCGGGCGGATCATCGCGATGAGCGGTCACGCAACGCGACAGAAGCTTGCTCGCGAGTTTGGCGCAGCCGAGGTCGTCACTGAGCGTGGCGACGAGGGAGTTACCCGGATCAAACAATTGACCAATGGAATCGGCGCAGACTCGGTACTCGAATGTGTCGGCACCGAGCAGTCGATGAGGCAGGCGATCCACTGCACACGTCCGGGCGGTTCGGTCGGGTATGTCGGCGTCCCTCACGGCGTCGAGTTCGATGGCCAGGAGTTGTTCTATGCGCATGTCCGCCTGCATGGCGGTCCAGCCCCGGTGCGACGCTACCTGCCGAACCTAATCGAGCTGGTATGGGAGAGGAAGATCAATCCCGGCAGAGTGTTCGATCTGACGCTGCCGCTTGCCGAAGTTGTTGAGGGATATCGCGCGATGGACGAGCGTCGCGCGATCAAGACGCTCCTGCGTCCATAAGCCATGGAGTGAGGCTGATGAATGCATGGCGGAAAGACTAATCGCGCAAAATTGCCGAAGCTGACGACTTGCACATCGCTCCATTTCGCGAGGATGGGAAGACCGCAACTTGGGGAGCGGTTCTTCAACAAGATCAAACAATGTCGTCGGATCGGCACACACCACGACGGCTATGGCTGCGTGTTGACGAGTCGGCGCCCTAACTCAGCCGCGTTGAATCGGCGGCTTGCCGGAGAACGGCGTTTCATGCCGGTCGTTGAGCGCCACATACGGATTGACGAAGCACATCGCACCCTTGCCGATGGTGTTTTCGCAGCTTTCGCGGTCCGAATAGCCGCATTGCACCACAGCGCCCAGATGGGGAAGGAAGCCGCAATATTCCTGCGCCTGTGCGTCGCGTGGTGCAGCGGTGGCGAACGGAATGGCGATCAGAGCGGCTGCGACAATGATCCCGCATCGCATCGTGTGGTCTCCCTTGCTCCGCCCCGACAGGGCTTAATAGGACGAATCGGCGCCGAATGAAGCGTCACGTCAAGTATGTCGCACCGCATCCATGGCGCCAATGAGGCCGGCCGGATCGGTCACCGGGAGCGAGCAGGTTGCGCCGATGCAGACAAAGGCCGCCGGCTCTGTCGATGCGTTGAGTTTCTGCCGCGCCGGATGATCTGGCGGCAGTTCGGCTGCCGACGGAGCATGCAGTACGATGCGGTCGAGCGGCGGCAATTTCCGCGCTGCGGCAAGGAGCGCGTCGGCGGCTTCGCCCTGCCCGGTTACCACGATCTCGGCGCCACGGAGCCGCAGGTCGACGGCATTGAGCAGCGCCATGTGCATGTAGAGGTTTTCGACCGCGGCCGGTGCGATGGCGGTAATGAGCCGATCGGCCTTGTCGCGCCAGCGATCGTCTCCGGCCAGGACCGCCAAACGGATCAGATTGGCTGCCGCGACGGCATTGTGATTGGGCGTTGCTTCGTCGGTGGTTGCCGCTGGCCGAACCACGAGCCCTTCGGCATCGGCGGCAGTGAGATAGTAGGCGCCGGTCTCGGCATTGGCGTAATCGCGGTCGAGAGCCCGCTGCCAAACAATCGCCTGAGCGAGGTAATGGTGCTGTCCAGTCGCCTCGTAAAGCGCCAGGCCTGCGCGGATCATCGCGGCGAAGTCGGAGGCGAGACCGGGAAATTTAAGCTGGCCCGCCCGCCACGAGTGTCCCAGCCGGTCGCCGCGCGTCATCTCCTGGGCGATGAACGCGAACGCGCGCGCGGCCAGTTCGAGCCATGACGCCTCGCCGAACATCAGGCCCGCATTGGCGAGCGCGGCGATCATCAGTCCATTCCAATCCGCCAGCACCTTGTCATCGAGGCCGGGCCGAACACGGGTATCACGCACCGCGAGCAGCTTTGCGCGCAAGCCTTCCAACCGCGCTTCATCTTGTTTGCTGCGCGGCTGCGCCTTGAGGCGGTTGAGAATATTGTAACCTTCGAAATTTCCGTCCGGCGTGACATCGTAATGCCGAGCAAAAAATTCGCCGTCCTCGATGCCGAGCACACGCAGCACTTCGTCGTAGGACCAGACGTAGAATTTGCCCTCTTCGCCCTCTGAATCGGCATCGAGCGAAGCTGAGAATGCGCCCTGCCCGATGATCATTTCGCGCTCGAGCCACGCGATGGTTTCGTGCGCGCGCTGGCGATAAAGCGG
>JASHRW010000117.1 GCA_030037065.1 Xanthobacteraceae bacterium
ATCAACCCGACCCGGTGTCCGCGTTCGGCCTGGCCGCGCGCCACGTCGAGCACATGGCGAAATAATCCGCCGACTGGTGCTCGCAAGATATGCAGGATTTTTAGACTGCGCGAGGGCAACGCGGCTGCGGCCGGCTCGCTCGTGACGGCGCGACTGACACTGGTGAGCGAGCTACCGACGGGGACGAGCATAGAAGCAACGGGCCGCGGAAACTCGCCCATGAGGCTGATCCTTAGAATTGGAGCAAACAGTGAAGCCCGATAGAGACGTGCGGGAGTTAACAAAAGCCTCACGCGCCGCCTCCCTTTCGCTGCCTCGCAACGCCGGAGGCAATGGAGGAAGGGGCACTGCCGCTGTGCAGGGCCAGCCGCTTCTGACCGGGCGCCCCTTAACCGGATAGCAACCTTAATGGTTTGTGATGAAAACGGCGTATTGGTCGGCCGTCGGGAGTGGTGAAATGAGCGTAGCGTCGCAGGCGGGACGGCCTCCGGTTGGAGGGCCTTCGGTCGACGCGCAGTTCGACTTCCCCGCGCTCGGGGCGGCGCTGTGGCGCAGCAAATGGAAAATCCTGCGTCCCACGGTACTTGTGGCGTTGCTGACGCTCGCGGCGGTGCAGGTAATCACCCCCAGATACCTCTCGGAATCGCGAGTTCTTCTCGAGGGCCGCGACAACGTGTTTCTGCGCCCGGAAGCCGATAAAGACCTGATCGACCGCAATACGGTCGATGACGAGACGGTGACCAGCCAAGTTCAGCTTGTGCTTTCACGCGATCTCGCGCGCGCCGTGATTGCCAAGCTCCATCTCGCCAAGAATCCCGAATTCGACCCAACCCTGAACGGAATTTCGCCGCTGAAGATCTTCCTCGGCCGACTTGGCTTGATCAAGGATCCGACACGCATGACGCCGGAAGAGCGCGTGCTCGCGGCCTATTATGACCGGCTGACCGTCTATGCGATCGACAAGTCGCGCGTGATCGTAATCGATTTCCTCTCTCAGGACCCCAAGCTTGCTGCCGATGTCGCCAACACCATTGCCGATGAGTACCTGGTGCGCCAGCGGGCGGCCAAACAAGATCAAGCTCGCACCGCCGTCGAATGGTATTCCGGCGAGATCGCGAAATTGCAGCAGAGGGTGGCCGACGCCGAGGCCAAGGTTGCAGCATTCACCGCCAATTCTAATCTGCTCGAGGGCCCCAACAACACGACACTATCCGCCCAACAACTCGGCGACTTTAACGCGCAGCTTGCCGCCGCTCGGGCGCAGAAGGCCGACGCCGAGGCCAAGGCCAAGATCATTCGGCAGATGTTGAGATCCGGGCAGCCGGTAGAATACTCGGATGTCCTCAATTCCGAACTGATCCGCCGACTTTCCGAGCAGCGAGTGACGTTGCGCGCCGAGCTCGCCGAGCAATCGATTTCACTCGGCGATCGGCATCCGCGCATCAGGGAACTCAAGGCGCAGATCGCCGATCTCGATCAGCAAATCAGGGCGGAGGCTGAGGGCGTCGCCCGCTCGTTCGAAAACGACGCCATGATCGCCAGCGCCCGCGTCGATTCGTTGGTGGAGAATTTCGACCAGATCAAGAACCAGGCAGCGACCATCAACGAGCGCGACGTGGAATTGCGCGCGCTGCAGCGGGATGCGAAGTCGCAGCGCGATCTCCTGGAATCCTACCTGGCCAAATATCGCGAGGCGACGGCACGCGACACAAATAATTCCCTGCCGGCCGACGCACGAGTTATTTCGCGGGCGGCGGTATCGAATGTGCCCTCGTATCCGAAAAAGCTGCCGAGCGTGCTGATTGCTGCCGTGGCAACGTTGATGCTCTGTTGCGGCTTCGCACTGACTAAGGAACTGCTCAGCGTTCCGGGTGCCTCGGGGACAGCTTCGCATGCGCCGCGGCGTGCTGCTCGTGCATCCGCGAGCATCCCCGCCGGCGCTGCGGTTGCACTCGGCGGCGAGCCACAACGCATCGCCGGGGTACGGAACGGCGGCATCGCCGATATCGCCCAAGGCTTGCACCAAGCAGGTACGGGACGCCTTGCCGTACTTGGTACGGTTCCCGGCGCGAAGACCGGCGAGACGGCAATCAAGCTCGCCCGCGCTCTCGCCAAGGAGGGCCGCGTTATCCTGGTCGGACTTGAAGCGAAAAGTTCGGCAATCGATTTCATTTCCAGCGATCCGGTGGCGCAGGGCATGGCGGAATTGAGCGCAGGAACGGCTTCATTCGGCGACATCATCAGCCGGGATAAGCGGTCGACCGTCCATATTATTTCGGCGGGACGATTGCCGATCGAGCGCATTTCGCTCTTGTCCTCGCCGCGGCTGGAACCGAGTTTCGAGGCGCTGGCGCGCAGCTACGATTATGTGGTGGCCGATGCCGGCCTCGCTGAGGGCGTGGATTTGGAGGCCATCGGCGAGTTGGCGCCGGAGGCGATCTTAATTGCGGCAACGCAGGCGAACGGCGCCGCCGAAGCCGCGCGTGAACGGCTGTTGGCTGCCGGCTTCGACAGCGTGACTGTGCTCGCCGGCGGCAATGTCGACATGGGTTCGACCGAGGCGGCGGCAGCCTAGCGCTGCGTTCGACCCCTGCCAGCGGCGCCTTGGGGTCCCGGCCCAAAAGCAACGCGGTCCATTGACCGCCCGGGCGGCAAAGAATTGTCAACTTGGCATTGGAATAGTCGAGCCTGCGAGAGGAATTGTTCGTGGCGTCCCTGAGACCAACGATTATCCGCGGCGGGCTTGAATCGCTTTATTTTAGCGGTGCGCATTACTGGCTGAGACCGTTCGTCGGTGGCGTCGGCGCTATTTTGACGCTGCACCACGTCCGGCCGCCGCGCCCTGGCCGCTTCCAGCCCAATCGACTGCTCGAAATCACACCTCGATTTTTTAACCGCGTGATCGAGGATTTGTGGCGCTCCAAGGTAGACATCGTCAGCCTCGACGAAATGCACCGTCGCTTGGTCGAGCAAGACTTTTCCCGCCGCTTCGTGTGCCTCACCTTTGACGACGGATATCGCGACACGCTGAAAGTCGCCTATCCGATACTCAAGCGGGCAGGCGCCCCATTTGCAGTCTACGTGGCGACGAGCTTTCCCGACCGGCTCGGCGAATTGTGGTGGTTGGCGCTCGAAGCGGTGATTGCGCGCAACACCCGCATCGGGCTTACGATCGAGGGCCAAAATAGGACCTTCGACTGCCAAAGCATTGCGGAGAAGCGAGCGCTTTACGACGAGCTTTATTGGTGGCTACGGGCCCGGCCGACCGAGACCGAAATGCGCGAGCTGATCCGCAACCTTGCGGCCTATCACGCCATCGATATAGCGGCGTTCTGCAAGGAATTATGTATGAGCTGGGAGGAGCTGGCGGAGCTTGCCGCCGATCCGCTGGTGACGATCGGCGCGCATACTGTCAGTCATCCGATGCTGGCCAAATTGCCGGACAGCACCGCGCGCTCGGAGATGGATTTAAGCCGTTCAGTCATCGAAGCGGCGCTTGGCGCGCGGCCCGAGCATCTGTCGTTCCCGATCGGCGACCGCACCTCCGCCGGGCCGCGCGAGTTTGCGATCGCCGCCGAGCTCGGTTTCAAGACTGCGGTGACGACACGTCCGGGCGTATTGTTTCCCGAGCATGGGGAACGCCTCACCGCGCTGCCGCGCATTTCGCTCAATGGCGAGTACCAGCAATTGCGTTACGTGCGCGTGCTGCTGTCAGGTTCCGCGACGGCGATGTGGAACGGCTTCCGCCGTCTTGAGGCGGCGTAAGCCGGACGACAGAGGACAGACGACGGATAAAGATTACCGCTTACGTCTTTCCGTCCTCTGTCGTCCATCCTCCGTCCTTCGGCTCATCCATGAGACAACTGGTATCGCCGGCGCGACCCAACCTAACCCGGCGATCACATAATAGGCGATCGAGGCAA
This sequence comes from Xanthobacteraceae bacterium, assembly GCA_030037065.1. Taxonomy (GTDB): domain Bacteria; phylum Pseudomonadota; class Alphaproteobacteria; order Rhizobiales; family Xanthobacteraceae; genus BOG-931. The sequence continues at coordinate 3,924 of JASHRW010000117.1, forward strand.
TCGTGCTGTCGTGAATGGCCGGAACTTGCGCGAGCGCCATCGCCACCAGCGCCCATACGATGACGAGGACGAACAGGAGAATGGCGCCAATGAACTTTCGCAGGCGGATCGGCATAGCGTAGCGGGGTGACGATCAAGTCCAATTTTCCATTGCGACATTCTGCGCGCCGGCGCGGCGTTGCTGTTCGCAATGACGTGATTGCAGGGCAGAGGGCAGCACTATATGGTCCGCGCGCCCCTTACAAGCACGCAGCATGACTGGAATGCTCTCAAGCGGCGTCCGAGCGGATGCCCACGCGCGCGCCGTCCGGCTTTGGCTCTATGCCGTGGCCGCGATGGTGCTCGCCATGGTGCTGGTCGGCGGCGCGACGCGGCTCACCGAGTCCGGCTTGTCGATCACCGAATGGCAGCCCGTGATGGGCACGCTGCCGCCGCTGAGCGAAGCGCAGTGGCAGGTCGAGTTCCAGCGCTATCAGCAAATCCCGCAATATCACGCGCTCAATCAGGGCATGAGCCTCGATGCATTCAAGACGATATTCTGGTGGGAATGGACGCACCGGTTGATCGGCCGGCTGATCGGCGTCGTTTTTTTATTGCCGCTGCTGTGGTTTCTATGGCGCGGCTGGATCGGAGCGAGATTGCGCGCCCGGCTATGGCTGATTTTCGGGCTCGGCGCGCTGCAGGGCGCCGTCGGCTGGTGGATGGTCGCGTCGGGTCTCGTCCATCGTATCGAAGTGTCGCAATATCGATTGGCGACGCATCTTTTGCTCGCCTGCCTGATCTACATCGCCACTCTGTGGACCGCATTGCGGCTCGGTGCGCCCAGCGGGGAATTCCGCGGCGCGCCGGCGCCCGCACGGATCCGCGCCGGCGCGGCGGGTCTTGTCATCCTGGTGCTGGCGCAAATCTACCTGGGCGCGCTGGTGGCCGGATTGCGCGCCGGCTACGTCTACAATACATGGCCGCTGATCGACGGCGCGTTTGTGCCCGACGCGGCGAGGCTATTGTCGCTGAATCCGGCTTGGCGCAATTTCTTCGAAAATACGCTCACCGTTCAGTTCGATCATCGCATGCTTGCGTACACGATCTGGACTTGCGCGCTGCTGCATTTGATCGATATATCGCGCACGGCAAACCGGGGAGCGGCGTTGGCCGGTGGGATTTCGCTGTTCGTCGCGGTGTCGCTGCAGGCAGCGCTCGGCATCTGGACGCTATTGATGGTGGCGCCGCTGTCACTTTCTTTGGCGCACCAGGGGATGGCCATGCTGGTGCTCACTGCGGCGATCGTGCACGCCGCGCGCACCATTCCGCAAAAACGTCCCGTCGCCGCCGGCGATCCCAGCGGCGCTATGGTTCCCGCCGTAGGAGCCGGCGGATGATCGGGGTTGGCCGCCGTGATCGCATCTGTCTGCCACCTTGGGCGGCGGCTTCACGTTTGTCGAAACGCGACGGCATGACCATAAGACACCATGGGATGCCATTCAGCGCTTTCAGTCCAGCATGTTCAGGCGGGTGTGAATCGGTGCAATCGAAGGCTCGGTTACGCCTCGGCCAATGCCTCTTCCAGATCGCCGATAATATCCTCGACATCCTCGATGCCGATCGACAGCCGCACCACCTCGGGACCGGCGCCCGCAGCAACCTTCTGCGCGTCGTTTAATTGGCGGTGCGTGGTCGAGGCGGGATGAATGATGAGCGAGCGGGTGTCGCCGATGTTGGCGAGATGGGAAAACAATTTCACGTTGGAGACGAGTTTCACGCCGGCGTCGTAGCCGCCTTTGAGCCCGAAGGTGAAGACCGCGCCGGCGCCGTTCGGGCAATATTTCTTGGCGAGGTTGTGATAGCGGTCGCCCGGCAGACCCGGATAGCTCACCCAAGACACCTTCGGATGCGTGGAAATCCATTCGGCGACCGCCTGGGTATTGTCGCAGTGTTTGCGCATGCGCAGCGGCAGCGTCTCGATGCCGGTGAGAATGAGGAAGGCGTTGAAGGGCGATAGGCATGAACCGATGTCGCGCAAGGCCAGCGTCCGGCACGCCATGGCGAAGCCGAAATTGCCGAACGTCTCGTGCATGACGACGCCATGATATTCCGGGCGCGGCTCGCACAGCATGGGATAGCGCCGCTCGCGCGACCAGTTGAAGGTGCCGCCGTCGACGATCGCCCCGCCGATCGAGTTGCCATGGCCGCCCAGAAACTTGGTGAGCGAATGCACCACGATGTCGGCGCCGTGTTCGAACGGCTTGCACAGGTACGGCGTGGCGAGCGTGTTGTCGACGATATACGGCACGCCAGCGCGCCGCGCGATCTGCGCAACCGCTTCCATGTCGGTGATCACGCCGCCGGGGTTGGCGATCGATTCTGTAAAAATGGCCTTGGTCTTCGGCGAGATGGCGCGTTCGAACGAGGAGATGTCTTCGGGATCCGCCCACACCACGTGCCAGTCGAAATTCTTGAATGCATGGTTGAACTGGTTGATCGAGCCGCCATAGAGCTTTCTCGACGCCACGAACTCGTCGCCGGGCTGCATGAGGCAATGAAACACCAACACCTGCGCGGCGTGGCCGGACGCCGTGGTAAGCCCGGCAGTGCCGCCTTCGAGAGCGGCGACGCGCTCCTCAAGCACGGCATTGGTCGGATTGCCGATGCGCGAATAGATGTTGCCGAAGGTCTGCAGGCCGAACAGCGAGGCGGCGTGATCGACGCTTTCGAACACGTAAGAGGTGGTCTGATAAATCGGCGTCGCCCGGGCGCCGGTGGTGGGATCGGGCTGCGCGCCGGCATGGACGGCGAGCGTGGAAAAACCGGGAATGCGTTCGGGCATCGGCCGATCCTCTTGC
>JASHRW010000118.1 GCA_030037065.1 Xanthobacteraceae bacterium
AGAGGGAGAAGCGCAATTTTGCCCAGCCGCAATGGACCGGGTCCGAAGACATCGCGGCGAAGACTATCCTTATTTATGCCGAGCAAGGCTTCGGCGACACCATTCATTTCTGCCGCTACGTGCCGCGCGTTGCCGAGCGCGCGGGACGCGTGATCTTTGAGGTGCAGAAGCCGCTGCGTGAGTTGATGAGCACGCTCGCCGGCTCCGCCGAGATCATCGCACGGGGCGATGCGCTGCCCGCCTTCGACATCCGGTGCTCCCTGCTCAGCCTGCCGCTGGCGTTCGGCACGCAGCTCGACGCGATACCAGCGGAAACGCCTTACCTTTTTGCAGCAGAAACCAAGAAAAGAGCCTGGCGCGATCGTCTTGGCAGGCGCAATGGAGCAAGAATAGGCCTGGTCTGGGCCGGCGATCCGCGCAAGTGGCTGCCCAACGCGCACCGGATCGATCGCCAAAGAAGCATCGAGTTCGACCGTCTTGCACCGTTGTTTGAACTCACCGGCTGCGAATTCTACAGTCTGCAGAAGGGCGAACACGCGGTGACCCAGTTGCGCAACAGTCCGCTGCGGCATCGCGTGATCGACTGGACCGATGAGCTCGGTGATTTTTCCGATACCGCCGCGTTGATCGACAACCTCGATCTGATTGTCGCTGTCGACACCTCGGTGGCCCACCTTGCCGGCGCGCTCGGCAAGCCGTTCTGGCTGCTCAATCGCTACAATACTTGTTGGCGATGGCTGCTCGATCGCACCGACAGCCCGTGGTACCCGACGGCGCGCCTATTTCGGCAGGAGGAGACACGCAACTGGGATCAGGTTATTGCTCGCGTTGCGGACGCCCTGCAGGATCACGCTCAAACGGCGCGACAGTAAGCTCACCGCCCGCGGCGCGCGACCTCTTCAAGCTCGCGCCCCAACCGATCGATCAATTCGTCCCAATCGCCGACCGCGCGCTGGCGGAAAATGCGCATCGTCGGATACCACGGGCTGTCGGTGCGATCGAGCAGCCATCGCCAATCGGGCGAGAACGGAAGCAGCAACGCCACCGCCTTGCCCATAGCTCCGGCAAGGTGCGCCACCGAGGTATCGACGGCGATGACAAGATCGAGCATCGCCACGACGGCGGCCGTATCGGCAAAATCGGAAAATTCCCGACCGAGATCGGGCACGCCGTGATCGCGCAGGATTGCAGCGTCGGTCTCGCTCACTTCCTTCTGCACACTGACGAAGTCGAGGCCCGGTATCGACAGCACCCTCGACAGGCATTCAAGGCGCACCGAACGATTGCGGTCGTTCGTGTGTATCGGATTTCCCGCCCAGCAAAGCCCGACGCGTGCTCTGCCACTCTCCGGCAGGCGGGATTGCCACTTCTCCAGATTTTCCCGATACGGCCGCAGATAAGGAATATCCGCAGGCACCGTCGCAAGCTCGGTCCCAAACGCAAGGGGCAGACTCAGCAATGGGCAGCGCAGATCGAAATCGGGCAGCGGATCGCCGTCGCAAAACACCGCGGAAACGTCAGGCACCGACCACATCACCAGTTTGAGCGGCGGTTGAACCGCCAGCATCACCTTGGCGCCGAGCTCCACAATGCGCGGCGCATAGCGCACGAATTGTATCGTATCGCCGAGACCTTGTTCGGCGTGAAGCAGAATAGTCTTTCCCTTAAGCTCGTCCTTTTCCCCCTGCCAGATAGGTTGAGTATAGGCATCAAGCGGACCCGACAAATCCTTTCGTTTCCAACGATACTCGTACAGCTTCCATCCGTCGCGCAAGTCGCCCTTGCACAAGCGCGTCAGCGCGCTGTTGAAATTCGCATCGGTGTTGTCCGGTTCGACTTCGAGCGCCCTGGCATAGTTCTCCAGTGCTTCCTCCACCCGCGCCAGCTTGAGAAAGACATTGCCGCGATTGACGCGGGCGGGGACGCTGTTCGGCTCGAGGCACAGCGCTTCATCGTAACTGGCGAGCGCTTCATCGAATCGATTCAATTCAGCCAGTGCGGCACCGCGATCCGAGAGCACGCTCGCTTGGTCCGGCTTGATGGCAAGCGCCCTGTCGTAGTCCTCCAACGCTTCCGCATAGCGCTTGTTCCTGAGGTAGGCCCTGCCGCGATTGGACAAGGCAACGATACTCTCGGGCTCGCGCCCAAGCACATCGTCGAAGATGCAGAGTGCCTCGTCGGTTCGATGGAGATCCAGCAAAGCTGAGCCGCGATTGATCAGAATGTCGGTGCGATCGGGCGCCGCGGCCAAGGCCGCATCGTAGCTTGCCAGCGCCTCCTCAAGACGCTTGAGCTTGCTAAGGACGACGCCGCGGACATTGAGCGCATCGACATGCGTCGGCTCTTCGGCCAGTGCTTTGTCGGACGATTCCAGCGCTTCTTCAAAACGCTGGAGCGCCAGAAACGCGCTGGCGCGATTGTGCAGCGCTCCGACATGACCGGTATTGATCGCCAGCGCCGCGTCAAATTTCGCCAGCGCTTCTTCCGGCCGTTTCAGACCGAGCAGTGCCAGGCCGAGATTGTTGTGCGCATCTGCACGCAACGGATCGATCGCCAGCGCCGCCGCATAACTTGTGCATGCTTCATCGGCCTGACCAAGCGCCAACAAGGCATTGGCGCTATTGTAAAGCGCATCGGCATATCCAGGATTTTGCGCCAGCGCCCGCTGGCAGCTTTGCAATGAATCCTCGGGTCGTCCGAGCTGGGCCAGAACGACGCCGCGATTATTGAGCACTTCGGCATGAGTGGGCTCGATCGCAAGCGCGGCATCGTAAGCGGCCAGCGCTTCTTCCGAACGCTTGAGCGCAGCAAGCGCAATGCCGCGCCGGTTGAGCGCCGCAACGTGCCGCGGTCGAAGTGTCAGCACCTTGCCGTAATCGGCCAGCGCCTCTTCGTGGCGGCCCAGCGCGCAGAGCGTATTGCCGCGATTGCACAGCGCTTCGACGTGATCAGGTGTGAGCGCCAGCGCGCGATCATAGCTCGCCAGGGCCTCCTCGTGCCGTCCGAGCGCCTTCAGCGCCTTGCCGCGATTGTAATAGGTGGCGGCGTCGCCGCCCCGCGTCGCCAGCACCGTCTCAAAGCTGGTCAGCGCCTCCTGATGACGATCAAGCGCGTCGAGAATCACGCCGTAATTGGTGAGCGCGTCCGCCGAGCCCGGCTGCGCCCTGAGCGCGGCGGCGACCAGCCGCAAGCCGTCAGCCGATCGGCCGATCTGGTGGCGCAACACGCTGCCTAGATGCAGGGCATCAAAGTTGCCCGGCTCCTCGGCAAGCACCGCATCGTAGATGCGTCCGGCTTCGTTCAGCCGGCCCTGCTGATGCAGCGCCAAGGCACGCTGAATGAGCGGCCGCGTCTGCAGAGGTTGCGCGGATACCTGATTGGTCATGCGATCATCACGATGAAGGCCGCAATAGGAGACGAACATGCCCGCCCTGTCGGCGGCGCCGGAGATGCGCCGTCGTCAGTGAGTTTGGCGATAGCGTCGGGCAAGATGGTTAACCAAGCGTAAGCCTGGATATGACAGACTCAATATTAACCGCACTCGGGCACAAGCTGGGCTCGATTCGCATTGCACGTGGATTGTGTGGAATGAGCATCGGCAGCATCGGCAGTACTCCGTCGTTCTGGCAGCAGGACCAGAGCTACTGGCAGCAGGCGGCAGCGAGCGACAATAGCGCGTCGGCAACCAATTCGGTGATTAACGCGATAAGCTCGGCCGAGACGAACTTGGGCAAAGGCCTGGCCAGCATCGCCAATTCCACCGCTCTGAACCGCGTCGACAGCCAGATCACCGCCATCGTCGAGCAGGCTCTGCAATCCGGAAGTTCGACGTCCTCATCGTCGAGCGGATCGACCGGCACATCAGCGAACTCGTCGGCAACCGGCAGTACGTCGGCCGCACCGGCCACCGGCACCGGCACGGTGCCGGTGACGACGAGCACATCGCTGTCGACGCTGGGGATCCTTCCGGGCGGCACGATCACCGTGGGAACGGGCCCCAATATAACGACCTATACGTCGACCGGAACGGACACTGTCGGCGATCTCATCAATGCCATCAACATCGACCTGCCGACCAATGCCAACGTGACCGCATCGCTCAATACGAGAGGTCAGCTCGTCATTACCAGCAGGGATACGACCAGCGCAGTTTTCGTCGGCGGCAGCGGTACCGATGCCGCCGCTATCGGATTCGGTATCGGCAACAACACCTTCCTGCCTAAAGCGGCTTCCAGCTCATCCTCTGCTACTTCGGCCTCATCAAGCACAGCAAACAACTCGACCACTGCAAGCAACTCAACCAGTAGCTCCGAGAGCGCCGCTAAAACCACCCAAAGTTACACGACAATTGCGTCGGAAATTGCCAGCGATGCCGCGTCGCTGTTGTCCGATTCCGGAGTTAGCGGCAATCTGGTGGACATGCTGGCCTGATTGAGCCGTCTGCGTAAGCGTCAAGCGCGCGCAAGAACGCCTCCCTGGTCACGCGCTGCGGCGCTACGCTGCTTCGAACTGCGACGACAGATCGCCGCAAAAAGCCATCGGTCCGATGTGATTAAGCTTGCTGTTGAGATCGGCCCAAATCTCGCCGCCGATGTCGGCCCAGCGCTTGCAGAACGCGAAATCCTCGCTCAGATAAGTGCCGTCGGCGCCGATCATGCTTTCGAATAATGCGAACCTTTTGTTGCTTTCAGTCGCCGCATCGATGGAATGGTCGCGCTTGTATTGCAACTGCGGGTAGCGTTCGCACATCCGCTCCAACGCCGCCCGCCGGATCATCAGAAAGCCGGTCCCGGCATAACGGACTTTGACAAAACCGTCCTGCGTAGTGACGGCATTCGGGTTGTCGACCTCGAAGACATATTGCAGCGCCGCCGCGGCCGGATTGGGCCGCGCGGTGGCGATCGTGGTCTGCATCCTGTTCCAGTCGAGACGCTTGACCGGATAGATCGCCGCGCACATCTCCGCCCCGCACTGGATCAGGCGTACGACCTGCTCCGGCTCAAAGCCGATGTCGGCATCGACGAACAGCAAGTGGGTCGCTTTCGGGTCGTCCAGAAATTGCGAGATCAGGCTCGCGCGCGCGCGGGTGATCAGCGCGTCGCCATCCTTGAACAGGATTTTAAGGTTGAAATCCTTGTATCGGCGCGCCAGCTTTTCCAGCTTGAACAGCGCGGTGGCGTAGTGCACGGAAATCTGCCCGCCGTAACAGGGGGTCGCAATCACCAAATTGACGGCGTTTGAGGGCATGGTGTTGGGCATGGCGGGCTCGGCGTTTCCAGTTATGGTTAGCAAATAGCGAATTATGGTTAGCAATTTGCAAACGAACGCGATTAATCGCGGCTTAACAGATAGTGCGAGAACCCGCCAAATAGACCGAAATGCTTGTGGCGCGGGCGTGGCAGACGCCAAAGTCGGTTGGCGGTCAGCGCATGCAAGGCGACGACGTTCGCCCGCGAAATGCCGCCGGACTACCTAGATTTACGCGTCTTTAAGCGAAATACGGCAAACGTCTGACAGCCGATCGTCTCGATCGGGAATATGCACTCGCCGGTACGGCACGTACAGCAAGTGCAAGCCAGTACGGCCTGTAACCAGAAGGGTACCACTATGTCTGACATCACCTTGACCGCGGGCATTCGGCAGAACCTGCTGTCGTTGCAGCAAACGTCCGCCGACCTGACCACCACCCAGGAAGCCCTTGCCACCGGTAAGGCGGTCAATTCAGCCGCCGATAACCCGAGCGCTTATTTCACGTCGCAGAA
>JASHRW010000119.1 GCA_030037065.1 Xanthobacteraceae bacterium
TGAAGGGCACATTCCGGATGCGATCCGAAAGGTGGAGCGAGTGCGGTTCCCGCGGGCGGTCTCGCAAGCCGCTCCCGGGCGGTCCGGGCATCGTCCCCGCCGGCATTACGACCGGCGAGCCAGGTGCTTGGCTTAAGCGCGCTGCAAAGGCGAAGGTAACGCCTTCGCACTGCATCGCGCGAAGCGCGGCCTGGACCGAGTCGTCAGCGTTCGCCCTGCGACAAGAGCCGCGACGGAGCGCCGAAAGGCGAGCGCGCCCGCAGCACCTTCAGGTGGCAACATCTGAGAGTGTGGCGCGCGCCGCGCCCGCAGCATCAGCAGACGGTAACGCCTGTTGGTGTGGCGCGGCTCTTGACGACGCGCCTTCCGGCGCTCCGCCTCCCTTCTTTATTGGTGGGGGATGAAAAGTTTGGGCAAGACTCGGGCGCGAACAAAAAGCGCGCCGCGGGAACGATGGATGCTGTCGAATGTGCTGCGCCACTTCCCCTCTCCCCTTGCGGGAGAGGGTGGCGAAGTTGAGCGAAGCGAGACTGAGCCAGGTGAGGGGTCCAAGCGCTGACGCTCGCAGACCCCTCACCCGCCCTCGCTCGGCTTCGCCTCCGCTCGGACACCCTCTCCCGCAAGGGGAGAGGGGAAAAAGAACAGCCCGGCGAGAATTACAGCTTGAACGTTTCGTACGTTGCCGGATGAAACAGTTCGTCGACCAACACGCGCCGGGGCGAAAGGCCTTCGAGATGATGCTGGGCGAGGAAATAGTCCAAAACTTTGCGGTTCGGCTCGACGCCGTAGGACCAGAAATCGTGGCCCATGAGCGCGCGCGCTTCGGCAAGCCGCTCCTCCACGAAGGGCAGCGTCACCTTGGTGGCCGATGTATCGGAGAGCTTGGCAAGGCCGGCTTGTTTGGACGCCTCGAACGCCTTGAGCACCGCGCCGGGCAGCCACGGGTGCTTTTCCGCCAACTCGCGGCGGATACCGACCGCGTGCATGATCGGAAAAAAGCCGGTGCGCTTGAAATAATCCTTGGCCATTGCGGTGGGATCGTCAAACAGCCAGCCGATATGCGGATGGCCCTTTTCGACCAGCGTCGGCGGCCGGGGCGCGATGAAGCCGTCGATCGCGCCCTCCGCCAACAGCGCCGAAATAGTCTTGCCCTCGGGCGCGTTGTCGAGACGCACCCCCGCCGGCAGCTTGACCGAAATTTTTTCCGGCCGGCCGGCATGCTCGATGCCGCCGCGGATCCAGTGCATGTCCGAACGCTTGACGCCGTAATCGTCTTCGAGGAAGGCACGCGCCCAAACGTTGGCGGTGAGCTGATATTCGGGCACGCCGACCTTGCGGCCCTTCAAATCCTCCGGCTTTTTGATGCGGTCCTTGCGCACATAGACCGAGGTGTGGCGGAAGGCGCGCGACACGAACGCCGGCACCGCGATGTAAGGCGAATTGCCGGCCGCGGTCTTGACCGTGTAGCTCGACAGCGACACTTCGCAGATGTCGAATTCGGCGGCGCGGAAGGCGCGGAAGAAAATCTCCTCCGGCACGAGCGTCATGAACACCGGATCGACGCCGTCGATCTGCACGGCGCCGTCGATCAGCGCGCGGGTGCGGTCGTAGTCACCGACGGCGACGGAGAGCTGCAGCTTGGGCATTTCAGATTCTCATACGATGACGTGAAGAACTGTACATAGCGGGACACGCGCGGTTGTGCCAAGAGACTGTTTCGAGAAACCAGGGAGGCGAACAATGCGCCTGCCGATATACCAAGTCGATGCGTTCGCCGAAAAGCTGTTCGGCGGCAATCCGGCCGCGATCTGCCCGATGCGGGAATGGCTGCCCGACGCCACCATGCAGGCGATCGCGGCGGAGAATAATTTGGCCGAGACCGCCTTCTTCGTGCACGAAGGGGGCGCCGCCGATTACCTGCTGCGCTGGTTCACGCCGACGGTCGAAGTCGATTTGTGCGGGCACGCCACGCTCGCCTCCGCGCATGTCGTTTTCAGCTTTCTGCAGCCCGGCCGCGAGCGCGTGAGCTTTCGCACGCTCAAAGCCGGCACACTGACGGTAGAGAAAAACGGCGATCTACTGGTGATGGATTTCCCGGCGCGGCCGGCCAAGCAGGTCGAGCCGCCAGCGGGGCTGCTCGCGGCGTTGGGCGGCAAACCGCGCGAAGTTCTGAAAGCCCGCGACCACATGGTGGTCTATGGCAGCGCGGCGGAGGTTGCCGCGCTCAAGCCCGACTTCGCCGCGCTCGGCAAGATCACCGAGTGCTGGTCCGCCATGGCGACCGCGCCGGGCGAAAACGGCGTCGATTTCGTCTCGCGCTTCTTCGCGCCGCGCCAGGGCATCGACGAAGATCCGGCGACCGGCTCCTCGCATTGCACGCTGGCGCCGTATTGGGCCAAGCGCCTCGGCAAGACCAAGCTCGTCGCGCGGCAGCTATCGCGGCGCGTCGGTGCGCTGACCTGCACGCTCAACGGCGACCGCGTCGCCATTGCCGGCCGCGCCGTGCTTTATTTGGAGGGAGAGATTGAAATTTGATCCGTCACCCCGAGGTGCTCGACGCGTGAGCGTCGAGCCTCGAAGGGCGGCGGCCCGAATGTTTCAGCTGCATCCTTCGAGGCGGGTTTCGCTCGCGCCTCAGGATTACGAGAAGGGAGGCTCAGCGGGTGCGATGTCGGTGAGCTTGAACTGCACGCGCTCTTCGCCGTTCCAGCGGTCGAGCGAAAACGAGCCGGCGGCGTGGATTTGCCGGCCGCGGTTTTGCGTAAGCGCTGCGCCGAGTTTTTGTCCCGCGGCGCGGAAGGCGATGGCGCTGAGGCCGGAGCCGTCATTGGATTTGAGCCGGGCGCGCACATGCGATTGGCCGACCTCCTCGGCATAGCTCACGGTGTGTGCCGGCAGCGCGATGATTGGTTCCGGATTGCCCGAGCCGAACGGTCCGGCGCGGCCGATCATCGCGACCAGATCGGCATTGGCGGCAGCGGCACTGACCGCGCCATCGATCAACAAGCCGCTATTGCGCCGCGCGGCTTCGACATCGGCGGCGAGCGTGGATTCGAGATAGGCACGCAGATCAGCGAGTCCGCCCTTACGCAAGGTCACGCCGGCCGCCATGGCGTGGCCACCGCCTTTGAGCAGGAGGCCCTCGGTGACCGCGCGTCGCACGACGCGACCGATATCGACCCCGACAATCGAGCGGCCGGAGCCGGTGCCGATGCCGCCCGGTTCGAGCGCGATGGCGAAAGCCGGGCGACCGAATTTTTCCTTCAGCCGCGCGGCGACGAGCCCGACGATGCCGGGATGCCAGCCTTCGGCGGCGGTGACCACGACAGCGCCACGCTCCTCGATGCCGAGCGCGGCCATCGCCTCGGCCTCGGCCTGCGCCAGCGTGTCCAGCTCGATCGCCTGCCGCTCGCGATTGAGACGGTCGAGTTCGGCGGCAATCTTGGCCGCTTCGGTCGGGTCCTCCTCGATCAGCAGCCGGACGCCGAGATCGGCGCGGCCGATGCGGCCGCCGGC
>JASHRW010000120.1 GCA_030037065.1 Xanthobacteraceae bacterium
GTATTTATAGCCCGGTCGTGCTCATCGAATTCGACCACGAGCCGGGGATCATCTACGCCAACGACGAACCGACGCGCGATCACATCCATACGGTGGTGCGCACGCCCAACGGCAACGATTACGGCAAGGATCTACTTCGCCAGCATTACGCCCTCCAGGACCACTCGTATCCCGGAACGGCGCATCGCCTGGGCAAGGAGTGAGGCCGGAAAAGCTTACCGACCGATCATCTACCGCAATTATCAAACTCGATCGTTCCTCCGCACGCGCGGCGGCAACGCTGATCATGCTGGCGCGGCGCCGCCCGCTCGGAATAAACGGCAGTTAGCCGGTTCTTTGCGTCGCGGATCGATACGATCTTCATGCTGGGCGTGTAGCTACAAATAGCCACAAGTCAACGATCCTTAGGCCGCCGGCCAGGGCTAGGACCTCAGGTTCATGCGAGAATGGGGCTGATTTTGCCTTGACGGCGGGCTGGTGAACGCCGTTCGATTGGTCTTCATCTAGTTGTTGGCAACACGTCCATTCGCGGAATCATAAGAATAAGTCTTTCCTAATCACAGCATGTACTCCCCAATTCCCATCTGCCACCTGTGTGACACCAAAGTCGACGGCCAGCGACATCAAAGTAATCGCCTCATCTTCCGATAAATCCTTCGCTTCCATTAAAAATCGCCGGACGACACGAAAGGCGTTCCGAAACGCAAGGTCGATGGATGGATTCTTGTAGACTGCCGCCTGGGCGTCACGACCTAGCTCACGCAAATAATTGGGATGAGAAAATCCGTGCAGAACCCATTCATTTGGAGTCTCTAGAAGCGGACAAGCCAGCCCCGACAAATATCGTTTAGCTGATTTTGCCTTTTTGTGCAGTATCAGACGAAACTCCCCTGTGAGAGATAGCTCTAATGCCGTCCCGCTAATTTCTCCGTCACCCTGTGCGAAATGCGGATCTCCCACCGAAAAAAGCGCCCCCGGAACCGCCACGGGCAAATACAACGTCGTTCCTTTTGTCGCGCGCCAATTATCTATATTGCCGCCAAAATATCCAGGTGGGATCGAATCCACGATGTCAGCCTCGCGAGGCGCGACAGCCATAAAGCCGAAATGTAGGCGCGCGGGGATGCGAATATTTCTTAAAGCAATCCGTTTTGCGACAGTAGACTGATCGACAGGCAGCCCCGGATAATCTATTGTAGTGTGCCGGACGCCAAAGGGATCAACTTGTTGCGTCCAGCAATATGAATGCACCGCATTGGCAAATCGTGCGCCATCTTCTAAATCGGTTTCAAAAATCGTAACGACCTCGTGTTTCTCTGCAAGGTCGAGCAGCTCTCCGTATTGGAAACCCCACCATGCGGCAGCGTTGCTACCAAACGCCTTGCCCTTAAAGAGCGGATTAGCGCATGGCCGGGGTCGCAGATCCAATATTTGCACTTCCAAGACATCGCCTGGCTCCGCTCCAGACACATAAATAGGCCCAGTACATATGTGCACACCAAAGCCTTCACCGGCACCTCGTCCAAAAATCGATGCGTTTAGCGGACCTGCACCTCGCCTGTTCACCGCTTTATAATTTGCATTCCACTCAAAGACGCTTTCCGCCCCCATGTCGTCTTTAATCATGCGCTCGTAATCATCGAACGCGTGCTGTGTCAAAGTCTCAACGGTGACCCTCGCGTCTGGTCCCACGCAAAGCTTTGGAGCAATCGAGCGACTGAGATAGCCCCAGTGGACCGTCTCTTTATTGACTGGGAGATGATACGGGGTGCCCGTCGTCAATTGAGGCTTAGCCTCGCCACCCGACTCAACGCGCCCTTGCAGCGGGCTAGATGACGGCGAAACTGTGGGGCGAAGCCATGAAGGTCCATCTGAGACCGGACGCAAATAAGGGCGGCCTCTCGTCAGCAGCTTCTGATCGGACGCCGCAATCGATTTCCGCAGTTCCCGTGGAGACATTCCATACTCGAAACTGAATGCTCGACTAAACGTTGCTAGGTCACGAAATCCCCACCGAAATGCTATCTCTGAAATACTCGAACCATTTTGCTTTGGGTCGATCAAGTCGAGCCGGCATCTCTCTAAGCGCCGTTTTCTGAGGTAGCTCGAGAAGGTGACATTCTGACGTTCAAAAAGCCTTTGTACATATCGGGTCGATAACCCTTCCTGAGATGATACGTGGCTGATTGAAAATTCCGGATCCCGCAAATGTGCTTCGATGGCAGCATGAACTCTATGAATGTGTCCTGCTTGCGTCCGCGTTGCTTGTTGCCGTTCCTTAGTCTGGTGCGACAGTAGATCGTCAACCAGTAATTCGATAAGAGCAGCTTCTACTGAAGCTAAGTCACAATTTTGAAGCGAATGAAATCTCTCGGAAACTGAGCGCATAAAAGTGGCTACGAGACTTTGAGTTGGAGTTGCGACCGGCGTTACCGGCACATCAATTTTTCGGGTACCAATGCGGCCAAAAAGTCTCTCTCGCGGCACTTCAAGGATGAATATCTCAAATTCGGAGGGTATGCCTAAATGCCACGGTCTGCGAAAGTCGGTAACCAGGACTTGACCATCAACGATAACCTGAGTCGAATTGTTATAT
>JASHRW010000121.1 GCA_030037065.1 Xanthobacteraceae bacterium
CAGAAAAAAACCGCCCCCGTTTGGGAGCGGTTTCGATTCTCATTCCGCAAGGGCAATAGTCTTTAAGGTTACACCATCTGGATGGAGCTGACGGCGATCTTGCCGGTGCGGCGGTCTTCCTGCGTATCGAAGGAAACCTTTTGGCCTTCAGCCAGTCCGCGCAATCCGGCGCGCTCGAGTGCGGTGGCGTGAACGAATACGTCCTTGCCGCCGTCATCCGGTTGAATGAAGCCGAAACCTTTCTGGTCGTTGTAGAACTTTACGGTGCCCGTGGTCATGGAAAAATCCTTTCGTTGAGCGATGTGCACGTGAGGCCAAGACGCACGGCGTGCACCTTGACGCTCGATTCGTCGATGTTTGGAGGGTCTGAACGTGCGCCTGCATTCAGCGAAGGCGAAACGGCCCGATTGTCCGGCCAAATGTCGATTGCTGTAAGTAGGATGGATTCACGGCATTTGCAAGGCAGCGGGTAATAGCGATGACGCCGAAGCACTTGCTGCAAGATAGCGACTCGCCCAGCGAGCGAACAATCCGCCCCGATCAGGCTCGGGTCAGGTGACGCCGGACGCCTGCGGTACCAGCCCAGACCGCAGCGAAGCGCGCAGTTCGCGAAAGCTGATAAGCCGGCGCGTTGCTTCATCCCAAAGCACCAGACGCACGCACGCAACGCTCTGCGCCAGCGTCAGTCGGCCGAGCGTCGCGAGCTGCGGGTGCTGGCGCAGCACCCGCGGCAGCCGGTAATACGGAATCCGGCTGCAGAGATGGTGCACGTGGTGAATGCCGATATTGGCGGTGAACCAGCGCAAGACAGGCGGAAGGTCGTAGTGCGAACTGCCCTGCAGCCCGGCCGTCTGCACATTCCAGGCCCTGTTGCGCTCCCAGAACGTATCCTCGAACTGATGCTGCACATAGAAGAGCCAGACCCCGACCGAAGCGCCGATCAGCACGATGGGCAGCTGCACGAGCAGGAACGGTACGATGCCGACGGCCCAAATCGTGCCGGCCGCGAGCAGACAAATAACGACGTTCGTCGCCATGGTGCTGAGCCAAGGCCGCCAGCCGCTGCGCATCAGGCCGACCGGCAGACGATGCTGCAGGATAAACAGATAAGCGGGGCCGGCGCCGAACATCACCAGCGGGTGACGGTAGAGCCGATAGCGAAGTCGACCCCAGCGCGATCGCGACAAATATTCGTCGACGGTGAGCGTATCGACATCACCCATGCCACGGCGGTCGAGGTTGCCCGAAGTCGCGTGGTGCATGGCGTGGGTCCGTCGCCAGAAATCGTACGGCGTCAATGTCAGGACGCCGATGGCGCGGCCGACCCAGTCGTTAACAAGCCGATGCCGAAAGAAAGCGCCGTGACCGCAATCGTGCTGGATCATGAATAAGCGAACTAGAAAGCCCGCGGCCGGCACGGCCAGCAACAAATAAAGCCCATAGCCGAAGTGGAGGACGAACCACATCGATACCCACAAGAGAACAAGCGGAACCGCCGTGATCAGGATCTCGAAGGCGCTGCGCCCGGGATGCGGTTCGCGGTAGCGGGCGAGTGCCTGTGTCAGGCGCCGAATATCGATAGTGGCAGCGTCGCCGTTCGGTTGGTCGTCCAAAATCTTCTCCGTGCTTGGCTGAAAACTGTGACGCATAAATGCGTCTATCTTAAGATGAGCGAATCCGCACAAGAGCGGAGGCGGGTACCGCAGCACCACCGATTTCATGCACCGTTAACGGAACTCGATGGCGATTCGTGCGGAGAGAACCTCTCCTGAGCTCATAAGATCGACTTTGAGCTTATAAAGCCGAATCGCTCCATTGTCCGTCAGCTACCTTACAGGCTGCGGCATCGAGCGTCCACGTGCGACACCGTTCGTTTTTGACGGCTGCCGAGAAAATCTGTCCAACCGGATTGGCTTTTCCGCTTTTCGCGCCTATATTGCTGGGGCCGCTTGAATGATGCGCATTCGGGCAAATTTTAGTCTCCTTATTGAGATCCCTCTGCCGATGGCCGAATTTGATTACAATGCCTCGGCCGAGCTGTTCGGCACGCGAAAGCGGGCCCCGAGGCGTCAACCGCTGGGATACAAGCGTTTCACGCACGCCGCCCAGGCCATCCGCTTCGCCATGGAAGAGACTTCGGCGGAGCTTCTTGCCGGCGCCTGTCTCGAAGTCGACGAGCAACGCTTCAACAGCGATGGAATCCGCCGATTGTACGAAAGCGCCAAATATCCGTTGACCCGGCGCAGCGGATAAATCGTGACCGACAAAACGATCGACCTCGACCAGCATCGCGGGATGGCGGCGCAGAAGGCGACGGACGCTCGTCGGATGATGGCTGAAGTGGAAGCCAGCGAACAGGCGTTGCGCCGGCGGCAGGAAGAATTGGAGACGCAGCTAATCGCGTCGCCGGCAGAAAATTGGCACCAAGCCGCCGAGAAGGCGCGCTACCTTCTCAATCTCTTTGCGGCGGCACCGACCGGGCAGGATCCGCGCAGACAAAAGCTTGTCGCAGCTGTACTTGCCGACTTCAAACGGCTTGCCGGCGAAAGCTAGCGAACCCCACCACAAAACTTCGATTCACCTAGCACACCAGCGAGGATGAAATGGCAAAAGGCCAATTGCGAAGTACTCGCGAAAAGAAGAAACCGAAAGCGGACAAGAACAAGAAAAAAGCCGCTGCGGCAGCCTCGTCGCTTACGCCGATTCGACTTGCCGGAAAGGATGCCGGCGGCAGGAAATGATCTTAAAGCATGATTCCGAAAGTGGCGGCCACCTCTCGGAAAAGATGATGCTCCGACGACTAAGTTGGGATGGGATGACAATTCGAAGAAAAGTCATCCCGTAACTGATCGTGCCGGCCGCTTTGGGACAGCGGCGCCAGCAAAGGAATATATTTATGAGGAAGGCTTTGCCGAACACGATGTTCAATGATCCCGAACGAAGCCGCCTCACCATGCTGCGAAGCTGGGTGCTCGACAACGAGGTCACCGAGATCGAGATGAACGAGCGCCAATTTTGGAACTTTGCCCACCTTCAGCCGATCGCGGAAAAGCCCTGGGCGACGTTCATGGGCCGCGTCATTTTTGTTCCCGATATGCCTATTGAGGCGCAAAAGCGTCTGGGAATTTTCGATAGCCGAAATTCCGCCGCCATATGAACCAGCCGGACTGGGCGGGGCGCGGCCTTAGAAATCGATCTCCCCAAGCTCGTAAGAGCCTTTACGCTCTCGCCTGAAGGCCTTCATTGCCGCCGTGTAGATCGCGCTCCGATTTCTATCAAACGCCAAAAGCAGCCCCTCCTCGTCTCGCGGCCCGTTGGGCTGCAGGCGCTTGAGCGCTTCTTCGGTAACGAAGAAGGACCATTCCATCGCGCTGTCATGTCCCCAGAAGTGGACGGCACGCCGGGTCGGATCAAATACTCGACTTTGATTTGGGAAATTCAGCATGATCCACGCCGCCGGTGCTCCGGACCGATCAATCAAATTTCACGTTCGTCGTGAGAATCAGATCGTTTTCCGAAACCACGCGCTCGTGGGCCTCGCTTCTGCTCTTGATCCGATATTGCGTATTACCGTCCTCCGCCGGCCGCAGACCGACGATTTGGTAGCTACCTCTGGCAGCAGATCGAAAAGTCGAGTGGATCAGATCGACGGTCTGTCCAACCTTGAACTTATGGATGGCATCCGACATCGCAGATATTCCTCATGCCGAGCGGAATGCGCGGGCCGCAACTAGCCGCGATCGCCTCAATCTTTGTCCGCGGCTTTCTTGCTCAGCCGCCAAAGTTGAAAGCCGTTGTCCCTTATCGCACATTCGATCGCGTCACGGGAGAAATTGTGCGGCGGATTCTGGTTCGGCCCGATAGCGCCCACCGCGCGCCAGGGCTTGAACTGCTTTGGCAGCCGGCTACCGATCAGATCGCCACCGAAGGCGCGCAGATCTGGGCTTGCCTCGGATTTGAAGATGAAGATTCGCATCGATGGATCGCCGCTTCCCGCGACGGTATCGGCGTTTGTAGACTCATCTTCGGACATGGCAATCACCTCCGGCGGAATTGCTGGCGCTGCGGCGGGCGGTTCACCGTCCCGGCGCGTTCGTCCTTGTGGCGAAAAATCAAGCGCCCTTTCTCAAGGTCGTACGGCGAAATTTCGATCGTCACCCGATCGCCGGCGAGTGTTTTGATGCGGTTCTTTTTCATCCGTCCGGCCGTATAGGCTACGACCGCGTGCCCATTATCGAGCTGAACGCGATAGCGCGCGTCGGGCAGGATTTCGGTGACGAGACCGTCGAATTGCAGGAGTTCTTCCTTAGGCACGTTGTGTTCCTTTCGAAGGATCGATCCGCCGCGCGACACGTGAAGCGCTGTCGCGACCCGGACGGACATTGCGATGGAGGAAGCCGACGGAGGCGATGCCGGCATCATTTGACTGATCGTGTTTTGGCTTGTCGTGCCTTGGCTGATCGTATTTCGGCTGGTCGTGACGCTGCATGCCGCGCGCCTCTTTACGGGTGTGCCAATGGCGCTCCTTGCCAGGCGCAGTGGCGGCCGAGCGAGCGGAGTTTGTCTTTCCGGCCGGCAGTTCGGTCCGCCGGGAATGAATTCGGTTGTCGCTCCCCGCAATGGTCATGCGGATAAGCTTTTCAATATCGCGCAGGAATGCCGCCTCCTCCGCGTCGCACAGCGAGATCGCCACGCCCGCCGCGCCGGCGCGCGCGGTGCGGCCGATGCGATGCACGTAGGTTTCCGGCACATTCGGCAGGTCGAAATTTATCACGTGGCTGATGCCGTCGACGTCGATGCCGCGCGCCGCAATATCGGTCGCCACCAGCGTTCTGACCTTGCCTTGGCGAAACGCCGCGAGCACACGCTCGCGCTGACCTTGAGATTTGTTGCCGTGAATTGCTTCGGCAGTCATGCCGGCGCGGAGCAGCCCGCGCACCACTTTATCAGCGCCGTGCTTGGTCCGGGTGAAGATCAGTGCGCGCTCGATGGCTTCGCGCTTCAACAGATCGATGAGGATTGCCGGCTTGGCGCCGCGATCGACATGGATGATGCGCTGCTCGACGCGTTCGACGGTCGTGGCTTCCGGTGTCACCGCAACCTTGATCGGGTCGTGCAGCATCTGCGCGGCGAGTTCGGATATGGCGCGCGGCATCGTCGCGGAAAACATCAGCGTCTGCCGTTTCGCCGGAAGCTTCGCCACGATTTTGCGAATGTCATGGATGAAGCCCATGTCGAGCATGCGGTCAGCCTCGTCAAGCACGAAACATTCAACCTCGCCGAGGCGGAGCGCATTGCCTTTGACGAGATCGAGGAGCCGGCCCGGCGTCGCGACGACGACATCCACGCCGTTGAGCAGCGAGCGGACCTGCCCGCCCATGGACACGCCGCCGATTGCGAGCGCGCTCCGGATGCGCAGATGGCGGCCGTAGGCACGAAAGCTGTCGAGGATTTGGGCGGACAACTCGCGTGTCGGGCTGAGAACCAGGACGCGGCAGGTCTTGCGCTCGGACTGCCGCGTGTTGGCGGCGAGACGATGCAGGATCGGCAGCGCGAATGCTGCGGTTTTGCCGGTTCCGGTCTGGGCGATTCCGATTACGTCGCGGCCCGACATCACGGTCGGGATCGTCTGCGTTTGGATCGGTGTCGGGGTAAGGTATTTCTCTTCTGCGAGTGCACGCGTGATGGCGTCGTTAAGTTTAAAGTCGTGAAATTCGGTCAAAGAATAAGCTTTCTGTTGTGCGCGTCGAAGCGGCCGCTGCGCCATGCGCTGCAGCCTCTGCCTTGCGGGTGAAACGGGACACCCCCGCGCGATCTGGGCTGTCAATGGACAAAAAAGTGCGAGCCAGAAGCCGTTTAACGGTGTCCGCACACGCGGCTCGCCAGCGAACCTATCAAGGTCGCCGCCATCATATAGACCGGAGCTGTGTTCGATTCAAGGCGCGCGCGGCGAAATTCCGCTGCAGCGTCAATTGCCTGCGCGTGAGCGCCTGCCTTGCGCCGGCTTGCCGGCGAGTTCCCGCTCTTTGTCGGCGGCCTCTTTGGCCAATCGAAGCGCCTTTAATCGCGCCATTTTCTCACGAACGGCCCTGCCGTTGGCCTGATATTCCATCATCGCCTTGGCGCCATCCTTGGCGCGCTCTTCTTTCCTGAAACTTGCCTCGGCACGGGCATGGGCTTCGCTCGACCGGGCCTCGCTAGCTTTCGTAGCCAATATCGTCTCCTTTGAACCGAATCGAAGTTAACGCAGTTGTCTGCTTAATAAAAACCGTTCCTTCTGGATATAGGCATCGACCCAAGGAAATTAAACCAATTTTTTCAGGCATGCCTTCTCAAGGCAAACGCCGCACCCCGGCGAGGTGCGAAGGCTGTCCCGCCAAGCGATGCTCAGCGCGCGAATTTTTTGTACTTGATCCGCTGCGGGATCACCGTCTCGGTACCCAGCCGCCGCATCTTATCTTTCTCGTAGTCCTGGAAATTGCCCTCGAACCATTCGACGTGGCTGTCGCCCTCGAAGGCGAGGATGTGGGTGGCGATGCGGTCCAAAAACCAGCGGTCGTGGGAAATGATCACGGCGCAGCCGGCGAAATCCTCCAGCGCCTCTTCGAGCGCGCGCAAAGTGTCGACATCGAGATCGTTGGTCGGCTCGTCGAGCAACAGCACATTGGCGCCGGATTTGAGCATCTTGGCGAGATGTACCCGGTTGCGCTCACCGCCGGACAGCGAGGCGACCTTCTTCTGCTGGTCGGCGCCCTTGAAATTGAAGGCGGCGCAATAGGCGCGCGAGTTGACCTCGCGCTTGCCGAGCTGAAGCTGGTCAAGACCGCCGGAAATTTCCTCCCACACCGTCTTCTTGCCGTCGAGCGAATCGCGTGACTGATCGACATAGCCGAGATGCACCGACTCACCGATCTCGATCGTGCCGTTATCGGGCGTTTCCTGCTCGGTGATCATGCGGAACAGCGTCGTCTTGCCGGCGCCGTTCGGCCCGATGATGCCGACGATGCCGCCAGGCGGCAGCTTGAAGGAAAGGTCGTTGATCAACAGATTGTTGCCGAAGCCTTTGCGCAGATTGTCGAAGTCGATGACGTTCTGGCCGAGCCGCTCGGCGACCGGAATGACGATCTGGGCGGTCTGCACTTGCTTCTCGCCGGCCTTCTTCAGCAAATCCTCGTAGCGCTCGTAGCGCGCCTTGGATTTAGCCTGGCGGGCACGCGCCGAAGCGGCGATCCATTCCTGCTCGCGCGCCAGCGCGCGCTGGTGCGCTTCCTCCTCGCGGCCTTCTTGTTCGAGCCGCTTCTGCTTTTGCCCGAGCCACGACGAGTAATTGCCCTCGTAGGGAATGCCGCGGCCGCGGTCGAGCTCGAGAATCCACCCCGTGACGTTGTCGAGGAAATAGCGGTCGTGGGTGACGATCAGGATGGCGCCCGGATAATTGCGCAGGTGCCCTTCCAGCCACAGCACCGACTCGGCGTCGAGGTGGTTGGTCGGCTCGTCGAGCAGCAGGAGATCGGGCTGTTCGAGGAGAAGACGGCACAACGCTACGCGGCGCCGCTCGCCGCCCGAGAGCGACGTCACATCCGCGGTATCGGGCGGGCAACGCAGCGCATCCATCGCCTGATCGACCTTGGAATCGAGATCCCACAGCCCCTTGGCCTCGATCTCGTCCTGCAGCTTTGTCATCTCGTCAGCGGTCTCGTCGGAGTAATTGACCGCGAGTTCGTTATAGCGGTCGAGGATCGCCTTTTGCGGCGCCACGCCATCCATGACGTTGTCGCGCACCGATTTCGCCGCATCGAGCTGCGGCTCCTGCGGCAGGTAGCCGACGCGGGCGCCCTCGGCCGCCCAGGCCTCGCCGGTGAACTCGGTGTCGAGGCCGGCCATGATGCGCAAAAGCGTCGACTTGCCGGCCCCGTTGACGCCGAGCACGCCGATCTTGGCGTCCGGATAGAACGACAGATTGATGTTCTCCAGGACTTTACGGTTGCCCGGATAGGTCTTGGACAGACCCTGCATGTGATAGATGAATTGGCGGGCCATACCTCAATCCAATTTAAGCAGCCCTCGCCGCTGCAGTTTCGGCAAATGCACCGGCTGCTGCCACAGAGCAAGGCGCTAGGTTCGGGGAATCGCCGGTGATTTAGGGACCGACCGCGCCAAACTCAAGAGCATTGGCCGAACCAATCCATCGATTGTCGCGACAAACTGTTACCGATATACTTGTTTTGGATGGGAGTTTTATGGGTGGCGGGTATGCCGGCCGGGCCGGAAAAATTCGATTTCTTTATTTCGCGTCGCGGCACGGCCAGCGGCGCGGCGGCCGAGATCGCGAGCACCCTGCGCGCGGCCGGCTACACCGTGTTCATGCAAGATGACGGGATAGAAATCTCACAAAATTTCATTGCCGAAATCCACACCAGACTGGCCCAATGCCGGCATTTCATCGCCATCCTGACGGAAGATTACATCCACTCACCGTATACGCTTGAGGAATGGTCGAATTTCCTTGCCGCGAGCAGCAAGTCGAACGGCGCCAGACGGCTTATCCCGATCCGCGTCGAAGAGGTTGAGCCGACCGGGCTGTTCGCCGCTCGCGTCTATGCAGATCTAGTCAACGTGAAAAATCCCGACAAGCGCCGGGAACTGATTCTGGCAGCGGTCGGCGGCAGGCGCAACGCGGATGTTCATACCAGACCGCCGACTTTCCGTGGCGTGCCGGCGCGAAACCCTACGTTTGTCGGCCGCGCCAAGCAATTGCAAGCGATTCATGATGCCTTCAACGGCACGGACCATCCGGCGGCGCTGCCCCCGCTTGCCATCCAGGGACTGGGGGGCAGTGGCAAGACATCCCTTGCCGCCGAATATGCCCATGGCCACGCGCAGGATTACGCCGGAGTTTGGTGGGCGCCGGCCGGCAGCCGGGCGGTCCTGCTGGACAATCTTGCCGAACTCGCCAGCGTTCTCGATCCCCATGAATACAGCGGCGAAGCCGAACCTCGTCGCGCCGGCGAAAAGGACCCCGACCATGAGGAGTTGGTCAAGGCGGCGCTGGCGCGACTCGCAACGAGCCGCAAACCGTGGCTGCTCGTGTACGACAACGTCGCCCGTCCCGAAGAGGTGCGTGGCCTCATTCCCAGCGCCGGCGCGCATGTCCTCATCACCACACGCTCGCGCAATTGGACCGGTTGGGCAACGCCGATGCCGCTCGGCGAATTCGAGCCGCTTGAGGCCATCCAGCTTCTGCTCAAGCTCACCGGCCGGCCGAGCGGCGAAAGTGTCGTGCGCTTGGCGAAAACGCTGGGCTATCTGCCACTCGCGATCGAGCAGGCCGGCGCGTATATCTCGGATACCGGCATCGCTTTCAACCGTTATGCCGACCGCGCCGACGATTTGATCGCCAAGGCGCCCAAGGATGCCAGATATCCAGAAAGCGTTGCGGCAACCTTCAATCTCGCCATCGAGCGGGTCATCGGCGAATGTCCAGCAGCGGCCAAGCTTTTCGACTTCTTGAGCATGCTGGCGCCGGAACAAATCCCACACGACCTGATAGACGATTCGGTGCTGACCGAAGACGACCGAGACGAAGCGTTAGGTGCGTTGCACCGCTCCTCGCTCATCAAATACGAAGACGCAGATCCGGAAGCGGACGATAGTCCCCCCATCTCAGTGCACCGCTTGGTGCGCGCGGCGTTGCATCAGCGCTTGCGCGCCGCCGGCAAAGTGAACGACGCCCTCGGCCTTGCTGTCGGGCGCCTCGCGGCGGCTTTCCCCGATAAAAGCTACAGCGATCCGAAATGTTGGCCGCGATGCAAACAGCTCTTGCCGCACGCGTTGAGCCTGCGCGAAGAGGCGCTTCGCGCCGGTTTCGAAAGCCGGGAGCTGGCGGTCGTGCTCGACGGCGCTGCGAATTATCTGCTCGGCCGCGGCGCCTTCGCCGACGCGGAGGCGCTGTTCAAGGAGACGGTGGAGATCGGCCAGCGACTGCTTGGGCGCGAGCACGCCGATGTCGGCGGCTGGCTCAACAATTTCGGCAATGTGTACTTGAATTCCGGCCGCTATGAGGAGGCCAAGGCCAAATACTTCGAATCGATCTCGATCGGCGTGAAGGCGACCGGCCGCGAAGATCCAAAGGTCGCCACCCGCGTCAGCAATCTCGCTTACGCCTTGATGAAGACCGGCCAATACGCCGAAGCGGAGGGGTACTATCTGGAGGCGATCAGCACTTCGATCAAAGCCTACGGCCGCCAGCACGAAAGGGTTGCCGCCCGTCTGCACAAATTGGCCATGCTTTACCACGAGACCGGGCGCCCTGCTGAGGCAGAGACACTGTATCGCGAAGCGATCGCTATCGGCGAGGCAAAGCTCGGCCGTAGCGACATCCTGGTCTGCGACTGGGTCAGCGACCTCGCCACTTTGCTGCGCGACACCGGCCGCTATCCCGAGGCCGAAGCGCTCTATCGCGAGGCGATGGTCCATCTGTCCCAGGCGCTCGGCAACGAGCATCACCGCATGGCTTTCATCCTGAGCAGTCTTGCGGAACTCCATCTGAAAATGGGGCGGCTCGACGAAGCTCGTCAGGAAGCTACGCAGGCGCTCAACATTCACCGCAACGCCTACGGCCCCGACCATCGCTGGACCAGAGAAGCCGCCGAGGTGCTGGGCAAGGTTTTGGCCGCGCAAGACCGGCCTGGCGAGACGGCGCCGCCGCGCGAAGACCGCGCTGCGGAACCGCGTCAGGCCCAGGCCGGCTGAACGGGCCGCCGCCAATCCTATCCGCGAAATACCGAATCGTCGGCCGGGCCATCCGCTCCGGTGTGCGATCGCGGTAAAGGTTCCTCAACGCTAACGCCACAAGGGAACTTTGGGCCGCCTAAATCGCACCAAATTTTAATGATTTCTGCCCGACAATTGTTGTCAAACGCGCGTTTGAAAATGGAACGCGTATATCGGGAGCGAAAGTCCCAGAAGGGCCCAACCGGCGATCAAGGCCAACGGGAGCGTTTGATGTGGCGGAGCTTTACCAAGGCAATTCGTGAACTGCAGCGCAGCTTCGGCGAGGGCGGAACGGCCTACCGGCCGGATTTGCACTACATGCGTGGACCCGGCCCCAAATGGCGCGCCAAGTATGGGAACCTGGCGCCCAAGACCATGCCGACGGCCCGCACGGCGCGTCCGCAGCTGCCTGAGACCGCGGAGCGCCCCGCCTAGGCTTCCGATCCGGCCGCTACGGCGAACTACTTCTTTTCCTCGCCGCCATGCCGTAGAAGCACCCTGGATTTGCAACCGGGGTGGAAGTGTCATGGCGGTTCGTTGCGCAATTCTCGACGATTATCAGAACGTCGCGCTCAAAAGCGCCGATTGGTCGAAGGTCAAAGCCGATCTCGACATCAAGGTCTTCAACGCGCATCTCGGCGGCTCCGCCAACGTCATTGCGGCCCTGAAAGATTTCGCGATCATCGTCGCCATGCGCGAACGCACCGCCTTTCCGCGGGCTGTGATCGAGGCGCTGCCCAACCTGAAACTGCTCATCACCACCGGCATGCGCAACGCCTCGATCGATAGCGAGGCGGCCAAGGCGCGCGGCGTCACGCTGTGTGGTACCGGCTCGTTCGGCCGGCCGACCTCGGGCGTCGCTATCGGCCTGATGCTCGAGCTGACGCGCCACATCGGCCACGAGAATGCGCGGCTTCATGCCGGCGCGACGTGGCAGAGCACCATCGGCCCGGATCTGGAAGGCATGACGCTCGGCGTGCTCGGACTCGGCAATCTGGGCCAGCGGACCGCGACTATCGCCAAAGCGTTCGGCATGAAGGTGATCGCCTGGAGCCAGAATCTCACGCCCGAAAAATGCGAGGCCGCAGGCGTCGGCTATGTCGGGAAGGACGACTTGTTCCGCCAGTCCGATTTCATCACCATTCACGTCGTACTGTCGCCGCGTTCGCGCGGCATCGTTGGTGCCCACGAATTCGGCCTGATGAAGCCCTCCGCCTATCTCATCAACACTTCGCGCGGCCCGATCGTTGACGAGCCGGCAATGCTCGCCGCGCTACGCGAAAGGAGAATCGCGGGCGCCGGGCTTGACGTGTTCGATGTCGAGCCGCTGCCGCTCGATCATCCCTTGCGCAAGATGGACAATGTCGTGCTCACGCCGCACCTCGGCTATGTCTCCGAGCAGAATTACCGCGGCTATTTTGCCGGGGTGGTCGAGGACATCCGAGGCTTCCTGGACGGCAAGCCGGTGCGGGTGCTGACGTGATTTTTTGCGCTGCGCGACTCTTGCGATAAAACTTGAGGCCGCAGGCGGCCTACGCCGCCTGACGGGAGGACCGGCGCATATAGGGAAGGAGGCGCTCCAACCGCTCGTACGGCCGATGCAGATGGTATTGAAGGAGCGTGAACGGGACCTGGTCGCGAGCCGCTTCGGGCATTTCGGAGTCGGCGCAAAACTCTCCGCAGTAGAAGCGATTGCTCGCGCCTTTCCACGCCGAATTGATCTTCAAGGGTCTGCCGCAGAACGCACATTGCATGGTTCAGCCTCACTGTCACCGAAAGGCAAAACGCCGTACCCGGCGCAAAGTTCCATCGAACGCGCCCTGTTTGCGCAATACGAGGCGTCAGACAGCACTGCGTGGACGCGTTCAGCTTCGCCCGCTTATGCCATAGCCGCTATTTCGGGCGGCTCGAAGGCCCGCACCGGCGGCAGCGGCCCGCTCCAGCGCTCGATCTCGACCATGTTGGTGCCGGTTGACGGCCCCTGACTCAGCTTTGAAGTGCCGCGATCATGAGTCAGCACGTTGGCGTTGCCGTGCGCACATACCGCGCCGTCTTCGGCGCCGACCGGATCGTACCAGGCGCCGCACGACAGCTTGGCCACACCCGGCGAAATCGTATCGGTGATGACTGCACCGGCCAGGCACGCGCCGCGCGCGTTATGGATGCGCACCACGTCGCCGTCCTTGATGCCGCGTCGCCGCGCATCATCCGGATTCATCGCCACCGCCTCGCGGCTGTCGATCTTGCCGCGCGCGCTGATCGGACCGGCATCCATCTGGCTGTGCAGCTTGTGGCGCGGCTGGCTGGAGACGAGATGCAGCGGATAGGACTGCGCCACCGCACCGCCGACCCACTCCGACGGCTCGATCCAGGTCGCATGCGGCGGACAATTGTCATAGCCGAAGCCGGCGATCCTTTGCGAGAACAGCTCGATGCGGCCCGATGGCGTCGTAAGCTTGTTGGCGGCGGGATCGGCGCGGAATTTCTCGAACATCACATATTCGTCGGCGCCCCGCGGAATTTCCAAAAATCCGTCGCTCCAGAAATTATCGAAATCGGGAATTGCCGCCTGATTGGTGCGCACGCTCGCCCGCCATGAATCATAGAGATGCCGCAGCCACGCGCTCTCGTCGCGGCCTTGGGTGAATTTGCTTTCAAAGCCGAGCCGTTGCGCCAGCGCCGTGAAGATGTCGTAGTCGTTGCGCGCCTCGCCCACCGGCTCGATCGCCTTCTGCATGGCGATGACGAAGCGGTCGCGCTGCGCACAGCCCATGTCGTTGCGTTCAAGCGTGCTGGTCGCCGGCAATACGATGTCGGCGTGGCGCGCCGTCGCCGTCCACCACGGCTCATGCACGACGACGGTCTGCGGCCGGCGGAAGGCCGCGCGCAGCTGATTGATGTCCTGATGATGATGGAACGGATTGCCGCCCGCCCAGTAAACGAGCTTGATGTCGGGATAGGCGCTGCGGCGACCGTTGAAGTCATAGGGCTCGCCTGGATGCAGCAGACACTGCGCGATCCGCGCCGCCGGGATGGCGCGGTTGAGCGGATTGGCGGCGACCTCCATGCCAGGGGTGCGGAACGCCGCCGGCGGCTCGGCGATGCCCATCGTAGAACCGTAGCCGAAGCCAAAGCCGCCGCCGGGCAGCCCGATCTGGCCGAGGCACGCGGCGAGCAGGATTACCGCCCAATACGGCTGCTCGCCGTGATCGGCGCGCTGCAACGACCACGAGGCGGCGACCATCGTGCGCGTCGCCGCCGTGTCGCGCGCCAGCGTGCGAATCACGTCAGCATCGACGCCCGTGATCGACGCGGCCCAGTCGGCATCCTTCGGCCGGCCGTCGCTCTCGCCCGTGAGGTACGTCTGTACCTGATCGAAGCCGCTACAGTAGCGGGCGAGAAATTCACGATCATGCAGGCCATTCACGATCAGCGTATGGCTCAGCGCCAGCAGCATTGCGGTGTCTGTGCCGGGCCGGATTGAAATCCATTCCGGCGCGACGCTTGTCGGTCCATCCTCTCGGATCGGGCTGATGTTGACGACGCGGACGCCGGCGCGGGCGAGGTCGGCGAGGTACGATGAGGTCGAGTGCGCCCCGCAGCCGCCCTTCGCCACCTGCATGTTCTTGGTATTGGCGCCGCCGAACAGCACCATCAGTTTGCCGTGATGCGCGATCGAGGACCATGAGGTGAGCGGCCCGGTCACCGCCTGGGCGCTGCCCAGCACGTGCGGCAGAAACACCAGCGCAGTACCGAAGCTGTAATTCGACGTCTGGTCGATGAAGCCGCCGAACAGCGCCATGCAGCGGCGCAGTTGTCCGCGCGCTTCGTGAAAAATCCCCGCCGAGCCCCAGCCTTGCGAACCGGCCATGATGGCGGCATGACCGTAATCGCGTTTGACGCGGGTGAGTTCGTCGGCAACGAGATCAAGCGCGCGCTCCCACGACACCGGCACGAACGGCTCGCGGCCGCGGCCCTGCCCGGAGCGTGGGCCATCTTTCAGCCATCCCTCGCGCACGAACGGCTGCGCGATACGCGTCTTGGAATGGACCGCATCGGGCAGCGCCTCGATGATCGGCGAAGGATCGGGATCGTGCTCGAACGGCCGCACGCCGACGACGCGCCCATCCTCGACTTCGGCCAGAAAGGCGCCCCAATGCGAGTGGTTGCGGACGAGCGTTTTGGTCATGGCGTCGGTTCCGTTTACCGGACGTTATCATAATTATAGCGCGTGGCGATCCGTAGGGGCGGCTCTCGTGACCGCCCAATGCCCGCGCGATCAAGAGGACGCCCACAAGGGTCGCCCCTACGCGCCACGCCGCGAATGATGTAAACTCGCGGCACATTCCGAACAACGAGAACAGCGAATGACCACACGCGAGCAGAACGAATTTCTCACGTTCACCGTCCCCGGCACGCCGATGGGCGCGCTGATGCGGCGCTATTGGATTCCGGCGCTGCTGTCGTCCGAAATCCCGGAGCCGGACTGCCCGCCGGTGCGCGTGAAATTGCTCGGCGAGCGGCTGATCGCCTTTCGCGACACCGCCGGCCGCGTCGGCGTGATGGACGAATTCTGCGCCCATCGCGGCGTTTCGCTGTGGTTCGGGCGCAATGAGGAGCACGGACTGCGCTGCCCGTATCATGGCTGGAAATACGACGTCACCGGCCAGTGCATCGAGGTTCCATCGGAACCGGTCGAGAGCGGTTTCTGCAAGAAGATCAAGCTCGCGTCCTATCCATGCCTCGAAATGGGCGACGTGATCTGGGTCTATATGGGGCCCGCCGAGAAGAAGCCGCCCAAGCCGAATTTCGAATGGGCCACGGTGCCCGGCACGCACCGCTTCGTCAGCAAGCGCACGCAGGAATGCAACTGGCTGCAGGCGCTCGAAGGCGGCATCGATTCGGTGCACGTCTCGTTCCTGCACCGCCACGACCTGCGCAGCGATCCGCTCCACGTCGGCCAAGGCGCCGAATTCACCCGCGAGACCACCGTGCGTTTTGAGGTCATAGAGAACAAGGGCGGCATGGTGATCGGCGTGCGCCGGCCGGCAACGCCGGGAAAGCTTTACTGGCGCATCACCCAATGGGTGATGCCGTTCCACACCATGATTCCGCCCTACGGTGACAACGCGCTCAACGGCCATGCTTTCGTACCGATCGACGACGAGAACTGCATGTCGTGGTGTTTCACCCACCATCCGTCGCGACCGCTGTCTGCGCACGAACTTGAGGTAATGCGCAACGGCGGCGGTATTCACGTCAATCTCATTCCCGGCTCGTTCCGCCCGGTGGTCAACAAAGACAACGACTACATGATCGACCGCGTGGCACAGAAGCACCATAAATCGTATTGCGGCGTCAAAGGCATCGCCATGCAGGACGCCGCGATTCAGGAAAGCTGCGGCCCGATCCAGGATCGCAGCAAGGAGAACCTGGTCTCGACCGACAACGGCGTGATCATGGCGCGGGTGCGCTTACGCAAAGCGGCGCTCGCCGTGGCCAAGGGCGAGGCGCCCGATGGAATCGATCCGGCAACGCACGCGGTGCGCTCGGCCTCGATCGTTCTGCCGGAAGGCGCGAGTTTTTATGAAGCTGCCGGCGACGCGCTGCGGGCGACGGCAGGCGTCGCGCATGCGTCGGTGTGATTTCCATTGTCATCGTCCGCGCATGCGGACGATCCAGTATGGCCCGGCGTTGCGGCCCACGCATTGATTATTGGATTTCCTCTTCGCGGGGGATGGCATCCTAAGATGCGCCGCTACGCTTGCCACAAATTCCCGAATCGCGATGCCACCAGCCGATCGTACGACAGCGGTTCGGCGAGCAACCCATTGGCCATCGCGAACTTATTGATGCCGTCGACCGCGTCCGTGGAAATCGTCGCGTCATAGAACGGCGCATCCCGCGCGATGAGGCCGGCAATCAAATCCGCCGCCTCCGGCGCGAACAGGCGCTCGCCGATCGCGGTTGCGCGCGAC
>JASHRW010000122.1 GCA_030037065.1 Xanthobacteraceae bacterium
GTGAACCCGCCTCACGAGGCATGAACGGCTTTTCACGGCACAAACATTCGCGGAATTGCCAGAAGCGAATAATGCCCATAAATACCAGGGGGAAAGCCGGGTTAGCTCAGCGGTAGAGCAGCGGTTTTGTAAACCGTTGGTCGGGAGTTCAATCCTCTCACCCGGCACCAACCCATCGAGCGGCAACAACACTTAAAAGTTCTTGCGCAAGCGATGTTTGCGCGCCCGCCGGCGTGCCGGCGCCGCGGCGCGGGACGGCGTGTACAGGTTGTTCTTCGTGCAGAAGCCGCCGCTTCCTTGCGACGTCGCCATGCACTGTTCGTAAGTCGAGAAGCCGCAATTGACTCCGGCGCCGTCGGCGAAGTTCGCGCACCAGGGATAGTTTTGTGCGTGGGCCGACGCTTCAGTCGCAACCTCGACCGCAAGCGCTGCGAGCAAAATACATGGCAGCCGCATCCCCTCCTCCTGCGCCAGCGCGCGCCCGTCGACTATGAACGCCAGCGGTCCTCGTGTTATTCCCAGCCTGATGGTTCGCGTCAGCAAGAGGAACGCAACATGATCGAGAGGAAGGTGCCCTATCAGGTAGGCGGCAGGCCGTTCGAGGGCATGATCGTCTATGACGACAGCATGACCGCAAGGCGTCCGGCGATTTTCATGCAGCCCGATTGGAAGGGCGTGTGCGCCGATACGATTGGCCAAGCGCGCGCCGTCGCGGGTAAGGATTATGTGGTGCTGATGGCCGACATGTTCGGTACAGGTTACGGCGGCAAGCCGAAGACGCAGGACGAACTGCGCGCCGGCATGCTTGCTGTTCACAATGACCTGCCGTTTACCCTGTCTTGCGGGACGGCGGCTTACGACGTGCTCATGGCGGAAGTGCAAAAACTCGGCATCGTCGATGCCGACAAAAAGGCGGCAATCGGCTATTGCGCGGGCGGCGGCTACACGCTCGAGCAAGCGCGCGCGGGCGCCGACTTCAAGGCGGTCGTCGTATTCCACGTCACCAATCCCAATCCAGTTGTTGCTGGCACATCATGCAACATCAAGGGCCGGGTACTGGCCATCCACGGCCGTGCCGATCCGGTCACACCGAAGCCGATGATGGATGCGCTTGAGGATGAATTGACCAAGGCCGGGGTCGACTGGCAGGTCATGATGTTCGGGCCGCCCGCCGTGCACTCGTTCTGCGATCCTACGGCCAAGGGGCCAGCCACCCAGTATGACGAAAAACTTTGCCGCAAATCCTACATGCTGATGCGCGATTTTTTCACCGAGGCGCTGTGAAAATCTGCCGGGCGCCGCGGATGCGGCACGGCGTCCACGGCGAATACGGCGAGCGCGACTGCAATGGACTAATTTGTCCCCTCCCCTTTTGCTTCCGCGACGATCCAAGCGTGGTAGTCGGGATCGACGCTTTCGATCGGCAAGACCAATATGGCCGGAATGGTGTAGGAGTGCATCTCCTTGACGGCCGCGCGCACCGGCTCGGCCAGCGCGGCGCGCGTTTTGATAATCATGACCACTTCGTCGCCGCGATCGATTTTGCCCTGCCACCAATAGAACGAGACCATGCCCGGCAAGATGTTGACGCACGCCGCAAGCCGTCGCTCGACCAGCGCTCGCCCGGCACGTTCCGCCTCGACAATCGATGGATAGGTCGTATAGACGAAAACAGCGCGTTCCATGCTCGTCTCCCGCGGCACCGCGCCGCTACGTCGCCAAGCCCAAGTTCGATGCCCAAACACCCCGCCGCAGTACGCTATAAGCGCATCGCCTTCGTCGCCAGTTCGGTAGAGGAGGCGCAGCAGGCGCGACGGCGTCTCGTGAAACGCTACGGCGACGCCCGGCCGGAAACTGCCGACGTCATCGTCGCGCTCGGCGGCGATGGCCTCATGCTTGCAACCCTGCAACGGTTCATGAATTCCGGCAAGCCGATCTACGGCATGCATCGCGGCACCGTCGGGTTTCTTATGAACGAATTTGCCGAAGCGGGCCTGAAAGAACGGCTCGAAGCGGCGCACGTTGCCGTCATCCATCCGTTGTTGATGCGCGCGCGCGACGCCGCCGGCCGCGTACACCGCCACCATGCCATCAACGAGGTGTCGCTGTTCCGCCAGACCTATCAGGCCGCGCGGCTGCGCGTCCTTATCGACGGCAAGGAGCGGCTTGCGCAACTCGTCGCCGACGGCATCCTGCTGGCGACGCCGGCCGGATCGACGGCGTACAATCTCTCTGTGCAGGGGCCGATCATCCCGATCGATGCCCCGCTATTGGCGCTCACGCCGATCAGCCCATTCCGGCCACGGCGCTGGCGCGGCGCGCTCCTGCCCGACCGGGCGCGCGTGTCCGTCGAAGTGCTCGAAGCGGAAAAGCGCCCGGTCGCCGCAGTAGCCGATCACGACGAGGTGCGCTCGGTCCGCTCGGTCGAAATCCGTATGGACCATTCGGCCGCCATGCACATGCTGTTCGATCCAGGCCACAGCCTGGACGAGCGAATTTTAAGCGAGCAGTTCGGCGTCTGACGGCCGTGCACGGACGACGGCGGAGAGTTGGCGTCGCTTTTTCGCCGTCCTTCCGTACTCTGTGGCTCGCGCCGACATCCTTAACCGCGCCTTAACGGCAAAATCGTAGCGTCGGCGCATGGTCCGTATCGATTTCAACCGCCTGCGTTTTCTGGTCATCGACGATAACGCACACATGCGGCGCATCCTGCGCACGCTGTTGCACGGTTTCGGCACGCGCGAAGTCTACGAAGCTGAAGACGGCGCCGCCGGGCTCGAAGCGTTTACCCATTACATGCCGGATATCGTACTCGTCGACTGGGTGATGCCTATCTTCGATGGCCTGGAATTGACGCAGATGATCCGTCAGCCCGGCGCCAACTCCAATCCCTACGTGCCGATCATCATGCTTTCCGGCCATTCGGAAAAAAAGCGCATCGTCACCGCGCGCGATGCCGGCGTCACCGAATTCCTGGCCAAGCCTATTTCGGCCAAGGCTCTCTATGAGCGCATTCTCAACGTGGTTGCCAACCCGCGGCCGTTCATCAAAACGCGAACCTATTTCGGGCCCGACCGGCGGCGCAACGTCAATCCCAACTACGTGGGGCCGGAGCGCCGCAAGGACGGCAAGGCGGAAGTGATCCGCCAGCAGCCACTACTCGACAAGGCGAAAGCGCTAATCTGATCTGCGGGGCGAGGAACAAAATGGTCAACCGCAAGGACT
This sequence comes from Xanthobacteraceae bacterium, assembly GCA_030037065.1. Classification (GTDB taxonomy): domain Bacteria; phylum Pseudomonadota; class Alphaproteobacteria; order Rhizobiales; family Xanthobacteraceae; genus BOG-931. The sequence continues at coordinate 3,226 of JASHRW010000122.1, forward strand.
CAAATCCCTCGGTCGCCACTTACGCCGACCACGAGGTGATCACACCCCCTCATGAGCTGCGCAAAGTATTGGCGACTGTTGCAGACGGCACTGACGATCCGGTGGCGCGCGCAGAAGCGGCGCTGTCGCAGCTATCGAGCGAATTCGGTACCTGGATGAATGCCGAATGCGAGCGTCTGGAAGCCGCACGCCAGAGAGTCGCTCGCGAGGGCTTTACCGAGAAGACCCATGACGAGTTGTTTCGCGCCGCGCACGACATCAAGGGCGAAGCCGCTACCTTCGGCTATCCGGACTTGGCCGGGGTGGCCAACAGTCTTTGCCGACTACTCGAGCACACGCCGGAGCTGGTAGATATCCCGCATTCGCTGGTCGACCAGCACGTCGATGCCCTACGCGCCATCGCCCGCGAACACGGCCGCCCCGATCTTGCCGAAACTGCACGAGCGCTCACGGCGCGCCTGCGCGACGTGACCGACGAATTTCTCAGGCACGCAAACAGCGATAGACCGGATTACCTGGAAAGCATTTTCGCCCCATCCCTGGTTCCCGGCCCGGCGACGTGATCCGATAATGGGCGGCGAATGCGATTCAGTCCGACCGAAAGCTGTTCAGGCTGCTTCCGATCGTTGATCGTCGAATTCCTCCAACGCCAAGTCATCACAGAATAGCCGCGCCTCTTCGCGCGCCGCCTCGGTGACAAAGCGGTGCAGCAACGTAATGAGCGGAGCGAGATCGCCGAACTCTTCGCTCTCGCAGCGCGTCAATACACGTTCGATCATGCGCCGCTTTAGATGCGCAGCGCCGCCCGGCTCACTGACGAAGCCACCCTCGCGCATTGCCTGTATTGCCTCCTTGAAGGCCGGATAGGTCGAAACAGGCATCCCGGCTTTTTCAAGCAGCGCACACAACCCCGCAAAGCCGCTACCGTTGACGAGGCCCGAGACGCGCGCGACCGGCATGTCGGCAAGCTCGGCCAAAGCCTCCTCGAACATCACAATGTTGCCGGACAAGAGCGCCCGCAATATCAGCCCTGCCGTCAGCTGTCCGCTCTCGCGGAGATGAGAAACGAGCGGTCGGATTTGGCCATCGGGCGATTCCGCCGCAAGCGTGATCGTCACCTTCTCGCATGCCTCGCGCGCGACCCGCAGTGCCTGATCGGCTTCGAGCCAGCGCCGCCCAGCGACGAAACCGGCAAGCATCTCCGACAGCTTGGTGACCAGGGTGTGCTTTGTGGCGGCGGAAACGTCTTCACGAGCCAACAGCGGCTCGCGAATGGCGGCAAGGTGGCCGTGGCGTTCGACGATGCGGTCGATCGAGAACGGCGCGATGTCGGCGTCGTGGTTTTCCAAAAGGACGAGACAAGATTCCGGCGATCCGACCTCGGCAATCGCCGCAGCCACCGAGCGCGGCAGTGCGGCGCGGCTGGCAATCGCCGCTTGCACGGCAGGACATCCCATCGCCACCGCGTCGACCAAATCGGCGTCGACGAAGAGCGGCGAAAGCGCGAGCACCGGCGCCGCGATCTGCGGCTGGTCGGCGGCAAGGGCGTAGATCACGGCCGGCGGCGCCGCAGGACTTGCCGCCAGCACGTCAGCGAGTGTCCGGCGCACCAGCGAGCAGGGATCGTCGAGCAGCATTAGCATCGCGCCTTCGGCGGCCTTTAGATCGTCGGCGGAAAGTTCAGAATAAAGATAGCAGCGCGCGAGCGCGCCGATTGCTTCCGCCCGCTCATCGGCGGGAGCGCTGCGGACCCATTGGAGAAACTGGCGGACGATCATTGCTTGGGCAGAGCCGTATTTGTCAGTCAACGCGACTCTAAGGATGCAGGCTTAATAAAGCGTTCACCATAAATCTTGATGGAGGTGCCGAAACGCTAATGCAAAAAGCACAACTGGAACGCCGTAGGTTGTGATCCGCACGAAAAACTTACGAACCAGCTACAGGATCTTTGAACAGGTCGAGCAAGTTAAAGGCGACCGAGGCTGAAGGTGACGCTCCTGCACTGGGCGCCTGCGAATCCGGCACGCTCCAGAGATGACCTACGGGAGACTTGGCTGGCGTGCTGTCGGAAAAAAGACCGCGAAACATCTGATAATCGGGTTGGCGGCGCACCGGAGCTGCGGCGGCGGATGCACTGCTGTTGCCAGTCGGGGCTGCGGCGGCAAATGCGCTGGTGATTCCTGCCGTATCGGGCACCACCGGTGTCGGTGGAGGAGCGGGCGTTGCCCCAGCGATGTCGGCAGTTTCGGGCAGCATGGAGAGCGGCGGTGTAGCAGGCGTAATGGAGAGAGGCGAGAAAACGGGACGTGTCGAGTAATTTGCGGCCTGTGCCATTTGAACAGCGGGAGCGGCATAGCCCGCAGCCTGTGCAGGCCCCGCCGGCACTACCGGCCGCGACCGAGCGATCTCGTAACGGCCTGTAAGCGCGTCACGCACCTCGGCGACCGTGCGTGCGCCGCCGGTCCGCCGGTCATAGAATATCCCCCGGTTGGCGTGCGCGGCGTTTGCAAAAAAATGCGTGGCTTTGGCATTTGGATTGTTGGCCGCGAGCGAAATCAGCCGTGCCGCGCCGCCAGCGCCCAGAAAATGCGCAATATAGAGCTCGCCATCAGTCGGCGGGCGGCCGAGTTTTTGAGTTAGATAATTTGCATTGGCCTTAGTGAAAGCGCCGGCCATGACCGCATTGGCGGTTGGATCGCTGCGCAATTTGAGAATTTGGCTGCGCAGCGCCGGATCCTTCACCTGATAATGCCCAGACGCGGTTCTGGTGATGGCGGCGGCATATCGCGCGTAGCCGAGCGAGCTGCCGGACTGCTTCATGGTGCCGAGCCACGTTTGATCGACGAATTGAAACAGGCCTCGCGCCGAAGAAGTCGATGCGCCCGCCCCGGGATTTAAGCCTGATTCGACTTGCGCTGTCGCCAAAAGATACGAAAAGCTCGTACCGGTGGCCTGAGACGCCTGACGAATGGCGCCAGCCACCGTCGAAACCGCGGCTGAACCGCTGGCATCGACCAGCATAGAACAAACTCCCCTCCCGATTGCCGCCGGCTCCCACCAGCGGTATCGGTCAGTCCTGATCATTAACAATTGTGGTAAATAGAAGCTTAACGAGTGCGGAGGCTCAAAATGACACAACAGACAGCCGTGCGGCACAAGCGCGGTGGACTTTATTTCGAGGATTTCGTGCCCGGCGAGCTGGTCGAACATCGCTACACGCGAACCGTCACGCAAATGGACAACATGCTGTTTTCCAACA
>JASHRW010000123.1 GCA_030037065.1 Xanthobacteraceae bacterium
GTACCTTTCCCCTATGCCGACCGCCTCGCCGAAAAGCGCCGCCCGGCGCTGGTGATCTCCAATCGCAAGCTTGCGGCGCACGGCATCATTTGGCTGGCCATGATTACCAGCGCCGAGAACGAGCCGTGGCCGAGCGACTTATCGATTGCCGATCTCGGCCGCGCCGGCTTGCCGGCACCCTCGGTGGTGCGGCCGGCGAAGATCGCCTGCATCGAGCCGGGCCGTATCGACCGGCGCATCGGCCGCCTCGACAAAGCCGCAGCGCGAATCGTCGGGCAAAGATTGCGCGGATTTTTGGGATGATGTGACGTGAAACAGCGCGCGCCGCCTCAACCGATCGTGACGGGGTCGGCGGCGTAAGGATTGGAATCGCTATTGTTTGCGCACCGGCGCCTGATAAATTGCCCGGCGCGGGAAAGCGACCGTACTTTCGCTCGCGACAGATTATCCGCGCCGATCCGGGCTCAAGTGCGGCGTTTGCGAAATCATCCCTGTGAGGGCGAGGGTTGTAATGGGCTATGTGCCGGATTTCGACGCAGACGTCTTCATCAGCTACGCGCATTTTGACGACGACCTGTTTCCGCCCGAGGAATGGGGCTGGGTGACCCGGCTGCATCAGGACCTCGAGCAGCGCGTGCGCAGCTATCTGGGTGCCGACATCAGTGTTTGGCGCGATTGCGACATTCGCAACAACGAGGACTTCACCAAGAAAATCCTCAATCGGCTGATGCGAACGGCCACATTCCTCTCGGTGCTCAGTCCAAGCTTTTTGCAACGCGAATGGTGCAAACGGGAGCTCGACTCGTTCACCGGGCACGCCGAAGGCCACATCGGAATTCTCGTCGACGACGAGCGCTCGCGCATCTTCAAAGTGGAGAAGATGCCGGTCCAACGGAACGAGTTGCCGCAGACGATGCAGGGCACCAAGACCTATCGGTTCTTTTACCAGCCCGACCCCGCGCAACCGGAGCGGACGAAGGAGTTGCGACCGGTGCTCGGCGGCGAATATTTGCGGCGCTATTTCGAGGAAATGGATGAGCTCGCCAAGGACATCGCGGTCCTGCTCAAGGACTTGGCCCAAACCAAGGACTTGGCGCAAACCAAGGACTCGGCCCAAACCAAGCCTGCGGGCGCGCCGCTGACGGCGGCTGACAGGCCGGCCGTCTATGTCGCCGAAACCACATCCGATCTCGACGACAGACTGGGCGAGATTCGACGCGACCTGAAGGATCGCGGTTTTGCGGTGTTGCCGGACGGCGACCTGCCCTATCGCGGCGACGCCTACAAGCAAAAAGTGCGCGAATTGCTCAAGCAGGCGGTGATGTCCGTTCACTTGGTCGGCGCCGGTTACGGATTCGTTCCCGAAGGCGAAACGAAGTCGAACGTATGGCTGCAATACGAGCTGGCGGCCGAGCGCGGAACCGATCCCAACTTTTTCCGCCTGATCTGGACTCCCCGGGGCATTTCCGCAACCGACCCGCGTCAAGTCGATTTCATCAACCACCTCAACGACGAAGCCGGTGCGCAGAGCGGCACCGATTTGCTCAACGGCAACATAGAGGAGCTGAAAACCGTCATTCGCGATCGGATCGACGAGCTTCGCAAGCGGCAGGAGAAGCCTGCACCGGCGGCGGCAAGTCAGGCCGCCGCCAAGCGCGATGCAGGCGAACCGCTGTTGATCTATGTGATGTGCGATGCCGCCGACCGCAAATCGCCATCGCTTGCGGCTTTGCGAAAATATCTGCTGAGCCAGGGCTGCGAGCCGGTGCTGCCGAGCCAGAGCGACAATGAAAGCGACACGTTGCAGGCTCACGTCGAGAATCTCAATGAGTGCGACGGCTGCGTCATTTTCTACGGACAGGGTTCGCCCGCATGGTTCGACGCCAAACTCCGCGACCTGCGCAAATATCTGCGCGGACGCCAGCCGCCGGTGGCGGCGAAGGCGATCTATCTGGCGGAGCCGCAGACCGAACAGAAAGGCGAAGTGGAGACGCTCGAGGCGACGGTGCTGCGCGAAAGCGGCACATTCTCGCCCGACGTCATTGCGCCGTTCATCCAGGCGCTGCATACGGCGGCCGCTGCGTAAGAGCGCGTTATGGCCGTCGAACCAGCGATTCATCCGTTTCCGGGGCTCCGGCCGTTCGAGGCGGAAGAGCACGAACTGTTCTTCGGCCGCGAAGGACAGAGCGAGGAGATCCTCGACCGTTTGCATAACAATCGGTTCGTGGCTGTGGTCGGCGCATCCGGCAGCGGCAAATCCTCGCTCATTCGCGCCGGTCTCTTGCCGTACCTGCATGGCGGTTTTCTGGCCCAAGCCGGCTCGCGTTGGCGCATCGCGCTGTTCCGGCCCGGCGGCGATCCGATCAAAAACCTCGCTGCTGCGCTCAACGACCCGGCGGTGCTCGGCAAGGACGCCGCAGCGACCGCGGAGAGCACTATGCTGCTTGAGGTTTCGCTGCGACGCAGCGGCCTCGGCCTGATCGACGCCGTGCGCCTTGCGCGTCTGCCGACGGACGAGCAGGTGTTGATCGTTGTCGATCAGTTCGAAGAGCTTTTCCGATTTGCCGATGCAGCCGGCCGGCCGGGACAGGACGAGGACGCTGCAGCCTTCGTGAAGCTCCTGCTGGAGGCGACCGGGCAGCGCGAACTGCCGATCTACATCGTGCTCACGATGCGGTCCGACTATATCGGCGACTGCGCCCGCTACCGCAATCTGCCCGAGGCCGTCACCGACGGCCTTTACCTCATTCCGCGCATGACGCGCGACCAGCGGCGTGCGGCAATCGTCGAACCGATACGGGTTGGCGGCGGCACGATCGCGCCTCGCCTCGTCGTCCGATTGCTCAATGACGTGGGCGACGATCCCGACCAGCTTCCCATCCTGCAGCACGCACTGATGCGCACCTGGGATTATTGGCAGGCGCATGGCGCCGGCGGGCGCCCAATCGATGTCGAAGATTATCTCGCGATCGGCGGCATGGCCGATGCACTCTCGCAACACGCCGACGAAGCTTATGCCGGTCTGCCGGATGATCGTTACCGCACCATCGCCAAACGTATTTTTCAGGCGCTGAGCGAAAAGGGTCCGGACAATCGCGAGACGCGGCGGCCGACCACGATCGGCAGCCTCGCGCTGGTGACCGACGCGCCGATCGCCGACATCACTCGCGTCGCCGACGATTTTCGCGCGCCGGGCCGCTCGTTTCTGATGCCCGTCGCCGCTGTTCCGCTCAACCCGCTTTCGGTCATCGACATTTCGCACGAAAGCCTGATCCGCGGCTGGCGGCGGATGCGGCAATGGGTCGAGGACGAAGCGGAATCGGCCCGCGAGTATCGGCGGCTTGCCGAAACGGCGTTACTCCACGCGCAGGGAACCGCCGGGCTATTGCACGACCCGGACCTCGATCACGTCCTCGCCTGGCGCGACAAGGAGCACCCGACAGCGGATTGGGCGCGGCGGTACCATCCCGGCTTCGAGCAGGCGATGGCGTTTTTGGAGGAGAGCCGCCTCGCCCGCGATGCCGAGGTGCGGCAACGGCATGCCGCGCGGCGCCGCGTGCAGATAGCGAGTTCTGCGGCCACTGCAATCATCGCGATCGTCGCGGTGGTCGCGGTATGGCAGTGGGTACTGGCCAGAGCCGCCAGCGACCGGGCGCAGAAGGCACTGACAGTGGCGCTTGGATTCGTCAACTCGACTGTGTTCGACACGATGGAGCAATTTCGCCTGCATGGCCTCTCGCAGGAAGCAAGCAACATGTCCAATCGCGTCATCCAGACTTACGATCAACTGATCGCCATTTCTCCCATTCCCGCTGCTTACAATGGCCGCGGCACCGCCTACTTTGAAAAGGGCGACTACGACCACGCCATCGCGGACTATACCGAGGCGATCAAGCTCGCTCCGAAATTTGCCGCCGCCTACGGTAATCGCTGCTTCGCGAATTATCTCAAGCACAATTACGACAACGCCATCGCCGACTGCAACCAATCGATCGCAATCGATCCGAAATACTACCTGGCTTACAACAGTCTCGGCATCGTTGACGCCGCCAAGAAAGACTACGACAAGGCGATCGCCGATTACACCGAGGCGATCAAGCTAAATCCGCGATTCGCCCTCGCCTACCGCAACCGTGGGCTTGCTTACGCCGCAAAGAACGATTTCGACCGGGCGATCGCCGATTACACCGAGGCAATCAAGGTCGATCCGAAATACGCCCCCGGCTATGAGAGCCGCGGCCAAGCGTACCGCCGCAAGGGCGATCTCGGCCGGGCGATCGCCGATTTCAGTTCGGCGATTGCCCTCGATCCGAAGTACGCTTTTTATTACATCGACCGCGGCAGCGCTTATTTTGCGGAGAACGATTTCGATGCGGCGATCGCCGATTATACATCGGCGATCGGTCTCAACCCGAAATATGCCGCCGCTTATAATGGCCGCGGCGAGGCCAACCAGGGTAATGGCGATCTCGACCATGCATTGACCGACTACAATCAGGCCATCTCACTCGATCCTAAATTTGCCTTCGCCTACGGCGGCCGTGCTCTGCTTTATGAGGTTAAGGGCGACCTCAATCACGCGCTGTCCGACTATAATCAGGCGATCGCCGTCGATCCGTCTTATGCTTTCGCCTACTTCGCCCGCAGCGGAGCGAATTACTACTCGGGCCATGGCAGCGCGGCCGTCGACGATGCGGCCAAGGCGGTCAAGCTCGATCCGACGAACGTCATTTTTGTATTGGGGCTATATGTCGCCCGCGCAAGGACGGGGCAAAGCAACGCCTGGGACGAATTTGTCGCGAATGCTCAAAAGCTCGACAAGAGCAAGTGGCCATGGCCGATTATTGGCCTCTATCTCGGCTCGGTAAGTCCCGAGGAGTTAAGCAAATCGGCCCAGTCGGCACCCAATGCGACCGTGCGGCGCGGCTGGATCTGCCAGGAAGACTTCTATCTGGCCATGCTGCGGCAGATCAAAGGGCCGAAAGACCAGGCGCGCGCGCTATTTCAGTCCGCGGCCGATACCTGTCCGCCGGACTATACCGGCTACGCGGAAGCCAAGCTCGAGCTAAAGGCCAGTAGCCCGCACTGAGCGCGCCGGAGCAAAGACTTAGGGCGCGGTCGGCTGGCCTTCGATCTTCGGCAGTTGCGTCGGATCGTTCTTCGCCGCGACTTGCGCTTTGCTTGCCAGCGCGACGGTCAGCCGCTCGGCAATTTCCGGCGTCATCTGCGCCATGATATCGGCCATCGACCGCGGGTTGATCTGCGAAACCACTTTGATCAGGACGTCCATATCGAGGCCGTCGAAGATTTTGGCGGCGTCGCGCGCCTTCATGTTCTCGTACATGGTCACGAGGCTCTTAAATCGGGCGGCTTCGGCCTGGTCCTTCTCCTGCGTCTCGCTCTTGATCCGCGCCTCGACCTCTTTGATCTCGGTCAAATGCGCGTCAATCCGCTGCTCGGCGGCTTTGACCAGGTTTTCGCGGATATCGAGTTCGCGGGCGCGCGTATCGAGTTGCTCGCGGCGCTGCTGCAACCGTTCAAGGATCTCACGTTCGGCGCCGGATGGCAGCGCGACGCCATCAGTTGGAATCACAATGCCCCCGGCCGGGGAAGAAGCGGCCTTGCCGTTCGCCGGCCCCGGCGCGCCAGGGGCCTTTGCCGCGCCGGCCGGCGGCGTCTTTGGGATCGCCCCGGTAATGTCGGCGTTGGCTTGCGCGGCCGCCTGGTCGGCTTTTGCCCGCTCGGCGGGCGTGGACACGGACGGCATGCCGAGCGTAGGCGCTGTGCTCGAGCCGGTCGGGAAATTGAACATTTGCTGCGCCCAGGACAGCTTTTCGCCTGGGGACTGCGATGCATCCGGCGAGATGTGGACGACGGACGTCCCATCGTCGGACATTGGCGCATTCCCAGACGCGAACCAACGACTGCCGTCGAGCGCGATGTCGGCAATCTTCAAGACCAACAGACAGGCACTGGCGATCAGCGCAATCGGAATGAGGCGCAGATCGCGAATGAAGCGCATCATGCGGCGAGACCGAGCACCTTGTTGCGCAGCCGTTCGGCGAAGGCTTGAGCGGCCGCCGCGATGGCCTGCGGATCCTGCACTACCGGGTTCGCTTCCTCGATGCTTCGGCTGGGGGGCGCCACCTGGGACATATGCCCGACCGCATCCTTGCAGGCAACCAGCTTGCGATCGAGATCAGCCGTGACGCGTTCGGCGCGGGTAAGCCGCTCGCCCAATCCGATCTCGCAGTCGCGCGCGGCGATTTTCAAGCCGGCGATGGCACGCTCGGCAATTTCGGTCGCCGTAATCAGCTCGGCAATGGTGACGCGGAGTGCGCCCTCATCGGCGCGCAGCAGCTTGAGTCTGCGATTGAGCAAAATGCAATAACCGATGGTGAACATAAGCAGGATTGCGACCAAACTCTCTATGATCATTCCCAGACCGTCGCTCATTGTGCCTCCATCCTGTTGGTAGAGCCGCCCGCCATTTCGAACATGGCGAAGGTCGTGTTTGGCTTGCGCAATGGCTTGGCGACGCGGACCGCGACGCGATCGCCGACCCGCCCCATGCGTCCTTCGGTCAGCGTGACGTCACCGCAGCGCACGATGACCGGCGTGTCGGATTTCAGTTCCAGCATCAAGGTGTCGCCGACATCGAGCTTCATCATCTGCTTTAACGGTAACCGCGCCTCGTAAAGCACGGCGTCCACTGCGATTTCCGCCAGACCGATCTCGGTGGCGAGATGACCTTCCCAGGTTGGGTCGCGGCCGAATTTCTCGCCCATGAACATCTGCAACAACACGTCGCGGATGGGTTCGATGGTCGCGTAAGGCAGCAACAGCTCGATGGTGCCGCCGCGATCTTCCATGTCGATGCGCAGCCGCACCAGAATCGCCGCATTAGCCGGCCGCGAAATGGCGGCAAAGCGCGGATTGGTTTCCAGACGGTCGATATTGAATTTCACCGGCGACAGCGGCTTGAAGGCGAGCTCGGCATCGGCGAGCACGACCTCGATCATGCGCTTGACCAGGTTGGTCTCGATCGTCGTATAGGGGCGACCTTCGATGCGGATCGCGGTTTGCCCGCGGCGACCGCCAAGCAGTACGTCGATAATCGAATAAATGAGGCCGGAGTTGATCGTCACCAGGCCCGAATTCTCCCACTCCTCGGCCTTGAACACGGCGAGGATCGCGGGCAGCGGTATGGAATTGAGATAATCGCCGAACCGCACGGAGGTGATGCGGTCGAGCGAGACTTCGACGTTGTCGGAAGTGAAGTTGCGCAAGCTCGTCGTCATCAACCGGACCAGCCGGTCGAAGACGATTTCCAGCATCGGCAACCGCTCGTAGGAGACCATCGCCGAGTCGATGATGGCGCGGATGCCCGAATTGTCGTTAAGCGAAATATCGGACAGCGAGAAACCGAGCAGCGAGTCGATTTCGTCTTGCGTGAGAACCCGCTCGGCGCCGCCCTTCGTGTTGGGGATGAAATGGCCATCGTCGACCATCGCGGCCCAATGTGCGGCCATCGCGTCGGCACCGCCCTCCGGCTCGGCCGGCGCGGCCGCCGTTTCCGCCTCGGCGGCTTCCTGCTCGGCTTCGAGCGCGACGCCCCATTCGGCGGCAAGAGCGTCCTGGTCGACTTGGTCTTTTTGTTGCGCCATGGCCGGATGCTTATTTCATCGATTGAACCGACTTCTCCCGCTCACCCCCCCAAGGGAAAACGAGCGCGGAGGGACGCATCACTGAACGATGATCTCCTTAAACAACACGGCATTGATCCGATCAGGCGCAATCGCGGCATTGACGCGCCGGGTCAGCTCCTCCTTGAGCCGGTAGAGGCCGGCCGAACCGTCGAGATCGGTGGCGCGCAGTTCGCGCAGGTAAGTCTGGAACATGTCCATAACCCGCGGCATCAGCGGCGCGATCTGCGCCTTCATCGCTTCGTCGGGCAATTCGAGCACCACCTTCACTTTCAGATACTGGGTGCGGTCGCTGCCGCTTGACGACAGGTTCACCAAGATATCCGGCATGTCGAAGAACACCGGCGGCTTGATCTTGGCGGCCGGCGCCGCTTCACTACGGCTGCCCAGGAAATGGTAGGCGCCGCCGCCGACCCCGCCTACGGCGATCACGGCGACCGCCGCAATCGCGATGAACTTTATCGAGAGGAAGCGCTTGAAGCCGGACGGCTTCTTTGCGCCCTCTTCGCCCTCGGTCCCGTCCGCAGCCTCGGCCTCGTCGCTGTCTTCTTTGGGCTGCGCTTCTTTCTTTGCTGCCATGACCGCTTCCGCTTGCCTGAGGCGCGCACGCTGCCGGCAGGAGAACGCAGAACCAAAACTGCAAGCAAACGCTACGCGCCATCGAATGTGGCGCCGCCATCGGCCACGCTAGGTAGGAATAGTTAACAGATTCCTTGCGCACTCCCCGCCAGCCGGAAAATTTTGCCGGGACGGCCGGCGCGCGATGGCCTTTTCTGCCCGCCCGGAAGCGCCGCGATCGAGCCTAACATATTGTTTTATTTTGACCTTTGGCCTTGGCACGGCTTCTGCTCCTTGGCTGTTGGACGCGGCTTGGGAGAGCCCGCGGCGCAATATCGCGCATGCCGAAGGGGGCGCGCGAAGGAGGGGAGTATCCGATGGAGAATGCGCTTCTCGTCGGTTTGTCGCGGCAGATGGCGCTCACGCACGAGCTCGACATCGTCGCCAACAACATCGCCAACATCGACACCACCGGCTACAAGGCGGACAACGCGCTGTTTTCCCAATATCTGATGCCGCAGGCGAGCGACGGTCAGTTCACCGGCAAGGATCGGGGCGTCAGCTTCGTCACCGACCGCGGCAGCTGGATCGATTTCTCCCCGGGCGCTATCCAGCGCACCGGCAATCCGCTCGACGTCGCCATCGATGGCAGCGCCTATCTCGTGGTGCAGACGCCGCAAGGAGTGCGATACACCCGCAACGGCGCACTGCTGACCAACGCGACCGGCCAACTCGTCACCGACCAAGGTTATCCGGTGCTCGGCGACAACGGTCCGATCACATTCCAGCCCGGCGACCACAACGTCATCATCAGCCCGAGCGGCATCATCACGGTACGCAACGGCAGCGATCCGTCGGACGCCCCGCGCGGCAGATTGCGGCTCGCCGCGTTCGCCCAGCAAAACCAACTGCAAAAAGAGGGCGGCAGCATGTTTTCCGCGCCCGCCGGCGTAAATCCCATAGCGCCGCCGCAGGGCACCCGCGTGGTGCAAGGAGCGATCGAGAAATCCAACGTCAACGCGGTCGCCGAGATCTCGCGCATGATTCAGATCACGCAGTCCTACACCGACATCGCCAACGTGCTGCAGCAGCAGGGCGATCAGCGCAAAAACGCGCTCACCCAGCTGTCGCAGACACCGGCTTCGGGTTCGGCATGATGTTTAAGCTGCGAGCAAGCAGGGGCAGAGCAAGTTTGAGGAGACCGTAACATGCGAGCGCTCGACGTCGCAGCGACCGGTATGGCGGCCATGGATCTGCAAGTCCAGGTCATTGCCGGCAACATCGCCAATATGTCGACAACCGGCTATAAGAGCCAACGCGCTGACTTCGAGGATCTGCTTTACGAACACGTGCAGCGCATCGGCGCGCAAGCCTCCGATCAGGGCAACATTCTCCCCGTCGGCATCGAACTTGGCTCCGGTGTCAAAACTGTCGGCACGCCGCGGCTGATGACGCAAGGCTCGCTGGCGCAGACCGGCAATACGCTTGACGTCGCCATCCAGGGCACCGGCTGGTTCAAGATCCTGATGCCGGACGGCACCTTCAGCTACACGCGCGACGGCTCGTTTCAGCAGGATGCAACGGGCCGCATCGTCACCGCCGAGGGCGATGTGGTGCAACCGACCATCACCATACCGGCCGGATCGAGCGGGCTCACGATCAATCAGCAGGGCCAGGTTTCGGTGACGCCGGCGAACAGCACCACATCGACAATTCTTGGCCAGCTAACACTGACGACATTCATCAACGACGCCGGCCTGCAGGCGAACGGCAGTAACCTGTTCACCGCCACGCCGGCGTCAGGCACGCCGCAGGACGGAACGCCAGGGACGAACGGCGCTGGCACGCTGCTGCAAGGCAGCCTCGAAGAATCCAACGTCGATGCCGTTACCGAAATCTCTAACCTGATCGCCGCGCAGCGCGCCTATGAGATGAACTCAAAGGTGGTCACCGCGGCCGACGAAATGCTGCAGACGACATCGCAATTGGCGCGCTGAGCAGGCTTTCCCAGATGACCCGCACACTCATCCGCACCTTCTTTCTGATGCTCGCACTCACCGGCGCCGCCGCGGCGCAATCCGCCCGCCCGACGCTGCGCGGCAACGTCACCGTCGACAGCGACCTCGTGCGTATCGGCGATCTCGTCGAGAACGCCGGAGCGGTCGCCGACATCCCGATTTTCCGCGCGCCGGACCTGGGCACCACCGGAGCGGTTTCGACCGATCGCATCATCGAAGCGATCAGTCCGCACCAGCTCATCGACATCGATACGCACGGACTAGCCGATGTGGTGGTCACCCGCGCCAGCCGGGCGATCAGCCCGCAAGAAATCACCGCAACCGTCGCCCAGGCTCTGTCGCGCCGCTATGGGCTCGGCACACCCCAAAATCTTTCGCTCAATTTCGACCTGCCGGTGCATACGCTCCAGGTCGAGCCCAGCGCGACCGGCGACCTGCGGGTCCGTTCGCTTGCCTACGATCCGCGCAGTGGCCGCTTCGACGTGACGCTCGATCTGCCCTCAAGCCTATTGCTGCAGCGGCAGCCTGTGCGCTTTACCGGCGCGGCGGTCGAGACGGTCGAGGCCGTCGCGGTCGTCCGTCCGGTCGACCGCGGCGAGGTACTGCAAGCTTCCGATCTCACAATGCTGCGGCGGCCAAAGGCCCAAGCCAGCGGCCTCACCGACATGAACACCGCCGTAGGCATGGCGGCACGCCATCAATTGCATCCCGGGCAGCCCATTTCCCTCGCCGATCTGATGAAGCCGCAGATCGTGCAGCGCAACGACACGGTGACCATGATCTATGAAGCGCCGGGGCTGACGCTGACGTTGCGCGGCCAGGCCCAGGATACCGGCGCGCTCGGCGATACGATCGGCGTGCTCAATCCGCAGACCAAGCGAGTCGTGCAGGGCGTGATCAGCGGCCCGGATCGCGTGAGCGTCGCCAGCACAATGGTGCATCTCGTCGAGAACGAACCTCAGGTGGCGGACGCTCCAGCCGCCATGGTGCCGGCGCGGCAGGAGTAAGCGTAGCGGTAAAAGTTGGTCTCAAAGGGTAGTGTCATGTCCAATCGTGTCGTGCTTTTGCGTTGCGCGTTGCTGTCAACCGTCGCCGTGCTGTCCGCGTCCTGCTCCACGATCGATCAATTAAAGCATATCGGCCAAACCCCACCGCTTTCGCCCGTGCAGAATCCCACGACCGAGCCCGGATATAAGCCGGTGCAGATGCCGATGCCGACGCCGCAGCCCGTGACCTACAATCCGAATTCACTGTGGCGCAACGGCTCGCGCGCATTCTTCAACGATCAGCGCGCCCATCAGGTCGGCGATATCCTCACCGTCAAGGTGAACATCAATGACACGGCGGAGTTCCAGGATCAAACCCAGCTCACGCGCAGCACCACCGAAGACTCCAACATATCGAATTTCATCGGCGCCAATACGATTGCCAATCCGGCCAAGGCCGTGTTGCCCGGCTCGGTCCTGACCGCGGACGGCAATACGCAGATGCAGGGCAACGGCACGATCAACCGGCAGGATCAGTTGGTGACCAACGTGGCCGCAGTGGTCACCCAAGTGCTGCCGAACGGCAATCTGGTCATCGAAGGCAAGCAGGAGATTCGGCTCAACTCGGAAATGCGCGAGCTGCTGATCGCCGGTGTCGCGCGTCCCGAAGATATCGACAGCGACAACACGATCGAGTTGCCAAAAATCGCCGAGGCACGCGTGGCCTATGGCGGCAAGGGCACGCTGACCAACATTCAGACAGAGCCTTGGGGGCAGCAAGTGACAAATGTCATATTGCCGTTCTGAGCAGACGACTGAGGACGGAGGACGGATGAACAAGTACCGGCGACTCTATCGTCTGTCTTCGGTCGTCTGACGACCGATCTCCCCGGGGTGCGCATTGCGCAGGCGACCCCGATACGGCGCGGCCTCCGGCAGCTCCCCGCCGGAGGCCGCGAATTTTTGTATGTCAGTTAACCGTGATGCTCGGCATGCTGTTTCGATGCATGTTCGTGGTGCTCAGTTGCATGCAAGGAGTGCCCGTGGGCAATCTTGGAATGGTGCGCGGCGGTCTCGTGATTTCCGGCCTTGTGATGCTTCGCAGCCTCACGATGATGCTTCGCCGCCTGCTCGTGATGTTCCGCAGCCTTTTCGTGGTGTTCGTGAATATCGTGACCGCTCATGATGCCCTCCCTGGGTTGATCGGCTTGCGACCATCGCCGGGGCGAATGACGCGGCTGCGACACTTCTATTTCGTCACGCTGACATCCGGCGCGGCGGCGGCATGAACGTCGCGTGGCGCAGTGCCTGCCGCAGGGCCTCGATGGTGCCGGCCCACTCCCCGAACTGCTGCTGACGGAACAACCGTGCCGTCGGATACCACGGGCTGTCGCTGCGCTCGCGCAGCCAGCGAAAATCCGCAGCGAACGGCAGCAGCAGCAACACCGGCTTGCCCATGGCGCCGGCAAGGTGTGCGACCGCGGTATCGACCGAGATCACGGCATCCAGTTGCGTAAGAACGGCGGCGGTATCGGCAAAATCGGAAAAGTCTTGGCCGATTTGCAGCACCTTTGGGTGCTCTTTCAGAAAGGGCGCATCATCCTCGCGCACGTCGTGCACAAGGCTGACGAACTGCACATCGGCGGTGTCGAGCAATGGCCTGAGCATCGCAAGCGGGATCGAGCGGTTGACATCGTTGTCGTGCGCCCGCTCGCCGGACCACGCCAGGCCGATGAGCGGCCGGCGCTGCGGCAGCCGCTTTTGCCAGCCCGCGATCGTGTCGGCGGGCGGCGCGATATAGGGAACGTCGGCGGGAATGGTTGTAAGCTCCGTCCCGAAGGCGAGCGGCAAGCTGAGCAGCGGACTATGATAGTCGATGCGCGGCAGGGGTTGGCGGCGCGCGATCACGCTTGTCACGCCGGTCATGCCCGAAAGAAGCCGAACGAGTTGCGCCTGGACTTCGAGCACGACGCGGGCGCCGCGGGCGCCTAAAAGCGGCGCGTAGCGGACGAACTGAATGGTGTCGCCGAAACCCTGCTCGGCATGAAGCAGAATGGTTTTGCCGTCGAGTGACTCCTCGCCGAGCCACAGCGGCGCCGCAAGCTTTCGCCGCTGCGCGGCGAGCGTCCCGCCCCAGCGCCATTCGTAGCCGCGCCAACCGGCGGCAAAATCGCCGAGCGCCAACCGCACGCTCGCCTCGACAAAGCCGGCCGGGGCAAAATCCGGTTTTGCGGCGCGCGCTCGCGTCGCGCTCATCAGCGCCTCATGCGGCCGATCGAGCCGGCGTAGCGCGATAGCGCGGTTGGTCAGGAGGGCAGCGTCGGCGGGCTTTCGTTCCAGCGCCCGATCGTACACTTCAATCGCCTCGGCCGGCCGGTTGAGCTTGAACAGCGCATTGCCGCAATTGGCCAGCGCATCGAGGTTTTTAGGATCGGCAGCGAGCACGCGCTCGAATTCGGCCAGCGCATCGTGCGTCCGCCCAAGCTCCAACAGCGTCACGCCGCGGCGGTTGCGCAGTTCGATATTCTCCGGCGCAAGACGCAGGCCCTCGTCGTAGCTTCGCAGCGCCCGCGCGTAGTCTTTGAGCGAATAAAACACCAGCCCCAGGCTGGCGTAGCCATCTGCGCGGCTCGGATCCGCTTTCAGCGCGTCCTGAATCAGCGCGAGCGCTGTCGCAAGATTTCCCCGCAAGTAATTGATTTGGCCAAGACCGTGCAGCGCATCGAAGCTCTCCACCCGGTGGCTGAGGGCCGCATTGTAAAGCCGCTCGGCTTTGTCGAGCGCACCGCCCTCATGCGCCCGCTGTGCGCGCCGCAGGATGCGCGCCACGTTCGGCTGCAAAAGCTGCGAAGGCGCCGTCATATTGTTAACGAGCGGTAAGCAAGCGTGGTAAACAAAGGCTTAAAGCGCGGAGCAAGAGCCATCGATTTCGCCCTCACCGAGTTTCAGCAATCACTGCGCGACGCGATTGAGAAAGTCTGCGTGCGCTTTGGCGACGATTATTGGCTCAAGCGCGACCGCGAGGGGACGTTTCCCGAGGACTTTCGCAGTGCAATCGCGGCCGGCGGCTGGCTCGGCATCTGCATCCCGCAAGACTATGGCGGCTCCGGCCTCGGCATTACCGAAGCTGCGATCATGATGGAGGCGATCAGCGCTTCGGGTGCCGGCCTTTCGGGCGCCTCAGCGGTGCATATGAATATCTTCGGTCTCAATCCGGTCGTGGTTTTTGGAACGGAAGAGCAAAAGCGCCGGATGCTGCCGCCGATTGCCGCCGGAAAGGAGAAGGCTTGTTTCGCGGTGACCGAGCCGGATGCCGGCCTGCAGACGACGAAGCTGCAGACCCGCGCCGAGCGCCGCGGCGACCGCTACGTGATCAGTGGCAAGAAGGTGTGGATCTCCACCGCGCAAGTCGCCGACAAAATGCTGATCCTGGCGCGCACCACGCCGATCGACGCCGTGGGCAAGCCGACCGACGGCTTGAGCCTGTTCTACACCGCGCTCGACCGTCGCTTCGTCGAAATACGCGAGATCGAAAAAATGGGCCGCGCCGCGGTCGATTCCAATCAGATGTTCATCGACGGATTGGACGTTCCGGTCGAGGATCGGATCGGCGAGGAAGGCTCCGGTTTCAAGTACCTCCTGCACGGGCTCAATCCGGAACGCATTCTGGTCGGTGCCGAGGCGATCGGGCTCGGCCGCGCCGCTTTGCGCCGCGCTTCAGCCTACGCCAAGGAGCGCGTCGTCTTCGACCGGCCGATCGGACAAAATCAGGCGATCCAGCATCCGCTCGCCGAACGCTGGATGGAACTCGAGGCCGCCGCCCTGATGGTGTTCAAGGCCGCCTGGCTCTACGACAATCACAGGCCTTGTGGACCAGAAGCCAACGCCGCCAAATATCTCGGCGCCGAAGCCGGCCATAAAGCCTGTCAGACCGCGGTGATGACGCACGGCGGCTATGGCTACGCCAAGGAGTATCACGTCGAGCGCTATTTCCGCGAAAGCATGATCCCGCGGCTGGCGCCAGTCTCGCGCGAGCTCACTCTCTGCTTCATCGCCGAACGGGTGTTGGGATTGCCGAAGTCGTATTGAGGACGATCGTCTTTAAGCGTCCTCTCTTGAGCCGGGTCTGCCTCCCGGCGCTACTCCTCGCGATAAACCCGCTCGCGGCGCTCGTGCCGTTCCTGGGCTTCTATCGAAAGAGTGGCGATCGGACGGGCTTCGAGGCGCTTGATCGAGATCGGCTCGCCGGTTTCTTCACAATAGCCGTAGGTGCCGTCTTCGATGCGGGCAAGCGCAGCGTCGATTTTGGCAATAAGCTTGCGTTGGCGGTCGCGGGCGCGCAGCTCGATGGCGCGGTCGGTTTCCGAAGAGGCGCGGTCGGCGAGGTCGGGATGATTCTGGCTCTCGTCCTGGAGATGCTGCAGCGTCTCCTTGGCTTCCTTGAGGATATCCTCCCGCCACTCGATCAGCTTGATGCGGAAATACTCGCGCTGACGCTCGTTCATGAACGGTTCTTTATCGGTCGGCCGATAAAGCCGGTCCGGTGGCGCGTATTTTCCGTTCTTACTGACCTTATCGTCGGATCGACCGTTTTTGCTCTTAACCGACTGCATTGCCCTCACTCCGCACACACAACTGGTGCAGGGCCCTCCCCGCGAGGTTGGCCTATATATCGACCGTCAATGACACAGACAATAAGAATGATGGCAGGCCCTTACCGCAAATATGGCGGCGCCCTTCCCGCCCGGCTGCAACGCCGTGATGCGATAACGGCGGGGCGACAACGGCCCGCGCCAACACGGAAAATTCAGGAAATGCCGGCTTTTGCCAGCTCGACTTCGACCCGAAGGTCGATTTCGGCGAGCACGGAATCGAGCCTCTCGTCGCCGGAGCCCTCCTTGAGGTCGACCGCCGCGGATTTGAGCCGCAGCATTGTCGCCTGATCGAGCGTGCCGGCCAGCAGGCCGAGCTTAAGCTCGTCGAGCGCATCCAGCGCCCGGCGGCCGTGTTTGACCACGCGGCGCCGCCGTTCAAGGGGATCTTCGATTCCCTGCAGCGCGATCAAGGCATCGATTCCGCCGACTGTGCGCAAGGCGACCGCGGCGGCTTGCGGCTGCGAGGGCGCTCCTTCGGATACCGTGAAGGTGCCGCCGGGCAGCCGTCGCACCACGTTGGGTGCGGGGGCTAGAGCAGTTCCGTTCGGTCCAGAGACGCGCATAAGAAGCTAAGTGTCCCGTTTATAGTTAATGGGCGGTAAAGCCACCGGCAAATCTTGCCCAATTACCGGCAAGGGATGCTGCCCGAAGCTGCCCCGAGCTGCCCCTCTGAAACAGATTATGGCGTTATTCCAATCGGTTAACCGCCGACGCGCGCTGGCACATAATTGGCATCGGCATGGCCGTCCGACCTCTTGGGGAGCAAGAGATGAGAGGGACGCTGAGAACCGCGCTTACGGCGCTGGTGTTCGTTGCCGTTGGCGTTTCTGCGGCCGCGGCCACCTCGCGCATCAAAGATCTCGCCAATATCGAAGGCATCCGGCAGAACCAACTGATCGGATATGGCCTCGTCGTAGGCCTGGACGGTACCGGCGATACGCTCAACAACACGCCGTTCACCAAGCAATCCCTGCAAGCCATGCTGGAGCGGCTCGGCGTTAACATCCGCGGCCAGCAGATCCGCACCGGCAACGTGGCTGCCGTGATGGTCACTGCCAATCTGCCGCCATTCGCCACCCAGGGCACGCGCATCGACGTGACCGCTTCGGCGATGGGCGACGCCAAGAGCTTGGCTGGTGGCACGCTCCTCGTCACCCCGCTCCTTGGCGCCGACGGCAACGTCTATGCAGTGGCCCAGGGCTCGCTGTCCATCGGCGGCTTCCAGGCCCAGGGCCAGGCGGCCAGCATCACCCGCGGCGTCCCGACCGTCGGCGAGTTGCCGAACGGGGCCATCATCGAACGCGAAATCGATTTTTCGCTCAACTCGATGGGCCAGCTACGGCTCGCTTTGCGCAATCCCGACTTCACCACGGCCAAGCGCATTGCGGTGGCGATCAACGACTATATGGGCATGCCGGTCGCCCAGCCGCTCGATCCATCGACGGTGCAATTGACCATACCGAAGAAATTGCATGAGAACGTGGTCGAGTTGCTCACCGACATCGAGCAGTTGCAGGTCGAGCCGGACGAGGCGGCGAAAATCGTCATCGACGAGCGCTCCGGCGTGATCGTGATCGGCCGTGACGTGCGCGTGTCGACCGTGGCCGTGGCGCAGGGCAACCTCACCGTCACGATTTCAGAATCTCCACAAGTCAGCCAACCGGCGCCGTTGTCGCGCGGCCGCACCACCGTCGTGCCGCGCACCCGTGTCGGCGTCCAGGAGGAGGGCCGCAAACTCGCATTGGTCCACGAGGGCGTCTCGCTGCAGCAGATCGTCGACGGACTTAACGCACTCGGCATTGGGCCGCGTGACCTCATCACCATCCTTGAGGCGATCAAGGCCGCCGGCGCCATCCAGGCCGATATCGAGGTGATGTAATGAGCGGCACGGGTGCGGCGGGTTTGAACCTTTCGCTGTCCGCCATCGGCGACGCGGATACCGCAAAGGCTCAGGCCGAGCTGAAGATCAAGAGCAAGGCGAAAGCCGCCGCGCAGAACTTCGAAGCCATGTTCCTCAACACCGTGTTCCAGCAGATGTTCACCGGCATCAACGGCGACGGTCCATTCGGCGGCAGCGGCCCGCTCAAAGTGTGGCGCTCGTTTCTCGCCGATCAATACGCCAAATCCTTCGCCAAGGCCGGCGGCATCGGCATCGCCGCCGACGTGTATCAAGAGCTGCTGCGGCAGCAGGGGGTCAGCGCCACATGAATCCGATCACGACCAGGGCGGAAGCCGACAGCGCAATCGACGATCTGACCGCCATCATGGACAGGCTTTCCGGCCTGCTGGCTCAGGAAACCGCTTTGGTGCACGCGGGCCGGGTGCGTAAGGCCGCCGAAATCGCTCCAGCGAAGACGGAACTGGCCGGAAGGCTCTATTCCTGCAGCGAACGGATCAAGGCCAACGCCAAATCTCTTTTGCAGCTCGCGCCGGCGCGCTGCGCCGCACTTAAGGACGTTCAGGAGGAATTTCACGTTCTGCTGAAAAGAAACATGACTGTGTTGGCAACCGCGCATGCGGTGTCGGAAGGGATCGTGCGTCGGCTCTCCGGCGAACTTGCCAAAAAGTCTTCGCCGCAGGTCTATGGCGCCTCGGGCCGCGCTGTGGCGCCCAATCCCAGGCACGGCCGCCCGCTCGCCGTCAGCCGCACGCTCTAGGAGCGCTCGTCTCGAGCCGCGCGGCGCGCTTCAATGCGAAAGACAACCAACTTTAATGTCCGGAGCGCGTCAAACGGTTTTCCGCATCCGCACCAGGCCGGCTCGTCGAAGCTGACAGCTTTGTTTGCCGAAGGGTTGGCGCGCCACCAAGCCGGCCGATTGGCCGATGCAGAGAAGATATATAATCAGATACTCGCCGTCTGGCCTGATCATTTCGACAGCAGGCACCTGCTCGGCGTTATTTTCTTACAGCGCGGCGATCATGCGAAAGCGCTGCGTCAGATAGATCTGGCGCTGAAGAAAAACCCCAATGACGTGCTTGCCCTCAACAATCGCGGCGTCGCCTTGCAGGAACTAAAGCGCTTCGAAGAAGCGCTGGCGAGCTTCGAACGCGCCATTCGCCTGCGGGCCGACTATGCCGAGGCGCACTCCAATCGCGCCAATGCCCTGAAGGTGCTGAGGCGGTTTGACGAGGCGCTGGCGGGCTACGACCGCGCGGTCGCGCTGCGGCCGGATTACGCCGAGGCGCATTCCAATCGCGGCGACGCGCTGTATAAGCTGAAGCGATTCGAGGAGGCTTTGGCGAGCTGTGACCGCGCGATCGCGCTGCGGCCGGACTACGCCGAGGCTCACTCCAATCGCGCCAACGCGTTGCATGCGCTCGATCGATTTGAAGAGGCTCTGGCGAGCTGCGACCGCGCGCTGGCGTTGCGGCCGAACTTCGCCGAGGCGCTTTGCAACCGCGGCAATGTCTTGCATGACTTGGTACGATTCGAAGAGGCGCTCGCGAGCCATGATCGCGCGCTGGCGCTGCGGCCGGACTTCGCCGAAGCTCATTCCAATCGCGGCAATACTTTGCAGGACCTGAAGCTCTTCGAAGCGGCGCTCGCGAGTTATCAACGGGCGATCCTGCTGCAGCCGGATTTTGCCGAGGCATATTCCAATCGGGGCAACGCCCAAAAAGAGGTGAATCGGTTTGAGGAGGCATTGGCGAGCTTCGACCACGCGACCGCGCTGCGGCCGGATTTGGCCGAGGCTCACTTCAGTGCGGCGCTGTGCCTGTTGCTCACCGGCGATTTCGCACGCGGCTGGAAAAAACACGAATGGAGATGGGAAACCGACCAGCTAAAGAGGGAGAAGCGCAATTTTGCCCAGCCGCAATGGACCGGGTCCGAAGACATCGCGGCGAAGACTATCCTTATTTATGCCGAGCAAGGCTTCGGCGACACCATTCATTTCTGCCGCTACGTGCCGCGCGTTGCCGAGCGCGCGGGACGCGTGATCTTTGAGGTGCAGAAGCCGCTGCGTGAATTGATGAGCACGCTCGCCGGCTCCGCCGAGATCATCGCACGGGGCGATGCGCTGCCCGCCTTCGACATCCGGTGCTCCCTGCTCAGCCTGCCGCTGGCGTTCGGCACGCAGCTCAACGCGATACCAGCGGAAACACCTTACCTTTTTGCAGCAGAAACAAAAAAAAGAGCCTGGCGCGATCGTCTTGGCAGGCGCAATGGAGCAAGAATAGGCTTGGTCTGGGCCGGCGATCCGCGCAAGTGGCTGCCCAACGCACATCGCATCGACCGCCAGCGCAGCATCGACTTTGACCGGCTTGCACCCCTTTTGCAGGTCAGCGGCTGCGAATTCTTCAGTCTGCAGAAGGGCGAGCACGCTGTAACGCAGTTGCGCAACAGTCCGCTCCGCGAGCGCGTCATCGACTGGACCGACGAGTTCGATGATTTTTCCGATACCGCCGCTCTGATTGACAATCTCGATCTCATCGTTGCCGTGGA
>JASHRW010000124.1 GCA_030037065.1 Xanthobacteraceae bacterium
GCGGTCAAATTGCGGATCGCCGGATGGTCGCCGAGGAGCGGCGGACCGCCGGCGGCGACCGCCATACTCGCCCAGGCCCGAACCGGCGCCATGATGTCGGACTGAGTCTGATAGGCGAGGTACAGCATCCGCAGCCGAACGGGCGCCGCCGGACCGCCGAGCGGCGGCTCATCCAGCCCCCTAGAGGCTGAAATCTAATACATTTTTTGTTGCACTGCGATAAGAATATGAACATCGTGAGGCGACGGTGGACAACCGAAATCCGCGCCGGCAAGCCGAGTTGCCCGTGCTGATACGGTCCCCCGCGAAGCAGCGCATCTGGGAAGCGACAATACTGGGTTGGGGACGTTCAGCATGTCGAAGGCCAGACTCACCATTGCCAGCAAGAATTACGGCTCCTGGTCGCTGCGCGGCTGGTTGCTTTGCAAAATGGCCGGGCTTGATTTCACCGAGGAGCATGTGACCACCGACGACCCATCGATCCGTGCCGAACTGTTGCTGTTATCGCCGTCGTTCCTGGTGCCCTGCCTTTACCATGACGGGCTGAAAGTCTGGGACACTCTGGCAATCGCCGAATATCTGCACGAGCTCAACCCGGATGCGGGGCTATTGTTGGTGGACCGGGCGCAGCGCGCCCATTGCCGGGCGATCTGCGGCGAAATGCATTCCGGCTTCGCCAACCTACGCTCGGCCCTGCCGATGAATCTGAAGGCACATTTCCCCGGCTTCAAATCCTGGGGCGGCGCGCGGGGCGACGTCGAGCGGATCACCACCATCTGGCACGAGTGCCTTACCCAATACGGCGGCCCGTATTTGTTCGGCAATAAGCCCTGCGCGGCGGATGTGATGTACGCACCGGTGTGCACGCGGTTTAAGACCTACGACGTAGCGATCGATCCGGCCGCCTCGGCCTACTGCCGCACCATCATGGCGATGCCGGAGATGCAGGAATGGATCGCCGCGGCGAGGGCCGAGCCGGACGAGCTGGAAGAGCTCGACGTGGAGTTTTAGCTGCCTTTCCTGCCTCTCCGCATGTCCATTCTGCTAAGGCGAACGCGCGCGGTCGGCTGATTGTGAATGCCGATGGCTCGAATGCGCAAGACGAGTTCGCTGCCGTTAGAGCATTTTCCGGAAAAGTGGCTGCCGGTTTTCCGAAGAAAATGCGACCAAACCTATAAAACTAGAGCGCTTGCCGATTCAAATTGATCGGGAAGCGCTCTAGTGCCCCGCCATGTGGCGGCCAATTTCTGTAAGATTGGCTTCGGCGGCGGGCGTTTCATAGACCAATTCGCCGTTGAACATCACAACCACCCGGTCGGCGAGTTCGAGCAGTTCGTCGATATCTTCGCTGACCAGAAGCACCGCCGCGCCGCGATTGCGCGCCGCGATGATTTCGGCATGAATTTGAGCCACCGCCGCGAAATCAAGGCCGAAGCAAGGATTGGCGGCAATCAGGATCGATACGTCGCCGCCAAGCTCGCGCGCCAGCACGGTCCGCTGTACGTTGCCGCCGGACAGTTCGCCGATGGCGGAGCCGCTCGAACGCGTTCTGATTTTGTAACGGAGAATCTTGCGCTCGGCGTCGTCGCGGAATTTCGCGCCGTTGAGCCACCAGCCGCCTGTCGCGTAGGGAGCGCGATCGAATTCGCGGAATGCCAGGTTGTCGGCGACGCTCATGCGGGCGACGCAGGCGTTCTTCAACGGCTCCTCGGGCAGCACCGACAGGTGGGCCCGTCGCATTTCCTGCCGCGTCGCGTGATAGGGCTCACCCTGCAGCAGGATTTTGCCGCTTTCGGCTTCGCGCTGACCGGCCAGCACTTCAATGAGCTGACGCTGGCCGTTGCCCGATACGCCGGCGACGCCGACGATCTCGCCGCCGCGAACCGACAAGGTGACGCCGCGCACCGCCGGCTGCCCGGCATCGTCGAGCGCATTAAGGCCACTGATGGTGAGCTTGGGGCCGCCAAATTCGCCAGCGCGTCCCGGCTGCACCGTCAACTCCTCGGCGCCGATCATGGTCCGCGCCATGCTGTCCGGCGTCAGATCCTTGACGTGCCCTTTGCCGGCAAGCTTGCCCCGCCGCAGGATGGTGACCTCGTCGGCGAATGCCATGACCTCGCGGAACTTGTGCGTGATCATCAGCACGGTGAGTTCGCCTTTCTCGACCATGCCGCGCAACATGCCCAAAACTTCGTCGGCTTCGCCCGGGGTCAGCACCGAGGTCGGCTCGTCGAGGATCAGAAAGCGGCGCCTAAGATAAAGCTGCTTGAGAATTTCACTCTTCTGCCGTTCGCCGGCGGAGATCGCCGAGACTTTGGCATTCAGCGGCACCCGGAACGGCATGCCCGACAGAAATCGGTCGAGCCGCTTGCGCTCCTTGGTCCAGTCCACGATCGGCGGCACGTCGTCGCGCGCCAGGACGAGATTTTCGGCCACCGTCATCGCCGGCACCAGGGTGAAATGCTGATAGACCATGCCAAGCCCGAAAGCATGGGCCACCCGAGGATTGCCGATGGTGACCTTGTCGTTGGCGAGGATGATCTCGCCGTCATCGGGCTGGTAATAGCCCATGATGCATTTGACCAAAGTGCTTTTGCCGGCGCCGTTTTCGCCGAGCAGCGCGTGGAAAGTCGCCGGCGCGACTTTGAGCGACACCGCGTCGAGCGCGGTAAACTCGCCAAAACGCTTGGTCATGCCATTGGCTTCGACGCCGAATGCGCTGGTGTTGATCGGAAAGACCTGGATCACGACAGCGCCTCGACGAATTTTTTTGAATTCGAGACCGAGCCGAACACGCCGCCCTGCATCTTGACCATTTTGATGGCGTGATCGTGATTGCCCTTGTCGGTCGCTCCGCAACAATCCTCCAGCAGCAGGCATTCGAAGCCACGATCGTTCGCTTCGCGCATGGTGGTGTGCACGCAGACGTCGGTGGTGATGCCGGTCAGGACAATGTTGACGATACCGCGCAGCCGAAGCAGCAGTTCGAGATCGGTAGCGCAGAACGAACCCTTGCCCGGCTTGTCGATGATCGGTTCGTCCGGCAGCGGTGCAAGCTCGGGGATGATGTCCCAACCGGGCTCGCCGCGCACCAGAATGCGGCCGCACGGGCCGGGATCACCGATGCCGGCGCCGATCTGGCGCGATCGCCAGCGCTTGTTGGCCGGCAAGTCGGCAAGATCGGGGCGATGACCCTCGCGTGTGTGGAAGATGTGAAATCGCCTTTCCCGCATCGCGGCCAGCGTCCGCTTGATCGGCTCGATCGGTGCGCGCGTCAGCGACAGGTCATAGCCCATCTTGTCGACATAGCCGCCCTTGCCGCAAAAATCGGTCTGCATGTCGATGATGATGAGCGCCGTGTTCTCCGGCCGCAGGTCGCCGTTGTACGGCCAAGGATAAGGATCGGCCTCGACGTAATGCTCTTTCATCCCGGCCTCCTGCCCAGTCCTGGCGTTCACTTGGTGATCGATAGTTCGGCCGGAGCGCCGATCAGCGTCCGCTTCGGCGAGCAGGTTGCTATCATAATGAGCAGTGTGAGGATGTATGGGGCGGCGTTGAACAACTGATAGCCCTCGGTCATGCCAACCGATTGCAACGCCGGGCCAAGCGCGGCAGCGCCGCCGAACAAGAGCGAGGCCCACAGGCACAGCATCGGATTCCAGCGGGCAAAAATCACCAGCGCGACCGCCGTGATGCCCTGACCGCTCGATAACCCCTCATTCCAGCTGCCCGGATAGAACAGCGACAGGAAAGAGCCGCCAACTCCGGCGAGAAAACCGCCGAACGTCGTGGCGCCAAGGCGAACGTGATTGACCGAATAGCCCATGGCGCGCGCGGCGTCGGCGCTTTCACCGACGGTGCGCACGATCAGGCCCCACTTGGTGGTGCGCAGACCCCAGACCAAGATCGGCGCCAGCGCGACGCCGATCAAGAACAGCACGTTGATGTGCAGCGCCGCGCGCACATCCGGAATGCTGCTCCACCAGCCGAAGTCGATTGACGGCAGCATCGCCGCCGAGGGTTCGATCAAAGGCTTGCCGAGATAGAACGCTAGGCCGGTACCGAACAGCATCAAAGCGATGCCGACGGCGATGTCATTGACCCGCGGCAGGCCGCAGATCGAAGCGTGCAGAGCACCCATGGCCGAGCCGGCCACGCCGGCGGCGAGCACGCCGAGCCACGGCGAACCGGTCAGATAGGAGACGCCGTAGCCGCTCATCGCGCCCATCACCAGCGTGCCTTCGAGGCCGAGATTGATGCGTCCCGACCGTTCGGTGATGCACTCGCCGAGGCTGACGAACAGAAACGGCGTACTGACGCGCATCGCGCCGCCGAGTACCGCGAGCGGCACCGTCCACAATCCAATTCCGGCCGCATCAGCCATGTCAGGATGCCTTCCGCTTGAACCAGCCGAAACGGCCGTACATCGAGTCGCTCGCCAGCACGACCAGGAAGATGACGCCTTGCAGCACCAAAACGGAGGCGTCCGGCATATCGAGACGGCGCTGCAGCAGGCCGTCGCTGGCGCCGATGCCGCCGAGCAGAACCGCGACCGGGATCACGGCGAGCGGATTCTGTCGTGCGAGGAAGGCGACCAAGATGCCGGTAAAGCCGTAGCCGGCCGCGAGATTGGCGTTGGCGGCGCCCTGCACTGCGGCGACTTCCATCATGCCGGCAAGACCGGCCGCCGCGCCGGCGAGAAAGCAGGTGACGAGAATGAGCTTGCCGACGCTCAAGCCCACGACCTTGGCGGCGCGGAGATTGCCGCCGGCGACCCTCGCGGCAAAGCCGAACACCGTGTAATAAATCAAAATATACGAGAGCACCGCGGCGATGACGCCGAACACCAGGCCCCAATGGACTTCGGTTCCGGGGATGTTGCCGATCATGTTGGCGGCGCCGATGTTCCGCGTCGACGGCTTGTTCAGGCTGGTCGGATCGCGCATCGGCCCCTCAACCAGGAAATTGAGGATCGCCAGCGCGATATAGACGAGCAGCAGGCTCGATATGGTTTCGTTGACGCCGCGATAGTGCCGCAAGGCGCCAGAAAGCATGATCCACAGACCGCCGCCGATCATGCCGGCACACGCCATGCTGATCTGCACGACAAGCGGCGGCGCGGCCGAGATGGCCAGCGCCATGCCGGTCGCGGTCAGGGCGCCGATCAGCAACGCGCCCTCGCCGCCGATGATGACCATGCCGAGCTGGGCCGGCAATGCAGTGCACAGCGCGGTCAGGATCAGCGGCGCGGCGCGGATCAGCGTGTTCTGCCAGGAAAACCACGTGCCGAACGCGCCGAGATACATGTAATAGTAGAGATCGAGGGGATTCTTGCCGAACAGCGCGACAAAAATCCCGAACAAGCCGAGCGAGACCGCAAGCGCCAGCGCGGGGATGACGACGTATTCCGCCACCCTCCAGATTTTTGGCTGGAACGCCTCGCGCAGGAATTGCTTGGCTGCGGTTGGCGCAAGAGCGGCGCCGACGTCAGCCTTCACGAAGTCGCTCCGATCACGCCGGCGACCAGATAGTCCATCTTCTCCAGTTGGGGATCCTTCTGGCCTTCGGACACGCCGGCGGCGATCACAATGTGTCCCTTGTTGTCGGTGAGAGGACCCTTGAAGATGACGTAAGTGCCGGCGGTCAACTGCGCCTTGATGTCGTCGGCCTGG
>JASHRW010000125.1 GCA_030037065.1 Xanthobacteraceae bacterium
GCGGCGACGCGAATGGCGTGAATCTGATCCGGGCTCGCGGCGATGCGGATGTGGCTGAACACCGCGCCGCCCTTTTGCGCCAGCCCGGCCATGTCGAGCACGCCAATGCCGCGGCCTTCGAGATGCGCTGCCATGCCGAGCACGCCGCCGGTGGTGACAATGCCGGTGCCGCCGACGCCGGTGACGATGATATTGTAGGTGCCGTCGATGGCCGGCAGTCGCGGCTCGGGCGGCGCCGGGAGGTCATGGTCGGCGGCGACGCCGACACCGCGCTTGAGCTTGGCGCCGTGCACGGTGACAAACGACGGGCAAAAGCCTTTGATGCAGGAAAAATCCTTGTTGCAGCTCGACTGATCGATCGTGCGCTTGCGGCCCCATTCGGTCTCCAGCGGCTGCACCGAGACACAGTTCGACTGCACGCCGCAATCGCCGCAGCCCTCGCAGACCAGTTCGTTGATGATGACGCGCTTCTCGGGATCGGGGAACGTGTGGCGCTTGCGGCGGCGGCGCTTTTCCGCCGCGCAGGTCTGATCGTAGATCAAGACGGTGACGCCCGGGATTTCCGCAAGCTCCTTCTGCACCGCGATCAAGTCGTCGCGATGATGGATGGTGAGGCCTTTCGGCCACGCCGTGTTGGATGGATATTTGTCAGGTTCGTCGGTGACGACGACGACGCGCTTGGCGCCTTCGGCGGCCACCTGCCGCGCGACTTGCGGCACCGTGAGGCCGCCGTCATTGGCCTGGCCGCCGGTCATCGCCACGGCGTCGTTGAATAAGATTTTGTAGGTGATGTTGGTGTTGGCGGCGATTGCGGCGCGGATCGCCATATAGCCGGAATGGTTGTAGGTGCCGTCGCCGATATTCTGAAAGACGTGATTGCGGTTCGAGAACGGCGCCTCGCCGATCCAGTTGGCGCCTTCGCCGCCCATATGGGTGTAGCCGAGCGTCGAGCGGTCCATCCACTGCGCCATGTAGTGGCAGCCGATCCCTGCATAGGCGCGCATGCCTTCCGGCACCACGGTCGAGGTATTGTGCGGGCAGCCGGAGCAGAAATACGGGATGCGCTGCGCCACGTCCTTGGTTTCGGCGGCAATGCGCTGGAATTCCTTGAGCCGGGCGACACGGCCGGCGATCTCGTCGTTGCGGCGAACTTTAAGCAGACGGTCGCCGATGCAGATGGCGACTTCGTTGGGATCGAGCGCGCCCTTGACCGGGAACAGCCAATTGCCTTGCTCGTCCTTCTTGCCGATGCAGACCGGCTGATTGGCGGTGCCGTAAAGCTCCTCGCGGACCTGGACTTCGATGAGCGAGCGCTTTTCCTCGACGACGATGATGAGATCGAGCCCCTGGGCGAAGTCCTGCAATTCGCGCCGGCTCAGCGGCCACGGGCAGCCCACTTTGTAAAGCCGAATGCCGAGTTCGTTGCACTTGACCTCGTCGATGCCGAGCTCGTCGAAAGCCTGCCGCACGTCGAGATAGCTCTTTCCCGTGGTGATGATGCCGATCCTGGCATCGCGGCCGCCCGAGGTGATAGTGCGGTTGAGCTTGTTGGCGCGCACGAAGGCGAGCATGGCGTCGCGCTTGAAATCGTGCAGGCGTGCTTCCTGGGTCAGGATCGGATCGTTGAGCCGGATGTTGAGGCCGCCTTCCGGCATCTGGAAGTCGGTCGGCGTGACGATGCTGATACGGTCGAGGCTGGCGTCGATGGCGGCGGTGGACTCGATCGTCTCGTGCATGGTCTTGAGCGCCACCCACGCGCCGGTGAAGCGCGACATCGCCCAGCCGTAGAGCCCGTAATCGAGCACCTCCTGCACGCCGGCCGGATTGAGTACCGGGATCATCACGTCGATGAAGTGATATTCGGACTGGTGTGCGGTGGTGGACGATTCGGCGGTGTGGTCGTCGCCCATGAGCGCCAGGACGCCGCCATGTCTGGCGGTGCCGGCGAGATTGGCGTGACGGAACACGTCGCCGGTGCGGTCGACGCCGGGCCCCTTGCCGTACCACATGGCGAAGACGCCGTCGTATTTGCCCTCGCCGCGCAATTCCGCCTGCTGCGATCCCCAGACCGCAGTGGCGGCCAGATCCTCGTTGATGCCGCCCTGGAAGCGGATGTCGCTCTTGTCGAGAAACGGACGGGCGCGGAGGAACTGGCTGTCGAGGCCGCCGAGCGGCGAGCCGCGATAGCCGGTGACGAAGCCGGCGGTGCGCAACCCGTTACGCCGGTCCAGTTCCCGCTGCATCAGACACAGCCGGACCAGGGCTTGGAACCCGGTGACGAATACGCGGCTGTGGCCGAGGTCGTACTTGTCGTCCAGTTTGACGTCGCGCAGCGGCATCCGGCGGTCCTCCTGCGGTCAGTGTGCCCTCACGGAATCAAGATTGCCAGAGGGCATGCTGCATATCGGTGATATGGGGCGGCGGGCCCACGCGGCAAAGCCGGAACCGGCGCCGAGCGAAGGTACCCAATCGGGAGGCCCAACCTTTTCCCGCCGGCGCCGCCGCAGCGCAGATCGCGGCCGCGGCCTGCCGACGAACTGTCCTGTCGGCGCCGCCGGCAGCGGCCTGAACTGCGGGAGCGTTCGAGCGAGCTTCCATGTCGTGCGCACGCCGCCGCCCGTCGCGCAATCATGCCTGTCAAATTCGTAATTGCTTTAGTTCATACTTTAATCGATTTGGAATTCTTTCAGGCGAAGCGATGCCGGCCGGAAAACTTTCGCCGGCTCCCGCCTCGGTAGGCTTTTCCAAACCATTTCTGGTAGCCGTTTGTAAGCCACGACGAATACCGGCGATTAACGTGAAATTTCGTTTTGCCGGGCTAAAGTTCCTGGAATGATCATTTGAAGCCGGACCGATTCCGGCGCACCAAAATGCCTGCATCTTTCAAACAAACGGCTGGCGAGCACAGCGTGGACGAACTTCACACCATCCTCGCGCTGCACGCAATTGCGGTCAGCGAGATGGCGCATGGTCTTTGCGTGCTCGATGCCGAGTTGCGAATCGTTCTTTTCAATCGGCGCTTTGTGGAGATCCTCGGTATCAACAGAAAACAGGTGCGCGTCGGTGTGCCGATGTACGCCGTGCTTGCCGCGTGTGACGAGCAAGACGATCCATCCGGCCCCGCAGGGGCCGGAGAGTGGAGCGAGATCGCGGCGTTGTTGGCGAAGGGAGCGCCGTTCCGCCTGCATCGGCGAATCCGCAAGACCGAGTTGTTCAACTTCGATTTCCGACCGACGACAGGACGAGGATGGGTCCTCACCTGCGGACAATCTGATGAACAGTCCGCATCGGCAGCCCCACAACGATCAGACTTTCTCAATCAGGTCATCGAACACGTTTCACACGGCCTGTGCGTGGTGGATGGCGACCAAAACCTCGTTCTCTGTAACGAGCTATTCCTGCGGGCTTATGGTTTCGATCCCGCGATCGCCAAGCCCGGCGTGAGCTTAGGCAACATCTTCAAGCACGCAAGCGCTTGCAGAATTTTTTCGGATGCAACCGCCGGCAAGTTTGACGACGAGCTGGTTACGTTGTTCAGCGACGAACAGCCAACTCGGCTTTTCCATCTCAGCGACGGTCGTGTCATCGAAACACGCGCGTTGCGCATTGAAAGCGGCGGATGGCTCACCGAACATAAGGATGTTACGCCGAGAGTTCGCCACGAGGCGGCGTTACAGGACCGCAATCATCTGCTCGATGCCGCGCTCGATCATATGGCTCACGGGCTGTGTGCGTTCGACGATAAGATGAAGCTGATCGTCGTCAATGCACGCTATTTGCAGATCTACGGCCTCACTCCTGACGAGGCGCGCCCCGGCACGCCGCTGGTCGAACTCATGCGCCGCTCCATCGCCAGCGGCGTTCACTGCCCCGGTATCGATGCCGAACAGATGCTGGCCGATTTCACCAAACGGCTCATCGACAACAAGGAGCCGGAGCTGCGCCGCCACTTGGCCGATGGGCGGGTCATCGCCGTACGCCACCAGCCGATGGTCGGCGGCGGCTGGGTGGGCACTTATGAAGACATCACGGAACGCTATCGGGCCGAGGAAAACATCGCCCGTGTCGCGCGTCATGACGCCCTGACGGATCTGCCGAACCGCCTTCTGTTCGGCGAGAAGATGGTTGAAGGACTCGCTCGCGTTGCCGCCGAGAAAGAGGCCATGGCGGTGATGTGCTTCGACCTCGACAATTTCAAAGCGGTGAACGATTCGCTCGGCCATCCCATCGGCGACAAACTCCTGCAGGAACTTGCCAAGCGTCTGTGCGTAACCGTCGACGCCAAGTCTACTATCGCACGCCTCGGCGGCGACGAATTCGCCATCATCCATCCGGGCGCCGACGCCCGAGACGCGGAAAGGCTCGCGCGACGGCTGATCAACAACACATCGACCCCATTCATGATCGAAGGCCAGGAGATCCACGCCAGCATTTGCGTCGGTATTGCGATCGCGCCAGAGCATGGTACGACCGCCGAGCAATTGATGAAGTGTGCCGATCTGGCGCTCTACCGAGCAAAGGACCAGGGACGCAACTCGTGGCGCTTCTTCGATCCGCAGATGGATGTGCAGGTTCAGGCGCGCCGTGCGCTCGAAGTCGACCTACATCGCGCTCTCGGCGCCGGTGAATTTCACCTCCAATATCAGCCGTTGATCAATCTTGCGACCAACGACGTTGTCGGCATGGAGGCGCTTGTCCGCTGGAACCATCCAGTCCGCGGACTCGTTTCTCCCGCTGAGTTCATTCCGATTGCCGAGGAAACGGGGCTGATCGTGCCGCTGGGCGAATGGGTCTTGCGCCAAGCGTGCGCGGACGCGAGAAAATGGCCCGCCACGGTCAAGCTTGCGGTCAACCTTTCGCCCGTACAATTTCGCAACCGCAACCTGGTATCCGTCGTCATAAACGCCCTGGCCGCCTCTCGCCTGTCCGCTGCGCGCCTGGAGCTTGAAATCACCGAAGCCGCCTTGCTGCAGAATGCCGATTCGATCGTCGGCACTCTGCAACAGTTGCGCGAGCTCGGCACGCGGATCGCGATGGATGATTTCGGTACCGGCTATTCGTCGCTCAGCTATCTGCGCAAATTTCCGTTCGATCGGATCAAGATCGACAAATCCTTCATCGCCGACGCGGATTCGAATGCCGATAGCGCGGCGATCGTCCGCACTATCGCGGCGTTGGGCGAGACTCTGGGCATGGAGACGACGGCCGAGGGCATCGAGACTATCGAGCAGCTCAAGCTGGTCCAGCGCGCCGGATGTACGGAGGGGCAGGGCTATCTCATCGGCCGCGCGCGTCCCGCCGCTGAGGCGCTGAAATTCATCGCCGAATATCAACGTGTCGTGACGGCCGCATAGGTTCGCCCTGGCGGATTGCCGGGCTGCGCCAATTTGCCTGCCGTCAATCGTCGATCGCCGGGCTCGCCATATCCTCTTGCAGCACCTTCCCGACTTTTTTTGCCACCATGTATCCCTCGATGACCAACAGATCGATATTGGTCGACAGGAAGCAACGGATGGCATCTTCCGGGGTGCAAACAATCGGCTCGCCGCGCACATTGAACGACGTGTTGAGTACGATCGGTACGCCGGTCCTGCGCCGGAACGCCTCGATGATCTTCCAAAAAGGCTCGTTGGCGGCGCGCTCGACGGTCTGAATGCGCGCCGAGCCGTCGATGTGGACCACGGCTTTGGCGTTCTCGGCGCCGCGCTTCCTCGCCGGTACGACGAATTCCATGAAGTTGGACCGGACGACGCCGGTCATGTCGAAATAGTCGTCGCTCATCTCGGCGAGCGCGGCGGGCGCGAACGGCCGGAACTCTTCGCGCAGCTTGACCCGCACGTTGACGACGTCGCGCATCTCGTCGGTGCGCGGGTCGGCAAGGATGCTGCGGTTGCCCAGCGCGCGCGGTCCGAATTCCATGCGCCCCTGGAACCAGCCCACCACTTTGCCCTGCACGAGCGCATCTGCGACGGCATCCTCGACGCTGTCGAGCCGATGAAACGCGAGCTTCCCGGCGTGGTTTTCAAGAGCCCGGGCGACTTGATCGCGGCTGAACGACGGACCGAGACTCATGGTGCGTACCGGCGTGCTGCGCGCCGGCTGGCGCAGAATGTCATGGTAGACGTATTGCGCCGCGCCGACGCCGGCGCCGTCATCGCCCGCCGCCGGAAAAACGTACGTTTGCTTGAACATTCCCGAGCGAGCGAGCTTGCCGGTCATTACTACGTTCAAGGCGACGCCGCCGGCGAGGCAAATCCGTTCGATGGCGTATTTGTTCTTTAGATACGCCATACGCAGCAGCATGGCGTCTTCAAAGCCTTTTTGCAGTGCCGCTGCAA
>JASHRW010000126.1 GCA_030037065.1 Xanthobacteraceae bacterium
CGCGGCCGGCTCGGTTTCGCGCTCGGCCGCTTCCTGGTTTTCGGCACCGGCGGCTTCGCTTGGAGCGATCCTTCGAACACCTACGCGCTTCTTGGCGCGGCGCCGTTCGTTGTCAACGGCGGCAATGCTTCCGGCTGGACGGCAGGCGCCGGGCTGGACTATGCGCTGACCGACAATGTGTTCGGTCGCATAGAATATCGTTACGCCGATCTTAGAATTTCGGGCTTTGTGGACGCCGCGGCGAATGCTGCGGATACCACGAATAGAGCGCCGATCAGCGACCTTCGCGTCGGCTTCGCCTACAAATTTAATCCGCTGGCTGGCAGCGATTGAGCGATCCGACGAAGAGCGAGAAGTCGGGCGCCGGAGGCAAACATGGCAAATCGAGCCGATAAGGCGACGTTTGATCCAGGCGCCTTGATCGCTCCGCTTGGCTTCGACGATTTCTTTCGCGAGCATTGGGAGCTCAAGCCTCTTCACCTGTCCCGCCGCGATGCGCATTACTATGATCGGGTCCTCACCAATGCGGCTTTGGAAAGCATCATTTCTTCCGGCGACCTCCGCTATCCGGCGATCCAGCTCGCGAAGAACGGCTCCTATCTCGCGGCGGAGGCCTACACCAGGAATATCAAGCACGGCACCGAGTCGTTCATCGGCGTGCCCGATCTCGAGAAAGTACAGTCTGAATACCGCTCCGGCGCGACCGTGGTGTTGCCGGCGCTGCAGCGGACCTGGGAGCCGTTGCGCTACTTGTGCGCGGCGCTGGAAGACGAACTCAGTCATCCGGTCCACGCCAATGCCTATCTGACGCCCGGAGATTCGTCCGGATTCACGCCGCACTACGACACGCACGAGGTTCTCGTTCTACAGATCGCCGGCACCAAGCGCTGGCGCGTATTTCCGCCGCAGCGGCATCTGCCGCACCGCAGCCAGCCGTTCATACCCGCTCGCGTTACTTTGCCGCCGCCGCTGCTCGAACTCGAATTGAAACCGGGCGATCTGTTGTATTTGCCGCGCGGCTATGTGCATGCCGCCCACACCTCGTGCGGCCACTCCGCCCACGTCACAATCGGAATAACGGTCTATACGTGGGTCGAACTCATTGGCGAGTTAGCCAATGCGGCAAAGGAAATGGACGCCCTGCGCGCCGCTCTGCCGCCAGGCTTTGCCTCACGCGGAGAATTCAAGAAGGTGCTGCGACAAAACCTTTCACAATGCCTCGATCTGTTACGCGACAACATCGACGGCGAGCGTTTGATCGACGGCTTTTTACAGAAGGTCGACTCCGCCCGTCTCCGTCCGCATGAGCCGTTCAATTCGGACGCCATTGTGATTGGGTTGCAGACACGGCTAAAAGCACCGCAGGCGGACAGCTACCGCATTGCGAACGAACCGCGCGGCATCGTCATGGAATTCGCGGGTAAAAAGTTCGTGCTTCCGGACAAAATTCGAGTGACGATCGATGAGATGTGCAAAAGGCAATCTTTTCGGCCGGTCGACTTATCCGGCCCGCTCGATAGCGAGGGCAAACTGACCTTGGCGCGATACCTCCACGGCGAGGGCTTCCTCTCGTTGGCGGATTGACAGTCGGTGATCCAACCCCAACGCATCGGCCGTTATCTCGGCATCGACCAATCCGGGCATGTCAAACCCGATGTCGCGATCGATCGGATCGGGACGATTTGGAAGCCGCTTGTTGCATTCGTAAGCGATGCCTTGATGAACCGGCACGGTGTCCGCTCGGTCTATCTGCGCGGTTCGATCCCGCGAGGGTTGGCGATCGAAAACATCTCGGATGCTGATTTTATGTATTTTTCAGAGACCGGTTTCGATCAAGCGGACATCGAACTGGAAAAAGCCGTCGAAACAAAGTTCCCATTTGTGAAAGGTGTTGAGTTCTCTCGCCTTAACCGCGCGACCTTCGATAAGGTCCGCGTCCCGCAGCAGCGGCCCTATTTTCACATGCTGCTCAAGACGCAGTGTCTCTTCCTTGTTGGAGACGACATCGTCAGGGATATCGAACCCTTCCGGATCGGCCCCGAGATGGTCAGTCACGTGTTTTCATTGGAAGCCGAGTTTTCCCGATTGCGACATTGGCTTAACGGAAGCCGCAAGAGCGGTGCCGAACAGGCAATGGACCAATGGTTTTCGCGAAGAATTGTGCGGTCTGGATTTGAAATTACCGTGGACCGAAGCGATCGCTTCACGCGCGATCTTTATCTTTGCTACGAGCAATTCGCTGCGTTTTACCCGGACCGGGCTGAGGAAATGTTTGGTGTGCTCGTCAATTGCCTGAACGGCGGCGAGAGCCCGCTGCAATATGGAGAGCTGGTGGCACTTTTGACGCGTGAGGGCAGGCGCCTTACTGCTGTTGCACCTGCACCGTGACATGCGACAAGCTGCGAAAGCGCTTGAGCAGCGACTGATAATAGTCGACGCCGCGCGGTCGCTGCGTTGCGACCGACAGGACTGCGGCGAGATGGCCGGGGCCGAGCCGCCACAGATGCAGATCGGTCAAGCGGTCGCCGTCGGCTTCGATCACGGTCCGCATGCGTTCGGCCATGTTGCGGTCGGGATTCATGTCGAGCAGGATGGCGCCGGTGTCGCGGACGAGACCATAGGACCACGCGGCGATCACGGAGGCGCCGATCAGGCCGACGACCGGGTCCATGAACGTCCAGCCGAAATACCGTCCGAGCGACAGCCCGACGATGACCAGGAGCGATACCGCCGCGTCGGCCAGCACGTGAACGATCGCCGCGCGCATGTTGTTGTCGCGCTGCGCGGAGGCGTGGGCGTGTTCG
>JASHRW010000127.1 GCA_030037065.1 Xanthobacteraceae bacterium
CGGAGGCAGCACCATGATGTGACTTCCGGCCGGCCTGCTGATGCGGCCCCCGCCATAAGGCCAGATGCCGGAAATCGCCCGGAACAATGTCGATTTGCCCGAGCCCGACGGGCCCGACAGGACGGCGCTTTCGCCCTCTTTAAGCTCTAGATGCTTGGTTTCGACGATGTGCCTGCCGTCTGGAAGAACGAGGTCGAGATCATCGAGACCGATCGCCGTCACGCCGGCCGGCGCGGCCAGGCGCGTCGGGCCGGCATCGGTGAGCGCCTGCGCCTGATCGATCGCCGCATCGAACGAATTCAGCCGATCGACCACCGATTTGAAGCCGGCAAGGTAGGTATAATAGTTGACGAAGAAGGTCAGCGAATTGGACACCTGCGCGAACGCGCCGGCCGTCTGCGTCATCGTGCCGAGTTCGATCTTGCGGGCGAAATAAAACGGCGCGGTGAAGATGAAGGGGATGATCGGCGAAAGCTGGCCGAAGGTCGCCGTGAACGCGGTAACGCGCATGCGCCGGAAAATGACCGCGAGATAGTTGGCGATCAACGCGGAAAAACGACCGTCGAGAATACTCTTCTCGGCGTCTTCTCCGTTCAGCAGCGCGACCTGCTCGGTGTATTCGCGCAAGCGGGCGAGCGAAAAGCGAAAATCGGCCTCCATGTGCTGGCGCTGAAAGAACAAACTGATCAGCGGCCGGCCGATCCAATGGGTAATGAGGGTTCCGGCGGCCGCGTAGATCAGCGCGACCCAGAACAGAAAGCCGGGCAGAACGATATTGGTGCCGGGCAGCGTGAACGATTCCGACAGGTCCCACAGCACGATGGAAAATGACACCAGCGTGGTCACGGTGGAAATCAACAGGATGGAGAAATCGTACAATCCATAGGCCGTGTTCGAGCCGTCCGAGCCGCCGTTGATGAAGCGGAATATGTCTTCGGAAATGCGTTGATCGGGGTTATCGGTTTGTCCTTCGACCAGACTGATACGGTAATGATTGTGTCGGGTCAGCCAGCGCGAAACGAAATGATCGGTGAGCCAGGTACGCCAGCGAATGACCAGCATCGACTGAACGAAGAATTCGACGACGGTCATCGCCACGTAGACGAACGCGTACGGAGTGAACACCAGCAGAAGCTGCTCCCAGAATACCGGTTCGTTGCGATTTTGAATGGCGTCGAACCAGGCGCGATTGAAGAAATTCAACCGCACAATGATGGCGACCTCTGCCTGATTGATGACGACGAGAAAAACCACCATCGCGATGGCGATGCGCCGCTCAAGCGCCGTGTAGGATGGGAAAGGCCAGATGCGGGCACGGGCGGTTTCGCCGGCATTGAAATAGCGATCGGCAATCCGGGTGATCTGTTCGACCGTCCGGAACTGCGCGACGACGTAAACGAGTATCGAGAAGATCGCGACCGTGAGCGGCAGCGATTGCGGGATCTGCGCGAGATAGCTCGGCCACAGCCCCGCGCGGGCGGCCAAAAAGGCAACCCCGAACACGACTGTCTCGATCGAGAAGATACCGACGAAGATCTTGAGGAAGCTCGATATCGCGGCGGAGCGGAACGTGGTGGCGGCGCAGATCAGGACGACGATGCCGAACAGCGCCTCCGAACCGTTCATTTGCAGTATCGGCTGCACCAGCGCAACAACGCCGAACAAGGCGACGGCAAAGCTCAAGAGTTTCATGGGTTTCTTCCGAGGTTCCGGGGTAGCTCTACTTGCATGCCCTTCGCGGGCCGGAAAATCGATTCGGTCATATGATTCAGGTCGACGAACGGCGGAAACCTTATCACACGCTCACTGCTGGTCGTGCCTGCCCCGGGTGGTCATGCCGGCGGGCTATACGCGGCGCGCAACTCGCCAACGACGCGTCTCGATAGTGCACATGCGACCTGATGACACGCTTTATGGCTGGAATGAGTTCTTCACCTGTGCCCGCAAGCGTCAATTCGAAGCGATTTGCCGGTGCGGCTTACGCAAAGTTGGTCTCGCTTGCAATGATGGCCGTCCATCGCTCCAAGGCCAATCGGCGCGCGCCCCATGCTCCCGAGGAACCAGAGCCTGCCGGCGCCATTGTCGTTCCGAGGCGACCATTCGCAGACTTGAGGCTCAGGGCCTTCGATACAGCTACATGGAGGACAATATGAGAGCAAAACTTTTAGGCGGCGCTGCGGCGCTGGCGCTCGCGGCCTGCACCGTGCTGGCAACTGCCGCTCCGGCATCGGCGGCGCCATGGGGCTGGCACCGCGGGTTCGGCTGGGGCGGTGCCGAAGCCGCCGGCGTTATCGGCGGTGCGTTGGCGGCGGCGACTTCGCCGCTTTGGGCGCCCGGTTACTATGACTACTATCCGGGCTATGCCTATGCGCCGGGCTACACCTACGACTACGTCGCCCCGGCCGGCGGCAATGTCGCGTGGTGCGAAGCGCACTTTCGCTCATACAACCCGGCAACCGGCATGTATCTCGGCTATGACGGGCAATACCATCCTTGCCCTTGATGCCGTTTGAGATGCCTTCGACGCGATCGGTTGCGGCGGCGCGCCTACGCCGTCGCGCCGGCGTCAACCGTGAGTACGGTGCCGGAAATGTTGCGGGCGTCTTCGCCGAGCAGGAACTCCACGGCGTTGGCCACGTCGTCGACCTCGGCGAGACGGCGGAGCGCGCTGCGTCGAATGACGCGCTGGAGTTGTTCGCCACCGAGGCCATGGGTCATGTCGGTATCCAAGAAGCCCGGCGCCACGGCGTTGACGTTGATGCCGAGCCGGCCCACTTCGCGCGCCAGCGAGCGGGTAAAGCCGATCATCGACGCCTTGGTGGCCGCATAGGCGGCAAGTCCGCTAAAGCCGGTGAAGCCGATGATCGAGGCGACATTGACGATGCGCCCGACGCCTTCCGACATCATCGCGCGTACAACATACTTAGTCAGCACGATCGGCGAGAGCGTATTGAGCCGGACGAGTTCTTCGATTCTGGCGTTGTGCATCATCGCGAGCGCGCCGTCATGGCCGACGGCGGCGTTGTTGACGAGTCCGTACAGAGGGCCGAATTCCTTGCGTAGATTTTTGACCAGCACCGGAATCTCGCCCACCTTGCCGAGATCGAAGGCCACAAAATGCAGTGGGCCCTCTTTGCCGCACTCCGCTTCGGCAATCGCCTCCGCTATCTGTTTGCTCTTGCCGCGCGACAGCGCGATCACCCGATAGCCGGCGGCGCTCAGCTTGCGGGCGATGCCGAGGCCGAGCCCGCGGCTGGCGCCGGTTACCAGAACGGTGCGTTGGGCAGCGGTTGCGGATCTTGTCATTGGCCGGCGTTACCGGTTCATCCGCGCCGCGCCAGCTTGCCGGTCGCAGCGACGGCGAGCACAGGCACGAAGCTGATGGCGACCGGCACTTTGTGGCGCGGCAGCGCGCCGCGGCAGAGTTTTAGGATGTCATCCTTGACGCCCGACTCGTCCTCGGCCCGTTTGCAAGGGGATTTCAACACGACGTCGGCGATCACGATGGCGCCGGTGAACGGGCTCCGCTTCGGCCGCACCAGCGACATGTGCACCTGCGGATGCCGATTGATCACGGCTTCGACCTCCTCGGGATGAACCTTGAGGCC
The DNA here is from genome assembly GCA_030037065.1 of Xanthobacteraceae bacterium. Taxonomy (GTDB): domain Bacteria; phylum Pseudomonadota; class Alphaproteobacteria; order Rhizobiales; family Xanthobacteraceae; genus BOG-931. The sequence continues at coordinate 3,609 of JASHRW010000127.1, forward strand.
GCCGATGTTGATGATGCCGCCCTTGCGGCCGACAAAAAAACAGCGATCGCCACGCCGCTCGACCATGTCGCCGGTATCGACGAAACCATCGCCATCGATGAGTGTCGCGCCGCGCGAGCCGGCGTAGCGCGACGCGTTGCCGGGCGAACGGATGCGCAGCGACCCGTTGACGACCTTCATCTGCACGCCGTTGGACACGCCGTCGAGGTACGCGGCCGGAAATCCGGCGAGGCCGTCGTTGACGGCAAAGCCGACACCCGCCTCGGTCGAAGCGTAGGCATGGCCGATGCTGGCCCGCGGGAAAGCGGCGCGCAAGGCGTCAAGGATGGGCTGATCGGCGATTTCTCCGGAGAGACGAACGTAGCGCGGCGAAATCTGGCTGATCGAAGGCGACATCAGGGCGCGGCGCCAATGCGACGGCGTGCCTGACAAGTGCGTCACGCCATGCCGGCCCAGCCGGACAAGATGATCGGCGGCCGGTTCGCCGGCGCTCGACAAAACCAGCGAAGCGCCGCCCATGACGGCGCGCAGCAAAATCTGCAAGCCGCCGTAGCGGCGGATGTCATAGAATGTGCCCCATACGACGGGCTCAGTTTCCGCTTGGAACGCGATCGCCGTGCTGAGGCCGGCGAGGCTGTGCACCACCATTTTTGGTACGCCGGTGGTACCCGAGGTCAGCAGGATCCATTCTGTGGGAAAGCGATCCGGCGGGCGTTGCGCCACCGGCACGAGGTTCGGCGTGCAGGCGACCACAGCGGCAAGGTTTGCGAACTCCGCCGACTGCTCGCCATCGATCACCACGGCATCGATTTCTGCGTCGGCGATCAGCGCGGGAAGATGTCCGCGATCGACGTCCGGCGGCAAAATGGTGAGGCGACGTGCGACTCCGTCGAGTTCGAGGATTGCCAGAGCGCTCGTGAGCTGACTTGTTGTCGCAATCAGTACGGAACGCCCGCTCAGCTCGGCCAAGCGGTCGCCCAAGCTCGTTCCGGCCACGAGCGCGGCGACGCCAACGCGTGCCGCGCGATCGAAGAAGAACCGGTCCGCCGGCGCGTTGTTGATGTGATGGCGCAGCGAAGGCGGTTCAGCGCGCACCATTTTCATAAGCCTTGACGAAATCGCCAACCGTCACGGGGAATTGCACTTCCTCGGAAGCCGTGAACGGATCGACGCCGAGCCGGTCTTCCAGCCTGGCCACCAGCACGGCGATGCCAAGGGAATCGAGGCCGGAATCGAGCAGCGCCAGATCGTCGTTGAGCGGGGCCAACGTCTTGCCGTGTTCGCGCGCCACCTGCGCCATCTGATCCATTATGGTTAATTTTATCGACATCGTTGCGGCACCTACGGTTTGTTCATTTGCATTCGGTATATTCGCGCAACACTTACGATCAAGTTCACGACACGGTCGTGGTCAACGCAAATGCTTGCTCCCGCGCCGTCAATCCGCTGCCGTCAGATCATCGAAAGCGACATTGCTGCCGTCACCGCCTTGCTGGCGCGCGGCTTTCCCAGCCGCGACCTGCGATTCTGGCAACGCGCGCTCGAACGCCTGGGCAGGCACGTGCCGCCGCCGGGACTGCCGAAATATGGTTACCTCTTGGAAAGCGGTGGAGCTCCCGTCGGCACGCTGCTGTTGATCTGCTCGACGATGCGGACCGGGGACCAGCTTACCGCGCGGTGCAATCTGTCGAGTTGGTACGTCGAACCCGACTTCCGCTCCTACGCGCCGCTGTTGGTGTCACGAGCGCTGGCGCACAAGGACGTCACCTATCTGAATGTTTCGCCGGCACCGCACACTTGGCCGATCATCGAAGCGCAGGGTTTTTCGCGCTATTGCGACGGCGTCTTCGTCGCCCTGCCGGCGCTCAACAGCTTGTCCGGCAGCGCCGGAGCGAAGGTCTTTGAAGCGCATACGCCGCCCTCGGTCGCCTTCGATCAGTGCGAACAGGAGATCCTTTTGCAGCACGCCACGCTCGGCTGCATCAGCCTGTGGTGCGCCACGTCTGAACGCGCCTACCCGTTCGTGTTTCGGCCGCGCCGCGTCAAGAAGGTGTTTCCCTGCGCACAACTGATTTACTGCCGTGACGCAGCCGATTTCGTTCGCTTTGCCGGTCCCCTTGGATGGTACCTCGCGCGTCGCGGAAGGCCGTTCGTCATCGTCGACGCGAACGCTCCCATATCCGGGCTGATCGGCAGCTATCGCCGCGGCAGCATGCCGAAATATTTCAGGGGCCCGCAACGCCCACGTCTGGGCGATCTCGCCTACACTGAATACGCGGTGATGGGCGTCTAAACCGTCAGCGCCTTGCGCACGCCCGCCGGCCAGCGCAGCAGTTCGAGCCCGTGAGTGGCAAACAGCGCCAACGCCAAGCGATCGATGCCGAAAGCGACACAGCCGGTGTGCGCCACTTCGCCGTTCGCGGTACGGATATTCCATGTCGTGCCGAAATGGTCGCGATGATAATTGAAGCTCATACACGCGGTCGGCTGTTCGGCCGAGCGAACCGGAATAAGCAACTCGAATTTCAGCGCCTGCTCGACCTGACTCGCCGCCATCATCTTGCCGCCGCGGCCGAAGAACGGATCGCTGGCGTGATCGATCCCCCAGCTCAGGCCCAATCTGGCGGCAAAACCCTCGGCGAGCTTCATCCAGCGGCGGCGGAATACGTCGATCTGGCCCGGCGTGCCGATGCAGACGTATTCGCGCATGCGAAACGATTGCAGCCGGTCGAGCATCTTCGAGGGCTCGCGCCGGAAGCAGTCACAGGCGACGTCGAAGAGCAATCCTTGTTCCGGAATCTGGCCGCGGCTCGCCGCCAGCGGATAGAGCGGATAACAGGCGGCGGGACTAAGCACCAGATCGGCCGGCGCCAGCGCCGGGGTCCAATCCTGGCCGCTCTCGTGGTCATCAAGGGCCGCACGAATCTCGTGTTCCTCGCCGGACAGACAGCTCACACAACCGAGGAAGTGCGGAAAGCTTTTGAGATAGCCGGACTTCTCCACCTGACGGCGGCTCATCACGGGCGGAAAGCGCAAGACTTCAGTGTTCGGCTCGCGGTATTCGGAGATCAGATCGGTGAGGCCGTTGACCACCTGCTCGAAAACAGCGGTGCGCGCATAAACGCCGTCGATGCCGGAGGGCAGCAGCAGCGCGTCGGCTATGGAATCAAGTGAGTGCGTCGCCTTTGGCGGTTGCTTAAATGCCAGATTCATTGAAAACGCCTCCTGCTCTGATCTTTCGCCGCCCTATTCGTAGGCCGCACGTGCGGTATCCAAACCTAATCGCGCAGCGATATTGGGGTGCCGCCGAGCAAGGATGCCGCCCCGACATTGGCGAGTATGCGATCGTTGCTGATCATGATCGGCGACGACAGAATGTCGCGCAGATGGCGGCCGATGGAAAATTCACTATCGTTGCGGTAGCCGGCGAGCCCACAGGCTTGCATCGCGCTCATCACCGTTGCGACCGCAAGTTCCGACGCGCTGACCTTGTGCATGTTCATGCCGGTCTGAAACTCGAGAGATTCGAGCACTGCCACATCGGCCGAAGCCGCTTCGAAACGCCGCACTGCGGCGGCAATGAGGCTGCGCAGCGTGCGCAAGCTCGCGGTGGCGCGCGTGAGGTGCGCGGCGCCGGGCGGCAGCGCGCCGCCTGAACGATGCGCGGCCTTGCGCACGAAGCCGCGGGCGCGATCTACGGCGGCAGCCGCGATACCCGCCCAGGCACCGCTCCAAGCCAAATGCGCGAACGGCATCATGGTATGACTGTGAATCTTCTCATAGCTCGCCGGCACTATCTGCTCGCGCAATCCGGATGCTATGAGCTTGAAGCCCGAGCTGCAGGTGCCGCGCATGCCGAAGGCGTCCCAGCCGTTGAGGCGCTCAAGCGTGTAGTCCTCCTTGAGGAAAGCAACGAGCACCTGGTCCGAGCTGGCAGCGTCGGAGGCGCGGCGCGCAGTGGTGACGATGCCGTCGGCGGCTTCGCCGTAAGAGATGACAGTCGCCTGGCGCTCGAGCGCGATGCGCTGTTCGCCTTCGATGGCTGCGGAACTGTTGCGGAGATCGCCGCCGGCTTGGCCCTCCGTGGTCGAGGAGGCCAGCAGCAATTGCTCGGCACAAAGCCGGCGCAGCAAGAGCTGGTGCCAGGCGCCCGATCGTCCGTGGCGGACAAGGCACGCGACTTTGGTCTGGTGCATGGCATAGATCATGGCGGTCGACGCGCAGGCCTTGCCGAGCGCATAGCAAACATCGACCACGTCGGCGGCGCCCAAACCTTCGCCGCCGAGTTCGCGCGGCACGCCGATCCCCAGCAGCCGCGCCGCGCGTGCGGCGTCGATTGCCTCACACGGGAAGCGCGCCTCGCGGTCCACAACCGAAGCGTGGACCGACGCCACGGCGGCGACTTTCTCAATGCGCGCGCGTAAAGCCCCCGCATCAGCGGCGGGCATAATGCTCTCGGAAAACTGGAACCCGCGCGCCGCATCGCGGACGCGCAGTTCTTTGGGGACGCCGTTGATCGTCGCAGTGCGGATGTTCATGGACGCTCTCACGATGGAAGTGTCTTCCTCGCAATCGGCCTCGATAGCGATCCGAATGGTGCTGCAACTAACCCCAGAATATGCAATTCATCGTGTCATTTAGGGGCAATTAGCGCTGTTCTTTGGCGTCAAGGTTACCGCCAGACACCCGTAATGCGAAAAATTGCGATGTCGGAATCACCTTCGATTAATGAAATGATGGCATCACATCACCCGGTTGCACTCGCCGCGGGGTTCCGGGGAGATTTATTGTGCTCGATCGCACCGATTCCAATGTCGTCGAACGCGTAAATGCGCTTGTCCGGGCGATGCTCGCCAAGCGTTCGGTGGTGCGGGCAGTCGACCGAGATGAGGATCTCGCCGCAGCAGGCCTGTCGTCACTCGATTTGGTTAATCTTATGCTGGCCGTCGAGGCGGAGTTCGACCTGCAAATTCCTGAAAGCGATATGCGGCCGGCTAATTTCCGCTCCATCGCGCGCATTGAGGCGCTGGTCGCGAATCTGGCGCGCGCTCGCGAGCCGGTTGGCGGCGGCTGACCAGGCCACGTGCGCTCACAGATACGTGAGCCCGACATCGTTCTCGCATGAGAAAGAAAATGCCCCGGCTTGGCAAAGTTCCCAAGCCGGGCATCGAGCGCGGCGATGATGCAGCGAATCCGAGGAAGCGGAGCGAACCGAGCCTACCCGCCGCGGAGCGGCGCCGGCTGCTCGGCGAGCATCGCCTTGATCGCAAGGCGCGTGGTGACGGGATCGAGGCCGTGCTTTTCCACAAGGTCCCGGCAATCTGCGAAGATGGCATCGGCATCCTGCATCATCTTCAGCCGCTTGAAATGGTCGTCGCGATGCAGCCCCATGCTGGCCCCGACGATCTCGTAGATGTTCATGATCCGGAACGGCCAGTCGCGTTCGTGCGCGCACAAAGCGCGGTGATCGGAATGATAGATCGCCACCAGCGCGTCGATGCCGGCCGCCTCGGCGGCCTTGAGCTCCGCCAAGTCCAGCTCGCGGCGATAGGCCGGTAGCGCTTTGAGATTATTGCTTTGCAGCCCGACGGCCGGCTGCTGCAGATCGACAATTTCGATGCCCGGCACGGCATTCAAAATATCTTCTGCGGCTTCGACCACGCCGTGAATGCCGGGATGGCGGTGCAGCGCGATGCGCATCGGCACGGATTCGCGCAGCAGCGGCCGCAGCCGGTCAAGATGCTTGCGCAGGTATATGGTGAAAGGCGTCATATCGAACGGCTTCGCGCCGCGCATCTTTTCCAATGTCGGCAGCGTGGTGTCGGCGAATTGCACTTGGCAAGACGGACACCAAGACACGACCTGCTTGCTCTTGCTGTGCGCGAGCTTGTCGATGCTGTTCTCGCCGAAGCGGCCCGAAGTCGCCATGTCGCCGGTGCGCATTTGCACGACGCCGCAGCAATGGCTCGGCCCGCCCATCACCTCATAGCTCGCGCCAATTGCATCCATAATGTCGAGTGCAAGCAGCGCGATGTGCGGAGTCTTGAGCACGTTGCAGCCGGTATAGAACACGAAATCGGGCAGTTCGCCGGCGGCCGGCCGCGTGCCGCCCTGCCCTAATCGCTGCAGCAGCGCCTCGTCGAGCTGCAGCTTAGACAGATGGCCGACGTCGCGCGCGACCAGGCGGAAACCGTCGACGCCGTTGCGGCGTTGTGTCGTTACATCGTTCGCCGCGCGCGCCATTTCCACTTTCGCCATATAGACCAGGAAGCGCGGATTGACGCCGTAGTCGCAGGCCTTGATGCATTCGCCGCTGAACACGCAGCCGCTGGCCCAGTTGCGCGCGGCCTGAGTGCCTTCGCCGTGGCGAAGAATATCCAGAATGCCGGTGATCACGCCGGCCGGATTGTCGCGCGCCTCGGCTTCAAGGCCGGCCGGACCGGTGATGGGACATGCTTCGACGCACTTGCCGCAGCGGGTGCAAGCGTCGACCATCGTATCGACACGGGCTTGCAGGGCTTGCTCGAATGTTTCAGGCACGGGCGCGGCTCCAGTCGGATAACGCCGAAGCGCAACATAACGCCGACTCGGCCCGCATTGAAGCCCCCGACAAGTCGATGTAAACCGGGCGCCTTCTTAAAGCACCTGGCCATTTCCCGGGCCTGTCTGAAAATCTCAGCCACCACAGAGGTGTGGGCCGGCACAGCGCGCCGCGACGGCGGAATGCGAGGAACTCAATGGGTGAATTCGCCATAGGTCAACCGGTTCCGCGGTTCGAGGATCCTCGGCTCGTCAAGGGCGGCGGCCGTTACGTCGCCGACATGGTGTTTCCCGGCATGGCGTTCGGCTACGTGCTGCGCTCGCCGCACGCGCACGCGCACATCCGCTCGATCGACACCGCGAAGGCGAAGGCCGCGCCCGGCGTGCTCGCCGTATTGACCGGCGCCGATTACAAGAAATCCGGCTTCGGCGATCTTCCCGTTCCCGGCGGATTGAAGCGCCGCGCCGGCGCGCCCGGCTACAAGCCGCGCTATCCCGCCCTGGTCGAAGACCGCGCGCGCATGATTGGCGACTACGTCGCTTTCGTCATCGCCGAGACGTATTACCAGGCGGTCGACGCCGCCGAGCTCATCCAGATCGACTACGAACCGCTGCCTTCTATCGTGTCCACAGGCGACGCGGTCAAACCCGGCGTGCCGCTCGTGTGGGAGGATTGCCCCGACAATATCGGTTTTATCCAGATTGAAGGAAACAAGGAAGCGACCGATGCGGCCTTCGCGCGCGCCGCCCACGTGGTCAAGCACCACTTCGTCATCAACCGCGTCACCGCCGCCACCATGGAGCCGCGCGGCTGCATCGGCCTGTTCGAGCCGATCGAAGGCCGTTACACGATTTACACGACGCTCCAGCGCACCAACGTCTTTCAGACCGAGCTGTCGAACTACGTGCTGAAAGTGCCCAACAGCAAGATCCGTGTTGTCTGCGGCGACATCGGCGGCAGCTTCGGCATGAAATCCGCAGTCTATAACGAGGTTGCGCTGGTGTTGCTCGGCGCCAGGCTGCTCGGCCGGCCGGTCAAATGGGTGGCGACGCGCTCGGAGTCCTTCCTCTGCGACGCGCAGGCGCGCGACAACGTCACCGACGCCGAACTCGCGCTCGACGCGGACGGAAATTTTCTCGGCTTCCGTGCCAAAATCATCGCCGCGATCGGCGCCTACCTGCAGGTCGGCATGCAGGCGTTCACCGGCAATCTCGGCACGCTCGCCGGCGTCTACAAGACGCCGGCGTCGCACATCGATGTGACTGCGGTGTTCACCCACACCCAGCCGGTGCGGCCCTATCGCGGCAACGGCCGCCCGGAAGCCGGCTACGTCATCGAGCGCATGGTTGATCTCGCCGCCGACCAGCTTGGCATCGATCCCGCGGAACTGCGCCGGCGCAATACCATCCCGCCGGAGGCGCTGCCGTACAAGACCAGCGTGACGTTCACTTACGATTGCGGCGAGTTTGAAAAGAACATGACCATGGCTCTCGATTCCGCGGACAAGAAAGGTTTTGAAACGCGGCGCGCGGCGTCGCGCCGGAACGGCAAGCTGCGCGGCTTGGGCTTCTCCAACACCATCGAGCGCTCGGCGGCGGCGGGCCTCGAAGGCGCCGAGATCAGGTTCGATCGCACCGGCTCGGTGTCGATCTTCTCCGGCAGCATCAACCAGGGCCAAGGTCACGAGACCGCGTTCAAACAGGTCGTGTGCGACAAGCTCGGCCTCGACCCGAACGAAGTGACCTACATCCAAGGCGACACCGATCAGGTGTTTTTCGCCGAAGGCACCGGCGGCTCGCGCTCGGCGGCATTTTCCGGCTCGGCCTTTACGTTGGCGGCGGAGAAGATCGAAACCAAAGCCAAGGCGATCGTCGCCAAAATGCTCAAGATCGACGTCGCCGATATCAACTTTGCCGAGGGCGTGTTCTCGAGCCAGAAGACCAATCAGACGATGACCATCAAGGAAGTCGCCAAGGCCGCGATCGACCCGAAGAATCTGCCGGACGGCATGGAGGTGGGGCTCATCTCCACCGCGATCTATCAGGGCAAGGTGGCGAGCTACCCGAACGGCTGCCATGTCTGCGAACTAGAGATCGACGAGGACACCGGCGTCGTTGAAATCTTGCGCTACAACGTGGTCGATGACGTCGGCACCGTGATCAATCCGCTGCTGCTGCACGGCCAGGTCGACGGCGGCGTCGCCATGGGCGTGGGGCAGATTTTGATGGAAAACATCAAACACGACGACCAGGGCCAAATCCTCACCGGCTCATTCATGGATTACGCCATGCCGCGGGCGAGCGATCTGCCGGCCTATCACGTCGACTCCAATCCGGTGCCGACCAAGACCAACCCGCTCGGCGTCAAGGGCGCCGGCGAAGCCGGCTGCGTGGGCGCCATGCCGGCGGTCGCCAACGCCCTGGTCGACGCGCTCTCGGTGCTCGGCATCAAGCACGTCGACATGCCGGCGACGCCGGAAGTTTTGTGGCGCGCGATTCATGAGGCGCGGGCGAAGGGGGCGTAGGGGCGCCCCTGATCGTGACGGCGGCTGGCGGCCACAAGGGCCGCCGCTACGAAGACGCACATACGCCATCCTTCTCGCGGCGCGATTTTTTGATTCGCGCCCGAGTCTTGCCAAAGCCAAGAACGGCCTCCCACAAATAAAGAAGGGAGGCGGAGCGCCGGAAGGCGCGTCGTCAACAGCCGCGCCACACCAACAGGCGTTACCGTCTGCTGATGCTGCGGGCGCGGCGCGCGCCACACCGTCGGATGTTGCCATCCGAAGGTGCTTCGGGCGCGCTCGCCTTTCGGCGCTCCGCTGCGGCTCTTGTCGCAGGGCGAACGCTGACGACTCCGGCCCAGGCCGCGCTTCGCGCGCGATGCAGTACGAAGGCGTTACCTTCGCCTTTGCAGCGCGCTTAAGCCAAGCACCTGGCTCGCCGGTCGTAATGCCGGCGGG
>JASHRW010000128.1 GCA_030037065.1 Xanthobacteraceae bacterium
CGGTCCGCATGCCTTGTGTCTTGGCGGCGTTGAGATCGTAATTGTGAGCCGCGACCATCAAAATTTCGGACGGGCTGACATTCAGGCTCGAAATCGCCATCTGATAGACGGCCGGACTCGGCTTGTAGGCCTTCACGGTCTCGGCGGAGAGGAGCTGGTCGAACGGCAGTCCGGAGTGGGCGCGCAACGCCGCCTCGGTGACTATGCTCATGTTGGACAATATCGCCAGCGTGTAGCGCTGGTGCAGCGCCTGCAGGCCGGGCATCGCATCCGGCCACGGCGGCAGCGTGCGCCACAGCTCGAAATAGTCTTGGATCGCTTGAGGTGCTCTGGCGCCGAGTTGCTGGGTCGGCAGCAGCGCCGCCGTGGCGTTTTGCAGAATGGTGTCGGGCGGAGTCCACGTTGGAGCCGTCACACCCGCCGAATAGAGATTGATCGAGCCGCTGGCGAACGCGGGACCCTGGACATTGATGCCGTATTTGGCGTTGAGCGGCGCGCGCCTTGCGCCAGCCCATCGTAGAAATCGAATACGGTGCCGATGATGTCGAAAGTCAGGGCCTTCAGTTTCATCGACTTGCCACCGCGCTTGCCCGGCCGGTCTCAACGCTCGGTTCGATCCGCGTCAGTTCGTGACGCGGACCGCTATATCGTGGAGCGAACGCGGCGGCTTGCCGGGTTCGAATGACCGCGCCTGGACGAAATGCACGATCGTCTCGCCGGCAGAGAGGCCGGTGAGGCGGAATTGTTCGAGTCCGCGAATGCTCGGCAACCGCTCGACCTGTAAGATCATCGGGTTATCGATGGTCGCCGACCATCGATAACCCGCCGAGCCGAGGCTCTTGAGAGCCACGGTATGATTCTCATCGATACGCAGATCGATCTTTTCCACGTCAGTCCCTGAACCGGCGCGCATTCGCCGGCCGTCGCGATCATTTCACCGTTGACCCGAACACCGGGCCGGCGTGCCAGCCGGCGCCGTCGCGCCAGAAGTGCTGGAGCGAACCATCGCTCAACAACGCGACCAATTCCAGATCGAAGCCGAAGCTCGATTCGATCAGGCCGAGCACCCGCTCGACCTTGACCCCGGTCACGTTGGTGTTGAAGGTGGCGCTCTTGCTCCAGGTCGCGGTCGTGGTGGGCTCCGGATTACCCGAGGTCCACCAATGCTCGATCGAGCCATTGACAGCGACGCACAGTTCGTAGTTGCCCGGCACCGTCTCCTCGGTCGCCCCATACTGCGAGCGGATCATGACCGGCGGACTCTCGACATTGGATCCGAAGGTCTCGCACGCGGTCCAGGGCTTGTTGTTGGGATCGTCGCGCCACCAGCGCTGCATCACGTTCTTGTTGGTGACGCAGACCAAGTCGAGACCGGCTGCCGCACCGACATCGGGCACACCGTTCTTGGCCCAGCGCTGTACCAGCGTCGCGCCGCTGAGCAGGATGCCGCTGCCGAATGTACCCTTCGACGCCCATTGCGCGTCGTTATCGATGTCGTCGCGCCACCAATTGTCGAGAACGCCGTTGGGGCGGCGCACTACTACTTCGAAATTGCCCGGCGCCCCGATATTGATCTGGATGAAGCCGGAAACGCCGTCGGCCCAGTTTGCCGTCAGATTGCCGGAAGAATCGGTCGGCCCGAACGGTCCGCGATCGATCCATTTCTGCGTGAGCTGATCGAACAGGCAGGACCGCAACTCGCCTGCCGTAGTCAGGTAGATCAGCTCGAAGTCGCGAAAATAGGTCGAACCGAGCGCCGACGGAGCGCCGGCACAATCGTAGCCGCTGGTGTTGAAATTGGGCGCGAGCGAGACCTGCGGCAATGTCTCCGCCAAGGTCCAGTTCAGCGACTGGCCGTCCCGGTAATAATGGCGGATGACGTGGCCCGGACCGGGCGCCCAAACCTCGAAATTGCGATGGTTGGTGCCGTCGCCGCTTTCATAGAGATTGCCGTTGTGCGAGCGGCGTTTCGACCACGGATCGGGACTGGTGCTGGCGCCTACGATGCCGCAATTCCCGTAATATTCGAGGCCATACTCGCCTTGTCCGTAGCCGTACCAGCCATAGCCATCGGTGCCCCAGCCGGTTCCCCAACTGTTGCGAATGAGCCAAGCGTTCTTGCTGTCGTCGTAACCGACGATGACGATGCAATGCCCACCGGCGGTTTTGGTGTTCTGCGGATTGGTCGAACAGATATACACGGCGTTGTTCTTGCACGCGCCGTCGAAATCATCGCAGCAGTTGAAGCACGCGGTAATCGGTCCATTGAGGTCGATCCACGTTTTCATGTTGGCCGCGCCGGACAGCGTGACGTAGCTGTCGAGCTTGCCGGTGCGCCCGAGCCGGTCCGGCGTCGGATTGCCGGTCCGATTGTAATCGACATACGGCCAGCAGCCGGGATCGGCCACGCCGTTGGTCTGGACCCAATCGAGAACTTCGTTGGGCGAGCCGCCCTGACATTTGGCGTGGCCGCCGCAATAGAGCGAAATCGAATCGCCGACGTCGCCTTCCGAACGCAGCGACCACACGCTGTGTTCGATGCGCAGCATCGCCTCGACGACGCCGACCGCGCCGAAGATGTAACACGATCCGCAGCCGCCTTGATCTTTGATGTTGGTCAGCCAGTTCCAGCCGAACCGGTTGCGCCAATCGACGGAGGGTGAGCTCATGTTACTTCTCCTCGCTGGGCTGCCGCGGCACGATCGTCCGCAAATCGGCAGGCAGAGCCGTGGCTTTCAGGAAGCCTTGCTGGATTCGCAGCGCGCGAATGAACGGGTTTGAACTGTCGACGGCCAAAAGCTTCGTCAGATCGACCGCGGGAACATCCGTCGCTTTCGACACCTTCGACAGGTCGCAGCCTTTTGCGTAGATGCTCATGTCGATGTTCCTTTCAGGTGTTGCCTCTTTTCAATCTAAGATTGTCTATGGGCGAGCGATCCGCCGGAGGCGTCGATGCCCCGATGCGCACGTCCGTTGCCAAGATCAGTTAGCGTCGAACCGAGCAGAGCCGTTCGCGGCGGGACCGGTTCGCAAACGTCCCGCCCGCGCAATATTGTGAGAAGGAAAGTTTGTCGCCCCGAGCAAAATTTGTTGTTTGCAGGGTCACTCGCTCGGAAACGCCCTGCCGAGAACTGCTATTGAATAGGTCAGTTG
>JASHRW010000129.1 GCA_030037065.1 Xanthobacteraceae bacterium
CAGGAGGTGCCGTCGGCGACGATAAGCGCATCGTCCGGCGCCTTGCGCACCGCAGGCAAAAGCGACAGTTCGCCCATCGCGTAGGACACATCGATCGTTTCGGCCTGGTAGCCGAACGATCCGGCCATGCCGCAGCAGCTGGATTCGATCGTCTCCACGTCAAGCTCGGGAACCAACTTCAGCACCGCCTCGACGGACTTCATCGTGTCGAACGATTTCTGATGACAGTGGCCGTGCAGCAGCGCGCTCTTCTTGGCCGGCGCAAATGCAAGATCGAGCTTTCCGCTCTTGGCCTCGTGAGCCAAAAATTCCTCAAACAGGAAAGCGCGCTCGGCGACCTGCCGCGCCGTATCGCTCTTGACCAGCGCCGGAATCTCGTCGCGGAAACCGAACAGGCAGCTTGGCTCCAAGCCGATCACCGGCATGCCCTCGGCGGCGAACGGGGCGAGCGCCGCAAGTGTCCGCTCGGCTTCTTGGCGCGCTTCGTCGGTCTTGCCGATCGAGAGAAAGGTGCGTCCGCAGCACAGCGGCCGTCCGCCGTTCGCGGGTTTGGCGAAATGGACGCGATAATTGGCCGCTTTCAGCACCGCCAGCGCCGCGTCGATGTTTTCGCGTTCGAAATAGCGGTTGAAGGTGTCGGCGAACAGAACGACATCCCGGCCTGTCCCCTCCCCCCTTGAGGGGGAGGGATAGGGAGGGGGGTAAGAGCTTGTGGGAGCGGCGCGGTTTGACCCCCCTCCCGCCTCGCTTCGCTCGGCGACCTCCCCCTCAAGCGGGGAGGTAATTGCGGGGTCATCCTCACGGAAATAATCACGTCGCCACTTCGGCAAGCTGCGCCGCGCGGAAAAGCCGGCGATGGCTTCCGATAATTGCGCGGCGCCAGGCAATCGATCCCGCAGGTTCATCAGCCACGGCACCTTTGCCGCGCAGGGCGCGTAGCGCGGCAGATAGCCGACCAGGCGGTCATGCAAAGCCAGCCCACGTTTTCCGCTCCGCGCGCGCAAGAATTCGATCTTCATGCGCGCCATGTCGACGCCGGTTGGGCATTCGCGGCGGCAAGCCTTGCAGGAGACGCAAAGTTTCAGCGTCTCCGCCATCTCGTCGGACGTGAACGCGGCGGCACCGAGCTGGCCGGTGATGGCAAGCCGCAGCGTGTTGGCGCGGCCGCGCGTCACGTCGCGCTCGTCGCGGGTGACGCGATAACTCGGGCACATGACGCCGCCGGCGAGCGCGCGGCAGGCGCCGTTATTGTTGCACATTTCGACCGCGCCCTGAAAACCGCCGCCGGCGCCCGGATAGGCTGACCAGTCGAGCGCGGTTTTCATCTCCTCGGCGCGATAGGCGGGCCCGTAGCGAAAGACGGTGCGGTCGTCGAATTTTGGCGCCCGCACGATCTTGCCCGGGTTGAACAGGCCGTGCGGATCGAAAGCGTCCTTCACCTCTTCAAACGCGTGGACCAACTGCGCGCCGAACATCGGCTCGTGAAATTCCGAACGGACGATGCCGTCGCCGTGCTCTCCGGAATGCGAGCCCTTGTATTCGCGCACCATGGCGAAGGCTTCCTCGGCGATGGCGCGCATGGCACGCACGTCCTTGTCGAGCCGCAGATTGAGCACCGGACGCACGTGCAGGCAGCCGACCGCGGCATGGGCGTACCAGGTGCCGCGCGTGCCGTTTCTTTCGAAGATCTCGGTGAGCCGCGCCGTGTAATCGGCGAGATGTTCGAGCGGCACTGCGCAATCCTCGACAAACGAGATCGGCTTGCCGGCCTCCTTCATCGACATCATGATGTTGAGCCCGGCGGTGCGCACTTCGCCGATGCCGGCCTGCAATTTCGGACCGAGCACTTCGACCACGCCGCCCCATTTGGCGCCGGTCTTGTCGAAGGCGATGCCGAGATCGCCGAGCAGCGCGGCCAACCGCTTCAGCCGCCGCAGATTTTCGTCCCAATCGTCTTCGGCGAACTCGACAAACAGGATCGCTTCCGGATCGCCACGCAGGAAGGCGTCAACGGTCGGCCGGAACATCGGAATATCGCGGGCTAGTCCGAGCATGGTGCGGTCGATCAATTCGACCGCTATCGGCGAAAGCGCGACGATATGAGGCGCCGCCTTCATCGCCTCGTGGAAACTGCCGAAATGGCAGGCACCGAGCGCACGGCGACCGAGCAGCGGCGAGAGTTTCAGTTCGATCCTGGTCGAGAAGGCGAGCGTGCCTTCGGAGCCGACCAAAAGATGCGCGAGATTGATATCGTTGCGGCCGGGCACCAGCGCATCGAGATTGTAGCCGCCGACGCGGCGCTGCACTTTCGGGAAACGCCGCTCGATTTCGGCGGCCTCGCGCGCAGCGATGGCAAGCACGTCGCGCTGCAGCGGCTGCGGCACGGCGGTCTTGCCGTCGCCCAGGCGCCCGAAATGCCCCGGCGTGCCGTCCGCGAGCATCGCATCGATCGAAATGACGTTCTCGCGCGTATTGCCGTAGCGCAGCGAGCGCGCGCCGCAGGAATTGTTGCCGACCATGCCGCCGATGGTGGCGCGCGAGGCAGTCGAGATATCGACCGGAAACCAAAGTCCGCTCGGTTTGAGCGCGCGATTGAGTTCATCGAGCACGATGCCGGGCTCGACCATACAGCGCCGCCCGGCGGCATCGACCTCGATGAGACGCTTGAGATGCTGCGAGCAGTCGATCACGACCGATTGATTGATCGTTTGCCCGGCCTGCGACGTGCCGCCGCCGCGCGCGGTCACCGGCACGCCTTCCGCGCGGCAAACCGCGATCGCACGTTCGGCTTCTTCTATCGTGCGCGGCGTGACAATGCCGATGGGCATCATCTGGTAGTGGGACGCATCGGTGGCATATCGCCCACGCGAAAAGGGATCGAAACGTACCTCGCCGACGCGTTCTGCCCGCAACCGACGTTCCAATCCCGGCACCAGCAATGCGGGCAATTTGTAACTCCCTAGGAGAAGAAGCTTGACCGCAATGTCGCATTCGCTATTCAACGCCACAAGCCGCGAGCGCGCCTCGTATTTGCGCCGCCGAAACGCCAGATTTATCAAAAGGAGTGCCGAAAATGCCGCAGAATGCCGCGCGCGCCGCCGGGCGCCACTTCCTGCAGATTCCCGGGCCGACGCCGCTGCCCGACCGCGTGCTGCGCGCGATGGACACGCCGATCATCGATCATCGCGGGCCGGAATTCGCCAAGCTCGCCAAGCGCTGCCTCGACGGCATCAAGACCATCTTCAAGACCACAAACCCGGTCATCATCTACACCGCGACCGGCACCGGCGCCTGGGAAGCCGCGCTGGTCAACACGCTGTCGCCCGGCGACCGGGTGCTCATGGTGGAGACCGGCCAGTTCGCCACGCAGTGGAAGGACATGGCGAGAAAACTCGGGCTCAAGCCGGAATTCATTCCCGGCGATTGGCGCACCGGCGCCGACCCGGCCAAGATCGAAGAGCATCTGCGCAAGGACAAGTCGCACGAGATCAAGGCGGTGTGCGTGCTGCACAACGAGACGGCGACCGGCTGCCTGTCACCGATCGAGCCCATTCGCAAGGCGATCAACGCGGCCGGCCATCCGGCGCTGCTCATGGTCGACACGATCTCCTCGCTGGCCTCGACCGATTATCGCCATGACGAATGGGGCGTCGACGTCACCGTCGGCGGCGCGCAGAAGGGGCTCATGCTGCCGCCCGGCATGTCGTTCAATGCCGTCAGCGACAAGGCGCTGCACGCGGCAAAGTCGGCGAAGCTGCCGAAATCGTTCTGGTCGTGGGACGACATGCTCACGATGAACAAGGTCGGTTTCTTCCCCTACACGCCCGCGACCCAAATGCTGCAAGGGCTGGCGGTGTCGATCGACATGCTGCACGAGGAAGGCCTCGACAACGTGTTCGCCCGCCATCATCGCCTCGCCGAGGCGACACGCCGCGCGGTGCGCGGCTGGGGGCTCGACATCCTCTGCCGCGACCCGAAATATTATTCGCCGACCATCACTGCGGTGCTGCTGCCGGACGGCCATGACGCCGATGCCTTCCGCGGCTTGGCGCTTGAGGCGTTCAACATCTCCTATGGCGCGAGCTTCGGCCCCTACGCCAAAAAGTATTTCCGCATCGGGCATCTCGGCGACATCAACGACGGCTGGCTGATGGGTGTGCTGGCGATGACCGAGATGGCGCTGTCGCTCGCCCGCATCCCGCACAAGAAAGGCGGCGTGCAGGCGGCGATGGATTACATCGTCTCGGCGCATTCGGCCGGCGCGCGCGCCGCTGCGGAGTAAGCGGTGTATTCACCTCTCCCCAGTGGGGAGAGGTCGACTTCCGAGCAAAGCGAGGAAGTCGGGTGAGGGAGATCAAACATCGAAGGCTGTTCCCCCTCATCCGGCTCGCATCTTCGATGCTCGCCGACCTCTCCCCACCGGGGAGAGGTGGAGAACAAGTGCCCGCGCGTCGCGCCGGCCCGGAATGACAATTACGTCAACGGCACCGCGCCGACGTGATCCTTGAACGCTTGCCGCGCGGAGATCGCGGCGTACCAGCGCTCGAAATTTTTCAGCGACGGACGGTCGGGCACGAGCTGTCGGTATCGATAGGCCATGATGCCGACAGGAATATCGCCATAGGAAAACGCGTCGCCGGCGAGATAGGCGGTTTTACCAAGCTGCTCGTCCACCATGATCATGGCCGCCGTCGTGTTCTTCTTTCCGGCCTCGATCGCCGCGTGGTCGCGCTTTTCCGGCGGCGTGCGAATGAGCCCCCAAAACACCGGCGTAATTGCCGGCCCGCAAACCGACAATTGCCAATCCATCCATTGGCTGGCGCGCGCACGCGCTTTTGGATCGGCCGGTTCGAGCACGGTCGCGCGGTGCTTGGCGGCGAGATAGCGCACGATCGAATTGGATTCCCACAGCAGAAAGCCGTCGTCTTCCTCGAGCGTCGGCACCAATCCGTTCGGGTTCATCGCCAGATACGCCTGCTCGCGATTTTTGCCGAACGGCCCGCCGATATCGATGCGTTCGTGCGGCAGGCCGATCTCGCCGACCGCCCACATCGCCTTCTGTACGTTCGACGAGGTTTTCCGCCCCCAGATTTTGATCACGATAATTTCTCCACCGGACCTGCGAGGCGCGGCACCCGCTCACCTCTCCCCGCGTGCGGGCAGAGGTCGGATTGCGAAGCAATCCGGGTGAGGGGGCCTTGCCGCAATACTCAGCTTAGTGGAAACGCCCCCTCACCCCAACCCTCTCCCGGCAAGCGGGGAGAGGGAGCAGTCATTCGATCCGCCGCGCTTCCTCGGGCAGCATGATCGGAATGCCGTCGCGGATCGGGTAGGCGAGCTTGGCTGCGCGCGAGATCAGCTCCTGCTTCTCGGCGTCGTATTCGAGCGGACATTTGGTCAGCGGGCATACCAGGATTTCCAGAAGCTTCGGATCGACACTGTGGGCGGTCGGGTCGGATGACATGGCGGGCTCCATAGCAGAGGTCGGATGTCAGAGGTCAGATAACAAATACGCTGGCTGTCTTCTCCATTTATTATCCGTCGTCTGTCATCCGTCATCTGACATCTGTCATCCGCTACTGCAACGGCGTCTCACCCGGCGTCTTGCTTTTGGCAAGTTCGATCTCCGTTACGGCAATGAGAATCTCGGCGCGTGTCTTCAAATCCGGCGCTTCCAGCAAGGCCTGTTTCTCGGCGGTGTCGTAAGGCGACATCATCGCCAGCGCGTTGACCAGCGCCTCATTGGGAGCGTTCTCGATGCCTTGCCAATCGGCTTTCAGATTATTGGCCTTGAGGAAATCCGACAGCGCGCGCAGCAGCGCCTTGCGGTCGACCTCGTCCTCGCCCTTGCGCGCGGTGAAGTCGTCGACGAACGGCCGGTACGTCACCCGGCATTGCCGATACGCGGTATCGGCGGCAAGTTCCTCCTCGACGCGAAACCGCGCGATGCCGGTCAGCTGGATCAGGTAGCGTCCGTCGCCGCTTTCTGCGAACTGCGTGATGCGTCCGACACAGCCGACGCGGAACAGATCCGGCTTGTTCTGGTCCGGTCCCGGATGAACTGGATCGGGCTGAATCATGCCGATCAGGCGGTGTCCCGAGCGCAACGCATCGTCGATCATCGCCAGATAACGCGGCTCGAAAATATTGAGCGGCATCTGGCCGCGCGGCAGCAGCAGAGCGCCCGGCAGCGGGAACACCGGAATGTCATCCGGCAGCGCCTCGGGCCCGCGATAGATGGTGTTGATCGGCATGTCGCACTCCACTTAAGCGACGGCACCGAAACTCACGCAATCGATTCACGCAAATAGTATCGAGGACAGCCGCTTGCGACCTTCGACCGTGGCTTGGTCGGTCGCGCCCCATGCGTCGAAGAATTGGACGAGCTGCTTGCGGGCGCCGTCGTCGTTCCATTTTCGGTCGCGCTTGACGATGGCAATCAATTGTTCGAGCGCGTCCATCCGCCGGTCCTTGGCGTTGAGCGCGAGCGCCAGATCGAAGCGCGCCTGATGGTCGAGCGGATTGGCGGCAACCTTCTGTTCGAGCTCGGCGAGGGGACCAACCGTCTTGGCCTGCTCGGCAAGCTCGAGCGCCGCGCGTGCGGCTGCGACCGACGATTCATTGCGCTTGGCTTCCGGCACCATGGCGAGCGTCTGCCGCGCCTGATCGAGCGCTCCGGTCCCGACATAACAGCGTGCAAGGCCGGCGAGCGCGTGCACGTTGCCGCTGTCGTCAGCGAGAAGCTGGGCATAGAGGTCGGCCGCGCCGGCCGGATCGCCCTCGGCAAGCGCGGCGTCTGCCGCCTTCAGCAGGTCCTGGGCTTCGCCGCCGATCCGGTCCTTGGTCAACCGTTCGAGGAAGGCCATCACCTGGCTCTCCGGCAACGCCCCCATAAAGCCGTCGGCGGGCTGACCGTTGACGAAGGCAATCACCGCAGGAATCGATTGGATACCCAATTGGCCGGGGATGGCCGGGTGCTCGTCGATGTTCATCTTGACGAGCTTCACTTTGCCCTTGGCCGCCTTGACCGCCTTCTCCAGCACCGGCGTCAACTGCTTGCACGGGCCGCACCAGGGCGCCCAGAAATCGACCAGCACCGGTTGGTGCTTGGAGTCCTCGATGACGTCTTTGACGAAAGCCTGCGTCGTCGTGTCCTTGACGAACGCGTCCGCGGCGGCGGCGGTTTGAGCTGGCTGCAACATGGGCCTTGATGTGCCTTGCTATTTGGGGCCGGCGACCCGGAATTCCCCCGTGATCGCCTGATTAAATGGGAAGAAACGCCACAATTGCAATCGCGGTTCTAATGGTCCGTCACCCTGAGGTGCGACCCCCGACCTGATCGGGGGGAGCCTCGAAGGGCGACGGCCGAGGCGCTCGGGCCGCATCCTTCGAGGCGCGCCCATAGCGCGTCGAAGATGCGCGTAAATGCGCTTACGGGCGCGCACCTCAGGATGACGGTCAACGATGGACTGCGTTGCGTTTAGGCCGCTCCGCCGTCCGAAATCGCCTCGATCCGCGGCTTATGCCCGGTGGCGTCCAGGAACCGCAGCAGTCCCTCCCGCGAAATCGTGGTCGTGCCGGTGTTGCGCAGCGGGTGAAAATTGAGCACCGCGTGCGCCATCATGGCGGCATCGAGCACGACGGTGACCCGGCGGCCGGTGTCATTGATCGCCGCAAACGGGGTCACCGAGCCGGGCTCGACGCCCAAAAGTTCGCGCATCAGTTCGGCGGAGCCGAACGAGAAGCGGCCGGACGCACCGAGCCGCCGGTGCAGCGATTTCAGCTCGATCGCCGCGTCTTCCAGCGCCACCACGAGATACGCCGCGCCCTTCTTGTCGCGCAGGAACAGGTTCTTGGTGTGCGCGCCGGGTATCTGGCCGCGCAGTTCGCGCGCTTCGCCGACCCTGAAAGCCGCCGGATGGTCCACCGTCTTGTGGGCGATGCCGAGCGTGTCCAGATAGGCGAAAAGCTGGTCCGGCGTGGCGGGCATGCGGCGTTTGATAGGCCGCGGCCGCCGTGGTTGCAAAGACGGGCGCACTTTGCCATAGCTTTGCCGCGGCGCCCCCACCCTACCCTCCCCCGCGAGCGGGAGGATAGGGTGGGGGTAGCGGCCTTACCCTTCTCGGATGCGGGTGTAGCTCAGGGGTAGAGCACAACCTTGCCAAGGTTGGGGTCGAGGGTTCGAATCCCTTCGCCCGCTCCAATTGAGAAATCAACAGCTTAACCCTCATTTCGGGTGTCTGTTTTCGGACCGGGAAATTGTGTTCGGGTAGAGCGCGGGTAGAACCAAAGCTCAAAGCAAGCCCGCGTGATCCGCTAAACCGAGCGTAGGGGCCAACAGAACTATGTTGGGCCACTGCCAGAGTCGGCTTCCTTTGGAAGCGGCTTAGTGATTAGAACACTGGGTGTAGCAGCGCTGGCAGAAGAATTTGCTGCTAGGTACATCTCGATCTTGTGAAGCCGCTCTCGCAACGTCGCAGTTTCATCAGCCACAGCTATATGGGCGGCTTGAGTGGCAATTTGGACGGCGCTCTTCTGCTGGGCTTCAATCGCGATGACCGAGGCTCGCATCTCCTCGACGCGCTCAGCAATCTTTGCGGTGTTGCTGCCAAGTCGTTTTACCTCCTCTTGCAGAAGAAGGACTGACTTGAGAGCCTCAAGAGCTTGGCCCAGGACCGACATGAATCACGCCTTCCTTGGGAACGATTGCTTGTTGCACTTCCATCTTCGAAAGATGAAACTCGATCTTATCGTTATAGGAGGATAGCTCGCCTGCGGTGGATGTAAGCGCGTTGGAAATTGCGTTGAGTATGATCAACGTCTCCGCTTCGTCTTCCGGTTCGCTGCGACTGGG
>JASHRW010000130.1 GCA_030037065.1 Xanthobacteraceae bacterium
CGGCGAAACCGTCGGCGGCACCTCGATCATGGGTCTGATGATGCTCGCCGCTGCGCCCGGCACTTCCATTACCATCGAGGCGAGCGGCAAAGAGGCGGCCGAGGTAATTCAGGCGTTATCCGCTCTTATCGCCGCGCGATTCGGCGAAGACGATTGAAGGACGCGCAACAGCTAAAAAATCAAACTGCGGCGGCAGCCTTCTTCAGATCGGCGACGAACTGCCGATAAGCATTATGTTTCTCGTCCTCGTCTTCGATGCGAAGCAGCGAAGACGGATGCACGGTGACGAAGAGCTTAGTGCTGTCGGCAAGGCTCAAAGTTTTGCCGCGTATTTTGGTGATGATGACAGCCTTGCCGGTCACGCCGCGCGCTGCAGTCACGCCGAGCGCAATAATCACCGCCGGCTTGACCAGCTTGCGCTCGCCGTCGAGCCAAATCCGACAGCGATCGATCTCGTAAGTATTCGGGCGCTTGTGCAGCCGGCGCTTGCCGCGCATTTCATGCTTGAAGTGTTTGACCGCATTAGTAACGAAAACGTCCCCGCGGGCAATACCGGCGTCATGCAAGGCCTGATCCAAAATGCGCCCAGCCGGACCGACGAAGGGCTTGCCGGCAAGATCTTCTTTGTCGCCCGGCTGTTCGCCGATCAGCATGAATGTGGCGCCACTCGGGCCTTCGCCCGGCACTGCTTGCGTCGCATCGCGATAAAGTGTGCAACGCGCGCAAGCTTGTTCGGCCGTCGCCAGCCGGCGGAGCGACGTGAACGGCGCCCGCGAGTCCTCATCCATACGGTCACAATGCTGTTCCGGGATGGGAGTTCGGCGGCGCGCATAAGGTTTTCTTTATGTGTTTATTGCCGCCGCCGCGGCACCCTGCTATAGCCGCCCCCGCCCGCTGCGAGACGCCTCTGTTTCACTCAGACCCGAACGCCTGAAGGACCATTATGAGCACGTCGGCCAAGCCAAAAGGCACTTCCCATATCGATTACGTCGTCAAGGACCTCGGGCTCGCCGATTGGGGCCGCAAGGAGATCTCCATCGCCGAAAGTGAAATGCCCGGACTGATGGCGACGCGCGAGGAATACGGGCCAGCGCAGCCGCTGCGTGGTGCGCGCATCGCCGGCTCGCTGCACATGACCATCCAGACCGCGGTGCTGATCGAGACGCTCAAAGCGCTTGGCGCCGAGATCCGCTGGGCGTCTTGCAATATCTACTCGACGCAGGATCATGCCGCGGCCGCGATTGCTGCCGGCGGCACGCCGGTGTTCGCCGTCAAGGGCGAGTCGCTCACGGACTACTGGGAATTCACCCACCGCATCTTCGAATGGGCCGATGGCGGCGCTCCCAATATGATCCTCGACGACGGCGGTGACGCTACGTTGCTCATGCATCTCGGCATGCAGGCGGAGAGCAATCCGGCGGCACTCAATCATCCGAGTAATGACGAAGAAGAGGTGTTGTTTGCCGCCATCAAAAAACGACTCAAGGAGAAGCCCGGCTGGTACGCGAAGACGGCGGCCAATATCCGCGGCGTGAGCGAGGAGACAACGACCGGCGTGCACCGGCTTTATCAGATGCAGAAGGAGGGCCGGCTGCTCTTTCCCGCCATCAACGTCAACGACAGCGTCACCAAGTCGAAATTTGACAACCTCTACGGCTGCCGCGAGTCGCTGGTCGACGGCATCCGCCGCGGCACCGACGTGATGATGGCCGGCAAGGTGGCGATGGTGGCGGGCTATGGCGACGTCGGCAAAGGTTCGGCATCCTCTCTGCGCAACGCGGGCTGCCGGGTGATGGTGTCGGAAGTCGATCCGATCTGCGCGCTGCAGGCGGCGATCGATGGCTACGAGGTCGAGACCATGGAGAACGCTGCCCCGCGCGCCGACATCTTTGTCACCGCTACCGGCAATGTCGATGTTATCACCATCGAACACATGCGCAAAATGAAAGACCGCGCCATCGTCGCTAATATCGGTCACTTCGACAGCGAGATTCAGGTTGCGGCGCTGAAGAATCTAAAATGGACCAACATCAAGCCGCAGGTCGACGAGATCGAATTCCCCGACGGCCACCGTATCATTCTGCTCTCCGAAGGCCGCCTTGTGAATCTCGGCAACGCCATGGGACATCCGAGCTTCGTCATGTCGTCGTCGTTTACCAATCAGACGCTGGCGCAGATCGAGCTGTGGACCAATCCGGGCAAATACGAGAAAAAAGTCTATACGCTGCCGAAGACGCTCGACGAAAAGGTGGCGCGCCTGCATCTCGACAAGATCGGCGCGAAGCTGACCAAGCTCACCGACAAACAGGCAACATATATTGGCGTACCGCAAAGCGGACCATACAAGGCCGATCATTACCGCTATTGAGCGGTAGGCCTAGCCCACGGCGGTGCCAGTAGCAGGACCCACACGTCGTCGGCGGTCCGGTCGCCTGCTGTGCAACTGGTCTTCATTTCGACGATCTGCGCGTCAGCCCGCCATCGCCTGATGTGCAGATCGCGTTCATCGTTGCCGACCGGGCAGCTACCGAGAAAGCTAGTGGCTTCAAGCGTACCTGAGTCGATCCAGGGAGCAAGACTGAGATCGGCGAGCCTGCCGACGCTCCATGCGACCGCGGGCCGCTCAAAGGCAATGCTAAAGACGAGTACCACCAGCACGATGAACGCCGTGTCGAAGTGAATGATCTGCGCCGACTTTCCGAGCGTCAGCAACGCTGTCCAAAACACAAAATAGCGGGACACAAGTAGCGGCAACAAAAACGCGGACTCTTAAGATCAGCAGTGAACTGATCCACAGCGCATCACCGCAGCGCGGGCGGAATGATCACGATCTGATAGCGTACCGGCTTGTCCAGCGTGCCGAAATATTTCCGCGCCAGCGTGACTTCTTCAACCTTGCCACCGTAGCGCGCTGCATAGATGTTCATTTCTTGCAAGCAGTCCGTCTCCGGCGTGGGACACACGATGGCGATGCCATCGCGTTTGATACGGTCTTCGTCGACCCAGGGCATGCGCGCTGGCCGGGTGATAGAGTAGGTCGCCGGTCGGCTGGGGAAATAGAAGGCGGTGCCATCGACGACATAATCATAGCTGCCGACGATGCGCAGCGGTGTGGCGGTATGCGTGCGCCAAGCGCGCTCCACTGCCTGCGCGATAAGCGCGTATTGGGTTTGGTAATTTTTCAAACCGAGGCGGTGGATAACGATGGCGACCACCGGCGAAGCAAGGAGCATAACCAGAGGAAAGCCGATCGCCATGGCAAGCAGGCGCACAGCGGCCTTGCGAATCACCTTGACCCGCGGCGACGAAAGCAAAACCACTGGAAGCAACGTCATCGCCGACATCGCCCACAGCGAGCTGATCGCCTCTCGCAGCAGCACCGCGGCGAGCGCGGCGAGAACGAGCGGAGCGGCAAACGCGACCACTGCAAATCGACGATTAGATTTCGCCGGCCACAGCGTGTCACCGATCGCCTCGGTGCCCGGATGTGTCGCCAGCATTCCCAAGATGATCGGCACCGAGATGTAACCGAGGGTACCTGCGATATAAGCAAGGCTCGATTCCGCGGCGGCCGGCAGTGAAGCTCGATGCCCTGTCATCGCAAAAGCGAAAGTCGTGAACCCATAACTCGCGATCCAGACGAGGTGCGGCGCGAGGACGATTGCGCCGCTGCCGATGGTGAGCCACGGCGCCCGCGAGCGGAAATAAGCGCCCCGCCGCGGATCGATGACCGCCGCCACGGCGAGGCCGCCGAGCAGAAAGAACGACCAATATTTGCCAAGCATGGCCGCGGCAGCGCCAAATCCGGCCAGTGCAGCCCAACCGACTTGCCGCGTTTCAAACGAGCGAACGAACCACCACGTTCTCGCGGCCCAGAATGGAATCAGCACGGTGTTGGCGTTGAACTTGAAGGCATGAAAATTGTAGAACGGCAAGAACGTCAGCAGTACGATTCCGACGGCGCGCTTTTCGGCGGGCAGAAACAGGCCGGCGACGCGCCAAGCGATCCAAAGCGCTATCGTTGCCAGTACCACCGCAAACAAATAGTAGTCCCATGGTTCGGCCGGCATAACGCTAAACCAGATCCGCACCAGCCACGCGCCCAGCGGCGGATGAGTCGGCGCGCTAAGTCCGATTTCGTGCGACCAGGCGAACATCTCGCCATGTCATAATGAATATCCTGACTCGAATGAGCGATGGCGGCGTAGAGCGACCATGTTGCGGCGTAACAGGCGAGCAATACCGCCATGGTACGCTCACAGCGTGCCGGATCGACCAGCGCGTCGAACAACCGCTCAAACGAATTGCGCGTGCGCCGGGTGGCTTCGACTGCGGTCAGAAGCTGCATACGCGTTTGA
>JASHRW010000019.1 GCA_030037065.1 Xanthobacteraceae bacterium
GCAATCGCCTCAACTTCAACCGGGAGATGACAATGCAAGTGCAACCCTATCTGAGCTTCGAAGGCCGCTGCGACGAAGCGATCGCGTTCTACAAGAAGGCCGTCGATGCCAAGGTCGACATGCTGATGCGCTTCAAGGAGGCCCCGGACCAGTCGATGGTTTCGCCGGGCAGCGCTGAGAAGGTGATGCATGCCGCCGTTCACATCGGCGACACGCAGCTTCTGATGTCCGACGGGCGCTGCCAGGGGAGTCCGAACTTTAACGGTATTGCGCTGGCGCTCAGCGCGCCGACCGACGCGGCCGCCGAGCGGATGTTCAACGCGCTTGCCGACGGCGGCCAGGTGCGGATGCCGATGGCCAAGACCTTCTTCTCCTCGCGCTTCGGCATGCTCGCCGACAAATTCGGCGTCGGCTGGATGGTACTGGTGTCGCATTGAGAGTTGCACCGCCGCAAGGCGCCGCGCGCCCGCTGATGGAGTTTGTCATGCTGCCGTCGCAGCGGAATAGATGAAATCGTGAATAGTGGGAAGGAAGCAGCCATGACCGCCGCCGCTCAAAGAATCCCGCTTGCCGAGCGCGAATTGACCATCACGCGCGTGTTCGATGCACCGCGGGACTTGGTTTTTCGCGCCTGGACAGATGCCAGAAATTTGGCGCAATGGTGGGGACCAAAGAACTTCACCAATCCGGTTTGCGAAATCGATGCGCGAGTCGGCGGCAAACTGCGCATTCACATGCGCGCGCCCGACGGTACCGTCTATCCGATGAAGGGCGAGATCCGCGAGGTCGTTGCACCTGAGCGCCTTGTCTTCACCAACATCGCTCTCGATGCGGCCGGCAATCATCTCCTCGAAGGTCTTACGACGGTGACCTTTGCGGAGGAGGGCGGCAAGACCAAAATGACGCTGCGCACTCATGCGGCCGCCGTGGTCGAATACGCCGCCGCCTATCTGCAAGGCATGGAGGCCGGCTGGACGCAGAGTATCGACAAGCTGGAGCGCCACCTGCGGGCGGCATAGCTGTCGGCCAAAGCAGCCGACATTGCCGTCCGCCGCTACCTTAATCCGAGTAGCTCAGCGCCTTGGTCTGTTTGCGCTTGCGCGAGCCGGGTCCAAAGAACGATTGGCGCTCAAGATCCTCACGTCTGCTCGCGGCGCGCACGCGCATGAGGTCTCTGCGCGCCACAAGGCCGACGATGCGTCGCGTCTCTGGGTCGACGATCGGAACACGGCCGACGTCGCGCGCTACCATTCTGTTGACCAGGTCGGCGACCACCTCGCCCGGATAGCCGACGACCATCGAGGCGTCCGAGATCATGTCGTCAAGCGTGCGATGTTCGGGTGTCCCTTCCGCCAGCCAACGCAGCACGTCGGCGCGGTCCGCCATGCCGACCACGCGGTTCTGTTCGTCGACGACCGGATAGGAGCGATAACGGATCTCGTCACTGGTGAAGAACTTGATTGCGTCCTCGATCGGCATCGCGGCTGGCAAGGTTTCTACGTCGGTCACCATCACGTCCCTGACCCGGGCCAGTTGCAGCGGATCGACGGTATATTCGCGGGTGATGTGCTGGCCGTGCCGGGACACCTTCTCGGTCAGGATCGAGCGCTTGAGCAGCAGGACGGTGACCGCATAGGCCGCGGTCGTCGCAACGATCAGCGGCGTCAACAAATGGACATTACCGGTCAGCTCGATTGCGAACAGCGTTCCGGTCAGCGGCGCGCGCATGGTGCCGCCCATCATCGCGCCCATGCCGATAATCGCCCACAACCCGGTGCCGCCCGGCAGCCACAGGCCTTCGAGCCAGCCGAGCGCACCGCCGAGAATGAGCAGCGGCGCGAGCACGCCGCCCGACGTTCCGGACGCCAACGCAATGATCCAGATCACCGCCTTGACGGCAAGCAACGTGCAGACCGCGACCACGGTGAAGTGGCTGCTGACGAGGTCGCCGATGACGTCGTAGCCGACGCCGAGTGCACGGGGTTGGATCAGGCCGCCCAGACCGACGAAGACGCCGCCGATCAGCGGCCACCACATCCAATGAATCGGCAAGCGTTCGAATAAATCTTCGGACCGGTAGAGCAACCACGTGCACAGGCCCGATTGCAGGCCGCCGATGATGCCGACGAACAGACAGGCGATCAGCCCCCACCATGGCAGGTGCGGGATTTGGCTATAGGGAAATAACGGTCCGGCGGCGAACAGCAGGGGACGCAGCGCAATCGAGACGGCGCAGCTCGCCACCACCGGGATGAAGCTGCGTGGCTTCCATTCGAACAGCAGCAGTTCCACCGCCAGGGCAACCGCCGCCAGCGGCGTGCCGAAAATGGCGGTCATGCCTGCGGCGGCGCCCGCGACCAGCAGCGTCTTTCGTTCCGCGGCGCTCATGTGGAAGCACTGCGCGAACAGGGAACCCAGCGCACCGCCGGTCATGATGATCGGGCCTTCGGCGCCGAACGGTCCGCCGGTGCCGATCGAAATCGCCGAAGACAGCGGTTTGAGGACGGCGACCTTTGGATCCATGCGGCTGCCGCCGATCAGGATTGCCTCGATGGCTTCGGGTATCCCGTGGCCGCGAATTTTGTCCGACCCGAAGCGCGCCATCAGGCCGACAATGATGCCGCCCAACGCCGGCACCAGGACCATCCATGGCCCGACGACCGCTTCCCCTGGCGTGGTATGGACGAAGGAGAACCGGCCGAACCAGGCCAGATTGGTCATCAGTGCAATGAGTTTCACCAGCACCCAGGCCGAGCCGACGCCGCCGCAGCCGACCACCAGCCCCATGCCGGTGAGCAGCGGCAAGCGCCAGTCAGCGCTAAAGTCGCCCAGTCTGGACTCGATGGAGTGATTAATTTTCTTGGAATTGGAGGAAGAGGAGGAGGTAGGTGCCGACATAAGCCTTCCAGGTTCGCGCAGACACGATGAGATGCATATATGCGATGATGCAGGGGGAGCCAGCCCCGCTCGACGGGAAACGAAACGCGATGAATAAACCTGCAGTGCGACTATATCGTGTCACGATATAATTCAAGGTTAAACAATGGCGACGGGCAGGCGTCCTCGGGAAAAGCCGATCGGTCGGGCAGACTACCGGCGGCTGGCGGCGTTCCGGCATGCGCTGCGGCGTTTCCTCGCCTTCAGCGAGACGGCAGCACGGAAGGCCGGCATCACGCCGCAACAGCATCAGGCGCTTTTGGCGATCAAGGGCGCGGTGCGGCCCGAGGCCATGACCGTAGGCTACTTGGCTGGGCAGCTCTTGCTGCAGCCCAACAGCGCGGTCGAACTCGTCGATCGAATGGTCAGGTGCAGGCTTCTGGTGCGGACTAAAGCCAGGACCGATCGGCGGCGCGTGGTTCTGTCCCTGACTGCAGCAGCCGATAAGGCGCTGCACTCCCTTTCGGCGGCGCATATCAGGGAGCTCCGCGGTTCGGTCCCGGTCGTCCATGGCTTGATCGAACTGCTCAAAACGGAACGCCCGCCCCGCCGGCCGGGCAAGCTCGTGCCGTCACGCCATTAACACAATCGCGACATGATCGCGCTATTCTGCTGGCGCCATGAGTGATTCGATCGCTCGCCTTTACCAAGCCACGCTGGATTGTCGGCACGACGATCCGTCGACGTCGCGCACGGCGCGGCTGTTGCGCTCGGGGCGCGGCAAGATGGCGAAAAAGCTTGCCGAAGAGGCAGTCGAGGTCGTTATCGATGCCATGCAGGGCGGCCGTGAAGCTGTCATCAAGGAGAGCGCCGACCTCATTTACAATCTTGTCGTGCTGTGGGTCGCGACCGGCATCCGCCCGGAGGACGTCTGGCGGGAAATGGATCGGCGAGAACGGCTGCTCGGCATTGCCGAGAAGGTGCCCAAAAAGCTGATCGACGATACCTCCCGCCGGAAGGTTGTCGTTCTTGAGGGTCGCCGCGCCCGCAAGCGCCGCTGACTATAACAATTTCCCCATCGTCCCAGCCCTATCCCGGCTATAGCTGAGCGATGATCGACCACGTCCTGACGGCGCTCGTGTCCTTCATCGTCGCGGTGATTTCCGACGCCGGATATTTCGGCGTCGCCGCCCTGATGACGATCGAGTCGGCCTGCATTCCACTGCCGTCCGAAGTCATCATGCCGTTCGCCGGCTATCTGGTATCGCTCGGGCGATTCAGCTTGATCGGAGCAGCGACCGCGGGAGCGATCGGCTGCAATATCGGCTCGACGATCGCCTACCTCGTGGCCGCGCACGGCGGCCGCGCCGCCTTCGAACGCTGGGGAAGATATGTCCTGATCCGCCACGAAGAGCTCGATCGGGCCGAGCGTTTTTTCGCCCGCTATGGAGCTCTCACGGTCTTCATCGGGCGGCTTCTGCCGGTGATCCGAACCTTTATCTCATTTCCCGCCGGCCTGGCGCGGATGCCGATATTGAAATTCGAAATCTATTCGTTCATCGGCGCGTGGCCCTGGTGTTTTGCGCTTGCCTATGTGGGTGTGGTGCTGGGCGCGCGCTGGGATAGTGATCCGACGCTACGCCGGTTATTCCACGAGTTCGATGCCACGATCGTAGCGGTGCTGCTGGCAGGGTTCGGTTGGTTTGTCTGGTCGCGCTGGCGCGAAGCCAAGCAGCACGGCTGATAGGCGGCAGCGCCGCGCCCGGCCGAGGACGGCGGATGACCGCCGTAGAGGATGAATTCTGATCTTGCCGATGCCCAAATTGCTCGGCAGTATCGCCAAAGGCTGAGGGTGCAAGGGCTCTCGACTGCGCTCCCATGGGCTGTGCGTGCGACGGCTTGGCGATGAAGAACAGCACCGAAAAGTTCCTTATGGCGGGTTCGGCAAAACCGCGTGTGCGCAGTGTGCTGGCAACGACGCTGGTGCTCGGCGCCTCGCTCGCATCGGCCGCGGTCGCGCTGGCGCAGAACACGCAATCGCCGAATGGACCGGCGGCCACGCCCGCTCCCTCCGCGCAACCTGGGCCGCAGTCGCGCGGTCTATTTCCAGCGCAGCCGGCGCCGGCCGAGAGGCCTGGCTTCATCTACGCATTCGGCCGCTGGTGGGACAGTGCCCACGGAAAGATCGACGATCTGAGAAAACAGTCGAATGGCGCCGGTAATGGCCCATCGGAATTCACGCAAGAT
>JASHRW010000131.1 GCA_030037065.1 Xanthobacteraceae bacterium
GAGAAAGACGGCATCAAGAGCGAGCTGCGCAACGATTCGGTTCCCGGCATCGGCCCGGTATTAACCTTCAAGGACAACAAGGGCACCACGATCGCGCTGTTCAAGGAATGGAGCTATCTCGGCAAGCACCTCGCCCACCACGGCGTCGGCGCTCTCAAACTCGGCCACGTCGCCTGGATAGTCGACGATCCGCAGAAAACCTGCGAGTTCTATCAGAAAGTCCTCGGCTTTCGCGTATCCGACTGGATCGACGATTTCTTCGTCTTCATGCGCTGCAACACCGATCACCACACCGTCAATTTCATCCGCGGCAAGAACATCAAGATGCATCACATGGCGTTCGAGCTGAAGGATTTCATCCACCTGCAGAATTCGTGCGACCTGTTCGGTCAGCGCAACATCCCGATCATCTGGGGACCGCTGCGCCACGGACCGGGACACAACATCGCCAACTATCACCGCAATCCCGACGATCAGGTCATCGAGCTGTTCTGCGAGCTCGATCAGATGGTGGACGAGGAGCTCGGCTATTTCGAACCGCGGCCGTGGCACCGGGACACGCCGCAGCGGCCGAAGACCTGGAAGGGCGGCAGCACCAGCGTCTGGGGACCGCCGCCGCTGCCGGATTTCCACCGCGGCAGGGATTGAACAGCTCCCTATGGCGGATCCCGGGCGCAACGCAGCATGACATGGTGCGCTGCGGACCCGGGATCGTAAAAATTCAGACGATCCCGGATCTGTGGTGCGCCGCCTCGCGCTGCACCACAGGAGAATCGCGCAAAAGCAAATTACTCGCTCTTGCCGCCGAGTTGCTTGAGCTTGGCAAACACGGCGTTGACGTCGAGTTCGTCGGCCGGCTTTTTCTCCGCCGCCGGTTCGGGCTCCTCCTTCGGCGCCGTGGTGACGGAAGCGGGAAGCAGCGTCGCCCCCTGCTCCTCGACCGGCACCGGCTTCTCCTTGGCGGCGCGCTGCACTTCGAGGTCGAGATCAATCTGCGAGCAAAGCCCGAGCGTGACCGGATCGAGCGGGGAGAGATTGGCCGAATTCCAATGGGTACGCTCGCGGATCGCCTGGATCGTCGACTTGGTAGTGCCGACGAGCCGCATGATCTGGCTGTCCTTCAATTCCGGGTGATTACGCACGAGCCACAGGATGGCATTCGGCCGATCCTGGCGCCGCGAAACCGGCGTGTAGCGCGGTCCCTTCTTCGGCTTGGCCTCAGGCATGCGCACCTTCGGCTCGGCGATGTGCAGCCGGTAGTTTGGATCTGCTTCGGCGGCGGCGATTTCCTCACGCGTGAGTTGGCCGGTGAGCACCGGGTCGAGCCCCTTGATGCCCTGGGCGGAGTCGCCGTCGGCGATCGCCTTGACCTCCAGCGGATGCAGATTGCACAGTTGCGCGATCTGGTCGAACGACAGCGAGGTATTGTCGACCAGCCACACGGCGGTCGCCTTCGGCATGAGCGGCGCGGTCGCCATCGATAAATCTCCTCTGTGCCCCGCCCGCCTACTTCAGGCGAAGCTACTCTTCGTCAATGACTGGAAAAGCTGCCGGAATATAGGCGGACGGTCCGCCGCGCGCAACGGCTGCGGCCATCCGTCCCTTCGGCGCAGCAATACCCATGGGTTCCGGCCCGGTGCCATGCTAAAAGCGCTGCCTCGAATAATCAGCGAACAAAGGATCGGTGATGCCAGGATCGCTCGACGGCAAGGTTGCCATTGTGACCGGAGCGGGGCGCGGCCTCGGCCGGGTGATGACGCTCGCATTGCTAGCCGCCGGCGCGCGCGTCGCCGCCACCGAGCTCGATGCCGAGGCGCTCGATGAGACGGGACAAGCCGCCGCGGCGGCCGGCGCCGACGAACGCATCCTCGATGTCGTCGCCGACGTGACGCGCGACGACAGCGCGCCGAGGATTGTGCGCGCGACACTAGACCGCTTCGGTCGCCTCGACATTCTCCTCAACAATGCCGGCATCAACATGAGTCTGTTCCGGCGTCCGGATGTTAAGTTGAACGTCAAATCCTGGGAGGTCACACCGGAGGAATTCCGCCGCATCATCGAGGTCAACGTCATCGCCGCCTTTCTGATGAGCCGTGCGGCGCTGCCGATTATGCTCAAGCAAGGCTGGGGCCGCATCATCAACGTGACCACGAGCCTCGACACCATGTATCGCGGCGGCATGCAACCCTATGGCGGATCGAAGGCGGCCAACGAGGCGCAGTTGCTGGCGCTCGCGCAAGAACTCGAAGGCACCGGTGTGACCGCCAACGTGCTCGTGCCCGGCGGCGCCGCCAACACGCGCATGGTCTCACCCGCGCAAGAGCCCGATCGCGCCAAGCTAGTCGCGCCCGAAGTGATGGTGGCGCCGCTTTTGTGGCTTTGCTCCAATGAATCCGACGGCGTCACCGGACGGCGTTTCATCGGCGCGCGCTGGGACAAGAGCCTGCCGCCGGCGGAAGCGGCAAAAAAAGCCGGCGCACCGGCGGCTTGGCAGCAGCTCGGCCGCCAGGCGATCAATCCCGCAAGCATGCGCTGAATTTATTTGGTTGGAGCGATCGGAGCCGAGTTCGGATGCTCGCTTGCCGGCACGACGGCAAGCGGCACGGCTCTCTTTACAAAATTCGCCGGGGGTTTGTGTATGCGCTTGGTCCACACCGGCGCGCAGCCGTTGATGCCGCAGATGTTGGCGACGCGCTCGACGAGCGG
>JASHRW010000132.1 GCA_030037065.1 Xanthobacteraceae bacterium
CTGCCGCGTCGAGAACGGCACCGGCTTGCCGTTGGTGAAATAAATATCGCACAGCAGCCAGCCGGTTCTGTCCGCCCACGGCAGCACCCGGAAGGTCGCCGGATCGGGCACCATGACGAAATCGCCGCCGCCCTGCATCTCCGCCATGCCGAAGCCGCCGCCCGCGGTGAACACTGGCCAGGCGGTCTTGTGCGCAGTGTCCTTGGCCAAAAGCGTCGTCGTCATGGTGACGCCCGAACGCATCAGCGCCGGCGCGTCAGCGGCGATCACCGTCTTGCCGCGCAGCACGCCATGCTGATCGGCGAACGAGAAACGCACCAGTTCGAGATTATGTTTTTGGATCGTGTGCGCCACGGCGTTGGCGGCGCGCGCCTGCTCGCCGGTCCAAAGGCCATGGCGGTCGACGAAGTTTTTCGCGGCCGAGAGCGGGCGAGGAGGCATCAGCCGTTTCCTCGCTGGCGTTCAAGCGCAGCGGCGTTCTTTGCTCCCCTCCCCCCGTTCGCGCAGCGAATGACGGGGAGGGGTCGGGGGTGGGGGGCAGATATTCCGTGCAAATGGATCGATCGTTCCCCCCACCCGGCGCATCGTCTCCGCTTCGCTTCGGCGATGCGCCACCCTCCCCGCCGCTCGCTTCGCTCGCGGGGGGAGGGGATTAGGACAGCGGGGTTGCTTTGGATCACGTCCGGGATCTGCAAGCCTTGCAGCTTCTCAAATGAGCGATTGATCTCAATGCCCATTCCAGCTTTTCGTCTCGTGCCGCGCGGCGTCGGTGCGCTGCCAGTAGCCCTGCCAATCGCCGGCCGGACCGATGCCGTCGACGCAAGCCGGGCCGGTGACCGTCTGCGCCGCGGCGGCATCGAGCACCATGATCGGCCGTTCGCCCTTGCCCGACTGATCGAGCGCGCGGCGCAGGAGCCGCCGATATGCGGCAATCGCCTTGTCCGACGTGCCGAGATGCTCCTGGGTGCGATCCTGTATTTGGCCCATCGACTCGCAAGCCCACTGGTCGTGCACATTGATATCGGCGCCCATGCCGGTATAGGTCGTGTGCGCCTGTTCGTGCGCATCGAAGCCGTAATCGTTGCTCTTGTTCTTGCGCGGAATGTAGTCCGGCAGCTCATACAGTTCGAGGCGCTGGTTGCGCATCTTGTCCTTGTCGACCGGCGCGCCGAACGACGTAAAGATCGCGTACCAATAGTGTTTTACGTCGTCAATCGGCACGTGCCACTGCGCGATGGTCATCTCGCGGCTCATCGGAATGATGAAGGCGTTGGGGAAAATCAGATTGGTGACGCGGATGTGGGCCTTGTCATTGCCGATCTCGCGCAGCGTCGCCAGCCGGAAGCCGTAATCGGTCGGCTCGACCTCGATGCGCGGCCGTGGAAATTCGCGCATGATTTTGGTCATCGGCATGTCCGAATCCTTGGACGTGTCGCGGAACATCCGGCCGTAGCTTTTGTCCGGATCCTCGTCCTCGAAGAAGCGATGCAGGAACGAGGTGTGCACGGGATCGATGCCGACTTCGAGCGATTGCAGCCAGTTGCAATCGATCATGCCCTTGAACGCGAAAGTGTGCGTTCCCGGTGCGACGAAGCAGTCGAAATGCGGAAACGCCGGCGGCTCGCCCGGGCCGAGATAAGCCCACAGGATGCCGCTCTTTTCGACCACCGGATAGGATTTCTGTTTGACGTTGGCGCTCATCTTGCTGTTGTCGGGCTCGGCGGGCGTTTGCAGGCACTTGCCGCCGACATCGAACAGCCAGCCGTGAAAGGCGCAGCGCAGGCCGCCGTCCTCAAGCCGCCCATAGGCCAGGTCGGTGCCGCGATGCGGACAATGACGGCCGATCAGCCCATAGCGGCCTTTGTCGTCCTTGAAGGCAACCAGGTCTTCACCCAGGAGCCGCACCGGCTTGACCGGCCGGTTGCCCGAAAGCTCGTCGATCAAAGCCGCCGGCTGCCAGTAACGCCGCATCAGATTTCCGGCGGCGGTGCCGGGATTGGTGCGGGTGATGAGATCATTCTGTTCGGCGCTCAGCATCGGCATCTCCGTTTGTTCGTAGACCGAACATATGTTCGTATGATATTATCAAACCCGCCGCCGCTCGACAAGGCGGCGTTCCGTCGCCGCACGTCGACGATCGCAAAGGGATACGCACGAATGCCGCGGGTGAAGCGAAGCCGGACGGAACGGCGTGTGGCCGAGACCGGCGGCCCAGACTTTCTTGAGGCGCTGGCGCGCGCTCTTCGAATCATCCAGGCATTCAATCGCGACCGGCGGCAACTGACCCTCAGCGATATCGCCAAGCTCGTCGACTTGCCGCGCGCTTCGGTGCGCCGGACTTTGCATACGCTGATACATCTGGGCTTTGCCGAAACGGACGGCCGGGTGTTCCGGCTGCGCCCTCGCATCCTCACGCTGGCGGGCGCCTATCTGATGTCGAATTCCATTTCCGACATTCTGCAGCCGGCCGTCGAACGCATGGCTGCCGAGGTCGGCGAAGCCTGTTCGGCCGCCGTGCTCGACGGCGGCGACGTGATCATGATCGCGCACGCTTCGCCGAACCGCGTCGTCAACGTGAGCGCGCAGATCGGTTTCCGCCTGCCGGCGGTCTCAAGCTCGCTCGGCCGCGTTCTGCTGGCGGCCCTCGACAACCGCGAGCTTGATCGGCTGTTGCGACGGATCGAGCCGGAAAAGCTGACCAGCGCGACGGTCTTGGATCGCGCCGAATTGCGACGCGCGATCCTCAAGGCGCGCGACGACGGCTACTCGCTCGTCGACCAGGAAGCCGAGTTCGGCTTCTGCTCGATTTCCGTGCCACTGCGCCGGCTCGACGGCCGAGTGATCGCATCGCTCAACATCGGTACGCACAGCAACCGCGTCACTCTCGACACCATGCGCAGAGTGTTTCTTCCCAAGCTGCGAACGCTGGCGGCCGATCTGCAAGGCCAAATGATCTGATCGATATGATCCGTATTGGTTATGCATTCTTTCAATGCCCCGGCAGCACCAGAACCTTCGGGTGCATTGGCAGCGTGGTCTTCGATACCACGATTGTGGGCACTTCTGCCGTCTCGATGTCCCACTTGCCTCGGGCGCGGTCGAGGAAGCGATCGAGGGTGGGTTGATTGAAGAAATGCATGGGGATGACGAGTGGCGCCTTGAGCGCGGTGAGCACTTCCATCATGCCGTCGAGATCAAGCGTGTAGACGCCGTCGACCGGCGCCATCACCACGTCGACGCGGCCGATGTCGTCAAGCTGCTGTTGCGTCAGCGTGTGGTGCAGATGGCTCAAGTGGGCGATGCACAGATTGGCAATCTCGAAGATGAAGATCGAATTGCCGTAGTAATCGGTGCCGCCCATTCCGTCGCGGATGTTGGTCGGCACGTTGCGCACGCGCACGTCGCGATATTGCAAATCCCAGATCGCCGGCTTGCCGGGCGTCTCGCTCCAGCCGCGCAGCACGTATTTGATCGCCGGATCGGGATGATCGGTATAGTGGGTGTCGTGCGCGTGGTTCATGGTGGCGATGTCGGGCGGGACCGGCGGCCGCACATAGTCGTTGTAGTCGGTGGCGATGCGCACGCCCTGCGGGCTCTCGATTTCGAACGTGGCGTGGCCGACATAGGTGGTGCGCACCTGATCGGGGTTAAGCGCCGCGAGATGGAACGCTGCCGGCATATGCGCCGGCTGGTTGGCGGCAACGAGGCCGGGACAGGAGCGCCGCATCTCCGGTTTGGACTGCTGCGCCTGCGCGTGCGCCGATGTTGCCGATGCCACAGCGGCGAGCGCGATAGCGCCGGTGCGAAAGAGCCGTGCCAAGCCGTACATGATCGCTCCGTTGGCTCGCTCCGTTTCGGTTCGCCCGCCGCGCCTTATATGACGTTGGCACGGAACGCGGCGGCAACGCCAGAGCCATGCGCGGGGCGATCGCGACAGGGAACATTGGAATGATCATTCGCCCGCGCTTGTTGTTTGCCGTGTTCTGGATCGCATGGCTGGTGAGCTGGATCGTTGCGGCGTTCTGGGCCAACCGCACGGAAAAGCGGGCCATGAACGCGGCTGTTGTCGTCCATCGCATTGCCGTGCTGCTGGGCGCAGTGCTCATGACGCCGTGGGCGGCGCGGCGGCTGCACATGCATCCGCTGTGGCACGTCGGTTACGACGGCGCGTTGGTGCTTGCGCTGCTGACCTTGGCCGGGCTGTTGTTCACCTGGTGGGCGCGAATCCATCTCGGCCGCCTGTGGTCGGGCTCGATCACCCGCAAGGAGGGCCATCGCGTCATCGACACCGGGCCGTACGCGCTGGTGCGGCACCCGATCTATACGGGAATGATCTTTGCCCTTTTCGCCACGGCGATTGCGGAGGCGACGATCAGCACGCTAGTCGGCGCGGCGCTGATCGCTTTCGGATTGTGGCTGAAGGCGCGGATCGAGGAGCGTTTTTTGACTGCGGAGCTCGGCGCCGACGCCTACGGCGCCTACCGCCGCCGCGTGCCGATGCTGGTTCCAGGAATCAGACGGCAGTGATCAGGATCAGGAATGAACGGCGTCCTGATTCCCGATGCCCGATACCTGCCCCCTCATCATGGGTGTTCGGTGATCAAACCCTTGTCGGTGACGACGATCCACTCGCCGTTTTGCCGCTTGACTTCGTGCACATGGCCGAGTCCGGGCATGACGCTGCCGGCGCCGACGAGAAAGAGGGCGCCGTAACGGCTCTCGACCATGGCGCGGCCGTTGTGCACGCCTTGCACGGCCCAGTCGTGCAGAATAGGCGCGGCGATGTTGGTGCCCGGTGCAGGCGTCGGCTGCGGTTTCGTGCCGATCGAGCCCGTGACATCCGCCGCGGCACCCATCCGCTTCTCGATGCGGTCGACCGCGTCGGCGATGTGGGCGAGCTTGGCGTTCGGATCGGCCTGCCCATGTTCGAGAGTGTTGAGGCGGTCGGCGATTTTCGCAAATTCGGCGCTGGCGTTGTGGTTGGCGCTGTCGAGGCTAGCTTTGAGCGCCGACAATTCGGCGAGTTGAGCCCTCAAGGCCTGGACTACATCGTGCGGATTGGCGGATCGAGGCGTCGCGGCCTCGGCAACGCTTTTCTGGCCGAAGCCGGATGCCGTCAGCGATCCGGCCAGCGCGCCGATTCCGGCCGCGCATGCGATGGTCGCCGCCAGCAGCGCAAAACGGAAAGAGCGCTGTTGCGGGCCGGCAGCAGCGGTCTCGGGCTCGCCCGGCGGCTCGCTCTTGGGTTCGCTGAACAGCGCCGGAAGCGAGCGGGTGTCCGAATGGCTCGCCGCTGTGCTCGTCACCTCCTCGACGCTTTCTTCGCCGCCGAGCTTTGGCGCCGGAACCTCCGGCAAATCATTGGCCGCTGCGTCGCCTTTCACATTTGCCGACGCCTCCTGAGCGACTTCGTGTTCGGCTTTGTCGGCTGAATCTTTATCTTGACCCTGGTCCTGGTGCTCATCCATGGGGTGGAATCCTCCGAAGTGCGGCTACCCTTCGTTAACTATGGATCGTTAGCAATTCGTTACTGCGGCGGCGCTTCCGAAACGGTTCGCGGCGGTCGATCGAACGAAAAACCCGCGGCGTTGCTGCCGCGGGTTTTTCGTTGAGCCTCAGAGGAGGTAGCGAAGCTCTGCGGTTAGGGGCTGGCGTGATTGATGAATTTTTCCGGTGGCCGTTCGCCCCATTGCGAGCGCAACGCCTCGTCGGCCGGAATGAGATGCGAGCCGTTGGCGAGGTTGAGCCGATCGCTGTCGGCCCAGTGCTCGTGCACGCGGCCCCACGGGTCGGCCCAGTAATCGTAGACCTGGCTGCCGAGCACATGGCGGCCGATGCCCCACATGTGCTCGTATTTACCTGACTCCTTGAGATAATCGTGGCCCATGCAAACATCGTCGATGTCGGGGACTTCGAACGAGAAATGGTTCAATCCGGTCTTCGGATGATTGAGGCAGAAGAAGACGTGATGATCGACATAGGTGTCGCCGCGGTCACAGCGGTTAAATGAGCCGATCAGATTGTCCTTGTTCTCGACATAGACGTCGTCGGAGCAGATCATTCCCAGAGTTTCGCGGAACCAGCCCACCGTTTCCTTGAATTTCGGCGTCATCATCACGCCGTGACCGATACGCTTGACGTGAGCCGGGCCGCGCGGCAGTCGCATCAGTTCGCCGGCGCGCGCCGTCGGCTGTTCGCCGGTATTGAGCCGTTGCCGCTTGACCGGGATCGGCGGGACTTTTTCGATGCCGCACACAACCTCGATCTGATAACCGTTCGGCTCGGTGAGCCGCACCCGCTTGCCGCCGCCGGGCTCGTCGATGTTCTCGATGCCTGAGGCGCCGGGTGCCTTGGTGAGCCGTTTCAAGTCGTCTTCGCTTTCAGCGTAATAGGCGATGCCGACAAATTTCGGATCGCCTTTCTCGGTGATGTGAAGGTGGTGCGCCGGATCGGTCCCGCGCATGTACAGCGCATTGGCGGTGCGCTC
>JASHRW010000133.1 GCA_030037065.1 Xanthobacteraceae bacterium
CGCCGGTCGTAATGCCGGCGGGGACGATGCCCGGACCGCCCGGGAGCGGCTTGCGAGACCGCCCGCGGGAACCGCACTCGCTCCACCTTTCGGATCGCATCCGGAATGTGCCCTTCAGCGAGCGAGACGGCGACTATATGTCACGACTCTTGACTGAAATCAAGGACAAAAGTCGCCAAAAGTCACCAATCACGATATTGTGTTGCGGGCGACCCAGGCCTCACACCGCCTGCGCGAGCGCGCCGAGCGCGGCGGCCGCGTCGGCCGACCGCCACCACAATTTGGCGCCGAGATCGCGGGCGATGAGGCCGGCGGCAATGTAGCCGGCGCCGCCGGAAATGGCGCCGCCGGGATGGCCTGCCGACCCCGCCATGTAGAGATTGGGTATGGGCGTGCGATAGCCGAAGTGATTGTACATCACCTGCTCGGCACTGAAGGCGCCCATGAAAATGTCACCGCGGCGCATATTGATCAGCTCGGCGCTGTATTCATCCGCCGCGTAGACGTACTGGCCGATGATGTTGCGTCGGGTCATGTTCGGGCAGTAGCGGGCGAAGGTTTCGATGATCTTCTCGGCAAATTCGCGCTTAAAGTCCTCGTAATCCTGCCCGCCGAGGTCGGGCTCGAACGGCATCACGTGCCAGCAATAGGTGGTGTGCTGTCCGGGGGGTGCCTGCGTCGGATCGATGACGCTGAGCGGCCCGGAGCCAAACTGCACAATGCGCGGCACGCGGTTCGCTTTCACGTCCTCGAAGGCCGAGAACAGGTCCGCCATCGTCTCGGCGCCGATGCTCCATTTCAGCGTGCGGTTGATGTTAGGATCAAACGCTGCGGCGGAAAATTGCGGTGCCTCGCGCAAGGCAAGATGCAGGCCGAACAACGTCCAGCCGGTGTATTGGAATCGATCGAGCTTGTCCGCAAATGCCGCCGGCAGCTGCGCCCGCCCGACGAGCGTTTCGAAGGTCTGGTGCACGTCGATGGTCGAGGCGACGAAGGAGCGCGCGCGCACCGTGCGCCCATCGGCAAGCACGATACCGCGCGCCGCGCCGTTCTCGATGAGTATTCGCTCGACCGCGACCTGCGGCTGATAACGGCCTCCGGCGGCGATGAAGGTCTCCATCAGCCCGCGCGCCAGGTTGAACGAGCCGCCCCGGCAAAGTTGATAGCCCGTTTCCAAATCGAAGGCGCGGATGACCGAGCCCATCGGGCTCGTCTTCGACAGCGTATCGGTGAGCCAGGTGCCGAAAAGCGAAACCTTGAACAGGAACAACAGCTTGACGTGATCGTTCTCGAATAATTCGTCGACCAGCTCGAGCGGCTGGCGGCGGCTCACCGCGAGGAAGTCGCGCCCTAGCGCGGTCTTAGCCAGCAGCGCTTCGCGCTCGGCCTGCGGCAACGGCTCGGCGTAGCGCTCGGGTATCAAGATACGCGCGGTAATTTCCTCGGCGCGCCGGTTCCAGTCGCGGAAGGTTTCGGCGTCG
This sequence comes from Xanthobacteraceae bacterium, assembly GCA_030037065.1. Taxonomy (GTDB): domain Bacteria; phylum Pseudomonadota; class Alphaproteobacteria; order Rhizobiales; family Xanthobacteraceae; genus BOG-931. The sequence continues at coordinate 1,482 of JASHRW010000133.1, forward strand.
CGCCTGGAGAAGCGCGCGATATTGGTGATGGTCTCCTCGCGGTCGCGCCCGAGCACGAGCGCGCTGCCGTCACGATGCGCCTGGCCGAATTCGTAGCGCGGCGTGATGTAGGTGACGCGCTCCTCAAGCTCGAGATCCTTGAACCAGGGCGTCTCGGAAATATGGAAGTGATTGATCGAATGCAGATTGTGATAGAAGCCGGGCGCGGTGACTTCTTTGGTGGCCAGCCCGCCGCCATAATCCAGGCGGCGCTCGACCAGAAGGATGCGCAAGCCCGCCTTGGCGAGATAGCTGCCAAGAATGAGGCCATGATGGCCAGCACCGATGATGATGCCGTCGTAGGTCTTCTCCAACGCTTTGGTCATTCGTCCTCCCGGCGGCAATATCGGAACTACGCCCCCGCTCGGTGCTCTCGTCACGCCGTTTGCTGCCGGCAAATTTGCAACAATGAGTTACCGCACGGCAAGGCCACGACGCGACGCCTAGTCGAAGACTCTTGTCGGTTGCCATTAAGGCATAAGTAAAAAGCACCTCACCGTGTCAGCCATTCCAGCAGATCGCGCATCACCGGCTGCTTCACGGTCGAGGCCTTGTAGGCGATGACGAACTGCTCGACGCCGAACGACTTGCCGAGATCGACCGCCCGGATGCCGTCGGCCTCGACTTGGCCGAGGCACAGCGAATGGACGATGGCCGGGCCGGAATGGCGTCGCACCAAATCGATGACTTTTCTTCGAATCGTTGTCCCGTTCTAGTTGATTGGTGGAGCATGATCCCTTCCGAAAACCGGTATCCACTTTTCGGGGTCATGCTCTAATCATGGTGTTCGCGCTCACTGACCGCGAAGGGCCAGTGCAGAACGGAGTCGGTGCCGAATTCGCTGAGAATTCTGCGCACGAGCTTTTCCGCACGTTCGCGCAGGACATGCTCATGGGCAGGCGCGAGATCTTCGGAATGAAGCGCGATCACCCGCGCGAACACATCGTCCAGCACCGCGATTACTTCGCTGATGATGCAAGTATTGCCGCCGACCACGCCGCCGCGGAGTTCGAGCGCCTCGGAAAAAGCTTCGTTCAATTGCGGCCGCAGACGCAGATCGCAAGCGGTAACGGCAAGCGCGGCCGATTCAATCGCCATGGCGTAGGCAGCGTCCCCCTGCTGCTGCATTGCACCGATTCCGACACGCGGTCTTTTGTTTTCCCCGGCCCTTATGATCGTCATCGCAAAATGGCAAAATTCATACGCGTCTGCGGCAAGCGGCGGGCATATTGTGCCGATACCGAGACGATCATCGCGGCTGTGGATGAAACCGCCGCAGCCAGTGACTTTCATGAGCGTTGCGACGCGCGACTGCGCTCGCTGCGCAAACTCCGCCAATCGCGCCATTGCAGTCGCCTTGACACATTTCGCCGCCGGACTTCATATCGGCTCCGTGCACTGTAGGAGATAAACATGACGAGCGCGGCGGGCGCACAACAGCCGACCTATCGCGGCCTGCGTGGCTGGCTCGATGCGGTCGACAAGCTCGGCGAACTCGAACGCGTATTGGGCGCGAGCTGGGACGCCGAGATGGGCGGCATCACCCAGATGCTAACCGAAACAAGCCGCGGCACCGCGCCGGCGATTCTGTTTGACGACGTACCCGGCTATCCGAAGGGCTACCGCACGCTCTACGGCCAGCTGTCTTCGATCAAACGCATCGCACTCACGCTCGGCCTGCCGCTCGAATACGAACGCAAGGTCGATATCGTGCAGCGTTATCACGCGCGCATGTCGGAGCTGAAACCGCTCAAGCCGCGCTATGTCAACGACGGGCCGGTCTTCGAGAACGTCATCGAGAGCGACGAAATCGACGTGCTGAAATTCCCGGTGCCGCGCCACCACGAGGCCGACAAGGCGCGCTTCATCGGCACCGCCTGCGCGGTGGTGACCAAGGACCCCGATGACGGCTGGTACAATCTCGGCGCTTATCGCAGCCAAGTCTATGACGGTAGGACCGTCGGCTGCCAGATCACCGAGGGCAAGCACGGCCGCATTCATCGCGATAAATATTTTGCCCGCGGCGAGCCGATGAAGGTGGTGATCCTGTGCGGCCAGGACCCGCTGCTTTTCATGCTGTCGTCGAGTCCGCTGCCGGAGGTGAGCGAATACGATATCGCAGGCGGCTTGCGCGGCGAGCCGATCGACGTGGTGCGCGGGCCGTTCACCGGCTTTCCGATTCCGGCCGATTGCGAAATCGCCATCGAGGGCGAGACGGTGCCAGGACAGGTCAAGCCGGAAGGGCCGTTCGGCGAGTGGATGGGCTACTATTCCGACGACACGCAGGACCGGCCTTACGTTAACGTCAAGACCATCCTGCACCGCAACGATCCGATCCTCACCTGCGCGCCGCAGCACAAGCCGGTGGACGAGACCGGGCTGCTTAAGGGCATCGCCGGCGCGTCGCAGATCTGGCAGGCGCTCGATGCCTGCGGCATTCCGGAAGTGCTCGGCGTATGGAACCACGAGGCCGGCCCGGCGACACGCTTTACCGCCATCCAGCTTCGCCAGCGCTATCCCGGCCACGCGCGGCAGGCGCTGCACGTCGCCTGCGCCTGCCAGGGTGGCGCCTATGCGGGCAAATGGACCGTGGTGGTCGACGACGACATCGACGCCGGCGATCTCGACCAGGTGCTATGGGCGATGTGCACGCGTTTCGATCCCAATGTCGACATCGATCTGGTGCAGAAAGCGTGGGCGTCCAAGCGCGATCCGCTCTATCTGCCGGGCAATTTCAACAACCGCATCCTGATCGACGCCTGTATTCCCTACGACATGAAACTGAAAGGCACGTTCCCGAAAGTGGTCGACGTGAGCGCCGATCTGCGCGGAAAGCTGCGGGCGAAGTTTCCGAAGCTGTTTCATTAGAGAATGGCGAGTGGCGGATAGCGAATAGTCCCCTACTCGCTCGCTATTCGCCACTTCGCTATTCCCTATTCGCTACTTCTGCGCAAACAACTGCCGGCCGAGATTATTGAACCGCGCCTTCTGCTCGTCGGACAATGAATTATAGAAATCACCGAGCGGCAGGCGGATGGTCTGCACGGCTTGCAGCATAGCCTGCAGGTGTTTGCCTTCGCCGGCGGCCGCGATGGCGGCGCCGTCTCGCGTGTGCGCCTTCTCGCGAAGCCGCAACGCGCGTCTAGCTCCGCTTGAAATGCCGCGCGGTCGACCACTTTGGGCCTCCCAATTCATGTCTCATGATGTTTGTCATCGTTGTCTCCGTTCCTTTGCTCGCCGATGGCGGGCGTCTGACTATTC
>JASHRW010000134.1 GCA_030037065.1 Xanthobacteraceae bacterium
CGCCCCGGGATTTAAGCCTGATTCGACTTGCGCTGTCGCCAAAAGATACGAAAAGCTCGTACCGGTGGCCTGAGACGCCTGACGAATGGCGCCGGCCACCGTCGAGACCGCGGCTGAACCGCTGGCATCGACCAGCATAGAACAAACTCCCCTCCCGATTGCCGCCGGCTCCCACCAGCGGTATCGGTCAATCCCGATCATTAACAATTGTGGTAAACGGAAGCTTAACGAGTGCGGAGGCGCAAATGACGCAACAGACAGCCGTGCGGCACAAGCGCGGTGGGCTTTATTTCGAGGATTTCGTGCCCGGCGAGCTGGTCGAACATCGCTACACGCGTACCGTCACGCAAATGGACAACATGCTGTTTTCCAACATGACGCTCAATCCACAGCCGCTCCATGTCGATCGGCACTTTTGCGAGCAGGAGACCGAATGGGGCCAACCGCTGATGAATTCGTTGTTCACCCTCGGTCTGATGATCGGCATCCAAGTGTCTGACATGACGGTGGGAACGACAATCGCCAATCTCGGCATGACAGACGTCAAATTTCCCCATCCGCTGTTCGAAGGCGATACCGTCCATTGCACCACGGAGGTGATCAGCAAGCGGGAATCAAAATCCCGCGCTGGTGCCGGCATCGTCGAATTTCATCACCGCGCCTACAACCAGGACAACAAGCTCGTCGCTGAGTGCCGCCGCCAAGCCTTTATGCGCATGCGACCGAAGTGACTATGCGCTCCTTCCTCTTTGTTCCCGCCGACAGCCGTAAGAAGCTCGAACGGGCGATGACAAGTGGAGCCGACGCCTTGATCATCGATCTTGAAGATTCGATCGCGCTCGACGGCAAGGCGCGCGCGCGGGAGAGCGCGGCTGCCTTTTTGAAAAGCACGCTCGCGGCCACATCGCGGCCTTATCTTGCCGTACGCGTGAACGGACTGCAGACCGGCCTCACCGACGCCGATCTCGATGCAGTCGCACCGGCGAAGCCCGATGCGATCATGTTACCCAAAGCCGAAGGCGGCACCTCAGTCGTGCATGCCGCCGCAAAACTTGCCGTGCGCGAAGCGTTAAGCGGCCTGCCCGACGGCTCCATTAAAATTCTGCCGATCGCCACCGAGACGGCGGCAGCTCTGTTCCTCGCTGGCACGTTCGCCAGCGCCAGCGCACGCCTGATCGCGCTGACATGGGGCGCCGAGGACTTGTCGGCGGAGCTCGGCGCCCAGGCAAACCGCGACGCGCAAGGCCGCTTCCTCGATCCCTATCGGCTCGCTCGTGCGCTTTGCCTGGCCGGCGCGGCCGCTGCCTCGGTGCCGGCTATCGATACCGTTTATGTCGACTTTCGCGATGAGACAGGTTTTCGCCGCGAATGTGAGGACGCCGTACGCGACGGCTTTTCGGGGAAGATGGCGATACATCCCGCGCAAGTGCCAATTATTAACGAGGTGTTCACGCCCAACGGGGAAGCGCTTGCGCACGCACAGGCGATCATCGACGCGTTTGCAAAAAATCCAGGTGCCGGCGTGGTCGGCATCGGCGGCGTCATGTACGATCGCCCTCACCTGGCGCGCGCAGAGCGACTGCTCGAACGCAAGAGCTGATCACTCCTTGCCATACACCGTCTTCGGATCGAACACGCGCTCATCGCGAAATTCGAGCGTCACCGCCCCGCCCTTTTGCCCAAGCGGTACCGCCCGGTAAAAGCACGAGCGGCGGCCGGTGTGACAGGCACCGGCCACCTGCTCGACCTTGATCCAGATTGCGTCTTGGTCGCAATCGATGCGCATCTCGATCACGTGCTGGGTGTGGCCGGACGTCTCACCCTTGCGCCACAGCGCGGCTCGCGACCGGCTATAGTACCAGGCTTCGCCGGTGGCGATGGTTTTCTGCAGCGCCTCAGCGTTCATATGCGCAACCATCAGCACATCGCCTGAAGCGACGTCGGTCGTTACGCAGACCACGACCCCCGCGGCATCGAATTTCGGCATCAGCGCCGACCCTTCTTCGAGGTCGGCGGTCGAACCGGGGGATGAAAATGCTGGCAGCTTGGACATGGGATGCGCCGGCCCTCGGTTGGCCTTTCAGGTATTGCTTGACCCGGACTCTCGCCCGCGGCCGCCGATACCTATATATTCGGCGCCATGCTCAACGAAGTCTACAACAAGCGAATTATCGAGCTTGCGGGCAATATCCCGCGAGTCGGTCGGCTTGCAGTCCCGGACGCCACGGCAACAGCGCATTCGCGCCTATGTGGCTCGACCGTAACGGTAGATCTGAAGATGGAGGGCGAGACAGTTACCGATTTCGCCCACGAGGTGAAGGCCTGTGCGCTGGGTCAAGCATCGTCGTCGATCATGGCGCGTCATGTCATTGGCTCCAAGGCCGAAGAGCTCAGGGAGCTGCGAGAGACTGTGCGCAAGATGCTCAAGGAGAACGGCGAACCGCCGCAGGAAGGCAAATGGGCCGATATCGCCGTCCTCGAGCCGGTGCGCGACTATAAGGCCCGCCATGCCTCAACGCTGCTCACCTTCGACGCCGTGGTCGATGCCATCGGGCAAATCGAGGCAAAGCGCAGCTCCAAGGACGCGGCAAAGGCCGCCGCGGAGTAAATTGCCCAGCCTCCTCAAAAGCTGCGCCAAGGCCCCTCGCCTCTTCGGGCGCGGATTAGTGAAGACTTACCGCTACACGCTGTCTTCGCTTGCCGGATTCCAGTGCCGTCATCTGCCGACCTGTTCCGAGTATGCCGACCAGGCAATCGATCGCCACGGTCTCTGGGCAGGCGGATGGATGAGTCTGGCGCGGCTGTTACGCTGCCATCCCGGGGGCACAGCGGGGCTCGATTTCGTGCCGAACTCATTGCCGCCAAGTGCCCGATGGTATCTGCCGTGGCGGTACGGCCGCTGGCGCGGCGTCAACAGTCACCCGCAGACGGCCCAACGATGACAAGGCTCATTCAAGGGAAAAGGCTGCGGTCAGCAGCACCGCGACCAATACGCAAGTCACCTGGAGTGGCCCGTGCGGCCACCGCAAGCCCCCCCTTATCCGCTCCCCCGAGCACGGGACTAAAATCTTACGCAGCACACACTCGCATTGCCTACGCGCAACGCTAGGACAAACAACGACCGCGCTGACAAAGCGACAAGCGGATTGCGTTGCGCCTATCGAATGCGGACAGCTTGATCTTCGTCACGCAATTGGGCGCCGATATGATCCAGCTTGGGAGATTCCACGGCGGCCTTGCCGCAATTATCCGCCTTGGTTGGAAATCGTTTGATCGTTCCGTGAAATTGTGGCGCGCATTTTGCGTATACATCGCTATGCATACACCGCATTGGTGCGGCGACTCTGCTCAAGTCGGTGGGCATGCTGCCGTCGCATATGGTGGGCCTTGAATTAACGCTGCCGACGATGCGGTCGAACCATTTGCACAGCAGAAGCCTGCTGCTATACCCCTTTCGCGCTTACCTGCATTCGTAGGCAGCGAGTGAGCAACAGGAGTGAGAAGTGGTCGCGCTGACCTTTCCCGACGGCGCACGTCGGGACTATCCCGAAAACATAACCGGCCTCGACATCGCCAAGAGCATTTCGCCGTCACTCGCCAAGCGCACGATTGCCATGGCGCTCGACGGCAAGCTCGCTGACCTGTCCGATCCGATCGACCATGACGCCAAGATCGAGTTCCTCTCCCGCGACGATCCGCGCGCTCTGGAATTAATCCGCCACGATGCCGCGCACGTGCTCGCCGAAGCGGTACAGACGCTCTGGCCGGGGACCCAAGTCACCATCGGGCCGGTGATCGAGAACGGCTTCTATTACGATTTCTTCCGCAACCAGCCGTTCACGGCAGAAGATCTACCCGTCATCGAAGGCAAGATGCGCGAGATTATCGCACGCGATAAACCGTTCACCAAAGAAGTGTGGTCGCGCGATGAGGCAAAGCGCGTCTTCGCCGACATGGGCGAGAGCTTCAAGGTAGAGCTGGTTGACGCGATTCCGGAAGACCAACAGATAAAGATCTACAAGCAGGGAGACTGGTTCGATCTCTGTCGCGGCCCGCATATGACCTCGACCGGCAAGGTCGGCAGCGCGTTCAAGCTGATGAAGGTAGCAGGCGCCTATTGGCGCGGCGATTCCAAGCGCGAAATGCTGTCGCGCATCTACGGCACAGCGTTCGCAAGGCAGGAAGAACTCGACGCGCACTTAAAGCAGATCGAAGAGGCGGAAAAGCGCGACCATCGCAAGCTCGGCCGCGAAATGGACCTTTTCCATTTTCAGGAGGAAGCGCCCGGTTCGGTGTTCTGGCATCCCAAAGGCTGGACGCTGTTTCAGACGCTGGAGAACTATATCCGGCGGCGACAAATCCAGGCTGGTTATGCCGAAGTCAATGCCCCGCAGCTCATCGATTCTTCGCTCTGGGTCGCTTCAGGCCACATGGCAACCTTTCGCGACGTCATGTTCCTTGTCGAACCGAAGGAGGACGACGAGCGTACCTATGTGGTCAAGCCGATGAACTGCCCAGGCCACATTCAGATTTTCAAGAACGGGCTGAAATCGTACCGGGATCTGCCATTCAAGATCGCCGAGTTCGGCAAGGTGCACCGCTTTGAGCCGTCAGGGGCTCTGCACGGGTTGTTGCGGGTGCGCGCCTTCACCCAGGACGACGCTCACATCTTCATCACCGAGCAGCAAATTGCCGACGAGGTGCTGAAGGTCAACGATCTCATCTTGTCGATCTACGCCGATTTCGGTTTCGACGACGTGCGCATCAAATTCTCGGACCGGCCGGAAAAGCGCATCGGCGACGACGCTGTGTGGGGCCAGGCCGAGGCCGCTCTGATGGCGGCGCTAAAAGCCTCGGGCCGGCCGTGGACGCTCAACAAGGGTGAAGGCGCGTTCTACGGCCCCAAGCTCGAATACGTGCTGCGCGACGCCATCGGCCGGGACTGGCAGTGCGGCACCGTGCAAGTCGACCTCAACATGCCCGGGCGTCTCGGCGCCTTCTATATCGACGAGCATTCGAACAAGGTGACTCCGGTTATGCTGCATCGGGCCATGTTCGGCTCTCTGGAGCGATTCACCGGCATCATGATCGAGCATTATGCCGGACACCTGCCGCTGTGGCTTTCCCCGCTGCAGGCGATGGTCGCCACCATTACATCCGACGCCGACGATTATGCGCGGCAAGCAATCGCGGCGGCTCAGCGTGCAGGGTTGCGTGTCGAGGGCGACCTGCGCAATGAGAAGATCAACTACAAGGTCCGCGAGCACTCTTTGGCCAAGGTTCCGGTGCTCCTCGTCGTCGGCAAAAAAGAGGCGGCTGAGCGCAGCGTCTCGATCCGCAGGCTCGGCTCAGAGAGACAAGAATCAATGTCGCTTGACGCCGCGCTCGGCGCGCTTGGCCGAGAGGCAGTACCGCCGGACGTGCGGCGAATGCAGCAGGCGGCGTGAGCATTCGAACGGCTTACGGGACCCGCTCCACACTCACTTCGCCAGCAGCTCGACCTCGCCATCGACGCCGTTGATCACCTTGAAATCGCGCTGATAGATGTGGCCTTCGTTGCGCGCGATCAAATGATAGTCGCCTTCGGCGAGCACGAGGCGGGGAAACGCGCCGATCGATTCCTTGATAACGTCGCCGTCGGGCGTCGACACGGTCCACTGCGTGTTGGCGAGCGCCTCGCCGCCGTTCTGGTTGACCAGCTTGAGTGTGATTACCGCAGCCCGATGAGTCACCACGATATCCGTGAGCTTGCCCGGTTTCACCTGAATGTCGGAGCGCACCACCGAATTGACGTCGCCGTAGGTGGAGACGATGTAATAGGTTCCTTCGGGCAACAGCACGACATCACCGGTCATTACGTTCTGCGCGATAGGCCGGCGCTGCGCCGTGTCGAATTGGCTTCCCGGGTAGATATCGAAACTGATTTGACCAACCGGAATGCGGACGTCATTGACCCGCCCCTGCAGGCGCACGCCGCCGGCCGGGATGTAGAATACCTCGCGCACCGTGTCGGCCCGTAGCCGAACGGCTTTCGCCGCGCTGGCGAGCCCCAGGCTCGCATGCACCACGTAATCCCCAGGCGGCAGCACAAATGTAGGTGTGGCGGTCTGCTCCTCTTTGACCAAGCGGAACATACCGGCGGCGTCGGGATTGGCGGCATAGACGCGCCAAATCACCCCGCCACTGATCAGTGGTGCGTCGGGGCCATAACGTGCGGCGACCATCAGGGCAACGTGTCCGGCCGGCACCACGGGCGAAGCTTGCGCGAATGGCAGTGCGGACGGGTGCGCCGATGGTTCGGGAAAGGCGATGCTGGCGCCCGGCGATCCAGAGCCCGGCGCATGCTCCGCAGGCGCAATGGCTTGCGGTGCCATTAAGCTCTGCCCATGCGCGATCCCGCAGATTGGCGCAAAGAACAGGATCGACAAAGCTGCTGCAATTGCGCAGCGCAAAAGTCCGCCTAAGCCCCGCCCTGACATGGAGGCTTTTTCGAGACCAATCGCGGCGATTTCAAGCCATGCGGAGCGCTCAGACTGCGCCAACTGGCCCGCGAATGCCCACAGAGACCAACGGCAGTGCGGACCTGTACCGACCTTCACCATGTTGCGCCTTGCGGCTTGTTACCCCAGCCTATGCGACCGATCATGCGCGCTGCAGCGCGGCAACGGAGCCTTATCGCGTTGGGCGCGTTATCGTGATGTGCAAGGCCTGAGGATCCAGTGACGACGATTGACCTCGCCACGCCGCCTGTTGACCGGCAGCGCAAGCGGCCATTGATCGGCCTCGTTCTCGGCAGCGGTGCGGCACGCGGATTTGCCCATATCGGCGTCATGCAGGTCCTCAACGCGGAAGGGATCACACCTGACATCGTGGTCGGCACCTCGATGGGGGCCCTGGTCGGCGGCTGTTACGCCACCAACCACCTGGATGCGCTGGAAGGTTGGGCGCGCTCACTGACCATGCGGCGAATCATCGGCTATCTCGACGTGCGCTTTGGAGGCTCCGGTCTGATCGGCGGTGGGCGGCTAGCCAACAAACTCCACGAATCAATCGGTACGACCTTGATCGAAGACTTGCCGATGCGGTTCGCGGCAATCGCGACCGAGGTCGGCACCGGCCACGAAGTGTGGCTGACCTGCGGCTCGCTGTCGCTTGCGCTGCGCGCCTCCTATGCGCTGCCCGGAGTATTTCCGCCGGTCCACGTCGGACGGCGCTGGCTGGTTGACGGTGCGCTGGTCAATCCGGTGCCGGTTTCGGCGGCACGTGCATTCGGTGCACGCGTCGTTATCGCCGTCAATCTCGATGCCGACCGCTTCGGTCGCGGTGCCACCATCGCCAGCCACGGCGCCGATCCCGGCGATGGACACCCCGGTGATCCGCCAGATGACGTGCGCCACTTCGCTCGGCTCCGCAGCATGTTCGGCGCTGAACGTGCACTCAAGCGCGAGCTGATTGCGGGTTCGGCGCGGCCGAGCTTTTCCACTGTGATGATCGAATCCTTCAACATCATGCAGGACCGCCTCACCCGCATGCGCCTCGCCGGCGACCCGCCAGACATCCATATCACGCCGCGCATCGGTCACATCGGCTGGCTCGATTTTCATCGCGCCACCGAAGCTATTGCGGTCGGCCGCGCGGCGGCGGAAAAGGCGTTGGATTCAATTTCCGAAACCATCGCCGAGTTGCGCTAAGCACCTGGCGAGGCATCTCACTGCGAGGGCGAGACGCGAGCGCAATTCGTCTGGCAGGAGAGCTGTTGGCTCGTGCAGTTGCTCAAGCAGGAAACGCTCGCGGTAGCATTGCTGGTTGTGGTGGCCGCCCCTGTTGGCGCCGTTCCAGGCACCACGCAGGCGCTCTGGCAACTCGCCGCCTGCGAATTGCAGCTCATCATGCAATCGGTGGTCGTCGAGCTTTGCGCCAACCGCACGGTCTTGTTGCCGGTCGCGGCGGAGGCAACCGCCGTCAATCCGACAACCACAAATCCAGACAAAACAATACTCAAACTCCGCACCCCCGCCTCCTCGCCTGTTGAGGCAGAATAGCTCAAACGCGGGGCCGCAGGCGCTCAATTCGCTTATGCCGTGGCGCGCTATGCGGTGAGAATGTAGTCGCGCATCGCAGCGGATTCGCGCTCCATTTCCTGAAGCCGGTGCTTGACCACGTCTCCGATCGACACGATCCCGGCCAGTCGGCCCTGATCGACGACCGGCACATGACGGAATTTGCCGTTCGTCATCCGCTCCATGATGCTGCTGATCGTCTCGCTCTCGCTGCAGGTCTCGACTTTGCGAGTCATAATTTGACTGACGGGCAGATCGAGGGCGGTGACGCCGCTTGCGGCGAGCGCACGCACGATGTCGCGTTCGGAAATGATGCCGATCAGACGGCGATCGGCGCCGAGAATGAGCGCAGCGCCAATGCGCCTTTCAGCGAGAAGATTTGCAGCGTCCGCAAGACTGGCTCCGGGTTGGATGGTGACAACGTCGCGGCCCTTTTCAGCAAGGATGGTGCTGACGGTCATTGTAGCCTCCCTTCCTTCGTCGCCTTCCATCGGGGGGCGATGGGAAGCGATGAGAGCGTCGTGTTCAATGCTTTCGATCGGCGCCGAGTTCCGTTCGGCCATCCGCGCAAATCGTTGCAGCGCAGCATGGAGCCGGGCGATTAGGCACTCCCAAATGCCGGCGCCGAACCTGCAATCAGCATAGGTGACAAATGCGGCGCTCGCATGGAGCGAATCGCCGGCCATTATCGCGATCTCAGCCACTCGTCTCGGTATCCAATTCCTCGCGCGGGAGGACTGGGTCGAAGGCGGTGAACAGCACCAATCCGGCGACAAAACCGCCAATGTGCGCCTGCCACGCTAATTGCTGCCCCGGTTCAATGCCAAAAGATACCGCACCCAGACCGAACAGCGCATTGAGTCCCATCCAGACAGCAAGGAATACGATGAAGCGCACGTCGCGAAACGTCGCCAGCAGCGGTACGGCAGGAACCCGGTAGGCCTCGCTATTGCGGGCGCCATCACGCCAAGTTTCCAGCGGACCGTGCTCTTGAAAAACAAAGCGCAAGGCCGCCGCCATCGCGCCTGAAATCGCAGCGGAAGCGCCGATCATCGGCACGTCGGCGTGTGGATTGCTGATGAATTGCGCAAACGCACCGGCAGCCGCAGTGATCAGCATGAAGGCAATGTAGCGCCAGGCACCAAAGCGGCGGGCGAGCGCGGTTCCAAACGGTATCAACCAGGCGAGATTTAGCCCAATGTGGAGAAGATCGGCGTGCAAAAATGCATAAGTAAAAAACGTCCAAAGTTCGGCGCCAAAGCCGCCCGGATATGAACTGGCGATCAGCGGGTCGGTGCTGTAGCGCGCTGGGATGAACGCAAAAGTGAGCACAAATTTCTCGTCCTCACTGGGACTGAGGGCAAACACGCGGAACAAGTACACGCCCACCAGCACGGCCACGGTCGCCATCACCACTGGCGGCACATTAAAGATCGGTTCGGAAGATCTGCGATTAAGCGGTTGCGTCACCGGCTGCACCTTCATGCAGGCGAAATAGGCCGGGCCAACCGCGACAGCAAGCGGCACCGCAACGCCAGGAAAGGGGAGCACGAGAGGGGAGAAAGACAAAAGGGAGGGCAAAAGCCCTCCCTTTTGCACCCTGTGCGGGGGGTTGAGTGCTCGACGCTGAGGACTCGGGGCCAAATGGCTCCCCGGGTTTAGCACGGCGTCCCTCATCGGGCCCGCGCCGCGTCGATCAATCCCCCTCGCCTCCCATTATCCGAGGGATGCCGGACGCATCAGCGGCGGCATACGCGTGAATGGGCCATCGTAGGCAGGCCCCCTTGGGCAGCCAATCTCAACGATTGATTAAGATTAATTTGCCCTTGCCGCCGCCTTTGCCGGCAAACCGACCCGCGCGGCACGCGACCTGCTCGCTATCCAGGCAAATGAGCCGACAGGCCATCGTCTGTCTCAAATGGAGACGGTGGTGGCTGAAATGGTTGGGGCTGGAGCGGCGCCTATGAAACACGCGGCAAGTCGAGAATTATACGCTTATTGGCAGGAATTGCGGGGCCGTCGACCGGCGCCGGAACGCGCCGAGATCGAACCCGCCGCCATTCGTCAGATTCTGAGCGAAGCCTTCATTCTCGCGCTCGATCATTCGGCCGGCTACCCGTTCCGGCTCGCTGGGACACGCGTGTGCGCTCTGCTCGGCCGCGAACTGAAGGGCGAATCCTTTCTCGACCTGTGGGACGATATGAGCCGAAGAATGATCCTCGATCTGCTTGCCGTCCTCGCCGACGAGTGGGTGGGGACCGTGGCCGGGGTGACCGCACATAACGCAAGCGGCGAATCGGTTGACCTTGAGCTGTTGTTGCTTCCCCTAAGTGCTAGCCGTCCCAGCCTTGCCCGCACCATTGGCGTGTTGGCACCCTTCAGAACCCCGCAATGGATCGGGCTCAGTCCGATCGGCGCTTTGACGCTCGGCAGTCGCCGACACATCGGCGCCGCGGTTGAAAAACGGCTGCTGCCCCGGTTCCTCAGCCCACGCAGCCGGCGCGGTTTGGTCGTCTACGACGGTGGACGCTCGTAGCCCCCTTTTTGAGCGTGTCCGCAGGCCAGAGGATGAATGGCGGCTAACGGGCCGTTAACACGCCACGCCTAGGCTTGCGCCGCAAACGGTCGCGGGCAAACCATCGAATGGCGCTGGCGGAACGAATACCGAGTATACGGGCGCTCAGCGCAGAGCGTCGTCGTTTCCAGCGTGTGCGGGTCAATCTGCTTGGCCGTTACATGCTGGCTGACCGCCGGGAGTTTCCCTGCCAAGTGGTAAACATGTCGCCGGGCGGCATGGCTTTGATTGCTCCGGTTGCCGGCACCCCGGGCGAGCGCATCATCGCCTATGTGGATCATCTCGGCCGGCTCGAAGGCCACGTCGCGCGGACGTTCCAAAACGGCTTCGCCATAACGATCTCGGCAACGTCGCGCAAGCGCGACAAGCTTGCCGCGCAACTTACATGGCTTGCCAACCGCCAGATCCTCGGCCTGCCGGAAGACCGTCGGCACGGTCGTATCGTGCCGCGCAACCCGATCGGCCGGTTGATCATGCCGAACGGAGTCAACCTCGCCTGCCGAATCATCGACATGTCGCAATCTGGCGCCGGCATTGCCAGCGATCAGCGGCCGCCAATTGGCGCGCTGATCACGCTCGGTAAGGTGCAGGGCCGTGTGGTTCGCCATCTCGAAGACGGGTTCGCCATTGAATTCACCCGCCTGCAGCACCCCGACTTTCTGGAAGAGAACGTCTGCGGCGGTTGACCGCCTCGTTCTCATCTTGAGTGAGAGCGAAAGACACACCCTCGGCAACCGTCGGTATTTTCACCGCCCCCGGCTTGCGGCCTCGCGTGATTCCACGGGACGGTGCATGGCGCGTGCGCCGCACACCTTTCCTCCGGACCGACCGAGGACATGCGTGCAATGTCCTGCTCATGGCCGGACTGCATGGCCATTCGTTGTCGCGGCGCTAAATTAAAATTTCTTAATTGGATTAAGCCGATGAATAGTGCGCCAATCCGCCTGAACTCGGGCGCGCAGGGGTGCTCTTGCGGAAACATTCCTGCTATGCTCCGCGTTCCTACGCATTGGTTCCGGGACCTGTCGGTTGAAGATTTTTGATCGGGTGTTTCCGATGGCTTTTTTACCCAATTTTGCTTCGCGCCGTCGCGCTTGGCTCGTCGGCGCGCTTGTCGTTTTGGGCGTCGTCGCCTTCGGCGTGCAGCACCTAAGCGGCCGGACGCCGAAGGCAAACAGTGGTGCCGGCAATCCTACGGTGCCGGTGACCGCCGCCATCGCGGCGCGCCAGGACGTCCCCAATATCGTAAACGCCATCGGCACAGTACAGTCGATCGATAGCGTGGCCGTGCAGCCGCGCGTCACGGGCGCGATCGTCAAAGTCGAATTTACGCCCGGGCAAGACGTGAAACAGGGGCAGGAATTGTTCCTGATCGACCCGCGCCCGTACCAGGCCGCGCTCGATTTGGCAAAGGCACAATTGGCGCATGACGAGGCGCTCCTCTCAGAAGCGCAAAACGACCTCACCCGTTACCAAGTCCTCGAAAAGCAGCAATCGATCGCGTCGCAACAGGCGCAGGACCAGGTCTTCGTGGTCGAGCAGGACAAGGGCACTGTCCAACTCGATCAAGCCAATATTGAAACGGCGCGGCTCAACCTCGAATACTGTCACATTGCGGCACCGGTTTCCGGGCGCGCCGGCACGCTGATGGTCGACCTTGGTAACCTCGTCGGACCGCCAAGCGGCCAAGCGGCGAGTGGCTCCGGCACGACAGGCTCTTCCAGCAGCGGGTCGTCCTCGACCGGCGGAACCCTGGTTTCAATTGTTCAGTTGCAACCGATTTATGTGAACTTCAGCGTTCCGGAGGTAGTGCTAGATCAGGTTATCAAGAACCAAGCCAAGGGAGCGCTCGAAGTGCGTGCCTATTCGCAGGCCGCGAAGCTTCTCGGAACAGGCAAGCTCACGGTGATCGACAATCAAGTCAACACCACCACTGGGACCGCGGCGCTGCAAGCCACCTTCTCCAATGCAGACGAGACGCTTTGGCCGGGCGAATATGTTTCGGTACAACTCGTGCTCGGGATACGTCGCGACGTGCTAACCGTGCCGGCCACTGCAGTGATGGTGGGTCCGAACGGTGATTATGTCTATGTCATCGGCTCCGATAACAAGGTCAAGCGGGTCGACGTCGAACAAAGCGCGCGGCGGGGTGGCGTCTCAGTTATCAGCAAAGGCATTTCCGCCGGACAAGAGGTGGTTGCGACCGGGCAGTATCGGCTGGACAACGGCACCACCGTCGCCGTCCAACAAACGACGGCACCGCAACCGGCCGCGCAAACCGCTGCGCAAGCGCAGCCGGCTGCGGACCCGCCGCAATGAACATCTCGGAAGTCTTCATTCGCCGTCCGATCGCCACCGCGCTGCTCATGGCGGCAATCTTTTTGTTCGGCATGGTCGGCTACGAGTTGATGCCGGTCGCAGCGCTGCCCAACGTCGAGTTTCCCACCATCGTCGTCTCCGCGCAGTTACCCGGCGCAAGCCCCACCATCATGGCGGAGACGGTGGCGACGCCGCTGGAAGACGAATTCACGCAGATTCCCGGTCTGTCGCAGATGACCTCGACCAGCGGGCTCGGCTCCACCTCGATCACCATGCAATTCGACCTCAGCGTCGACATCAACGCCGCCGCCGGCCAGGTGCAGCAGGAGATCAACGCCGCAAGCGGGCTGTTGCCGAAGACCATGCCGACGCCGCCGACCTACCGGGAAACCAATCCGGCGAACCGGGCGATCCTCATCTATGCCGTCCATTCGGAGGCGATGCCGGAATACCAACTGGATACCTATGCCAACACTGTGCTCGCCGAATCGCTGTCGACCATTCCGGGCGTTGGCTATGTGGTGATCGCTGGCGAGCAACAGCCGGCGGTCGCGGTCCAGATCAATCCCGGCGTGCTGGCCTCCCGCAAACTGAGCATGTCGCAGGTGGAGACCGCGTTGTCTAATGCAACGCTCGATGCAGCCAAAGGCAACCTGGAAGGTCCAGAACAGCAATTCACGCTCAGCACCAACGATCAACTGCTCGACGCGAGCCAGTTCAAGAACGTCATCATCGCCTACCAGAATGGCGCACCGGTCACTCTGAGCGATGTCGGCAATGTCATCGATTCATCGGTCAATCCGCGTTCCGGCGCCTGGTACGACGGTAGGCCCGCCGAATTGTTGCTGATCTACCGCACCGCCGATGCCAATACGGTTCAGGTGGTCGATCAGGTCAAGGAAAAGATGCCGCAATTGCTGGCGTCGATCCCGCCATCCGTGCATGTCGATCTGATGAGCGATCGCTCGCAGGATATCCGGGCTTCGGTGCGCGACGTGGAATTGACGCTGCTGATCACCGCCACCCTGGTCGTGCTGGTCATTTTCGCGTTCCTGCGCAAGCCGTGGGCGACAATTACCCCGAGCGTGACGGTGCCCCTCGCTATCGTTGCCACGTTCGGGCTGATGTACCTGTTCGGCTACAGCCTCGACAATCTGTCGCTCATGGCGCTCAGCATCTCTATCGGCTTCGTCGTCGACGACGCCATCGTCATGATCGAGAACATCGTCCGTTACATCGAGGCCGGCGAGCCCGCCTTCGAAGCGGCGCTCAAGGGCGCCGGGCAGATCGGCTTCACCATCATCTCGATCACGCTGTCGCTGATCGCGGTTTTCATTCCGCTGCTGCTGATGTCCGGCATCATCGGGCGCCTGTTCCATGAATTCGCGGTCACTGTCACCATGGCGGTCGTGGCGTCGGCGTTCATCGCGCTTACCCTCACGCCGATGATGTGTTCGCTGTTCCTTGCCCGCGAGCACGACAGCCCGCCGGGACGGATCAACCGCGTCTTCGAGGGATTTTTCCAGTGGATGCTTGGAGGTTACGATCGCGGCCTGAACTGGGTATTCCGCCATCAGTTTTCAACCATGCTTTCAATCATCGCGCTGATCGCCCTGACCGGATATCTCTATTACGTCATCCCGAAGGGATTCATCCCGCAGGAGGATACCGGCTTTCTGTTCGGCGAACTCGAAATGAGACAAGACACTTCGTTTGCGGCCATCGCCAAGACGCAGGAACAGATTTCCGATATCATCATCAAGAATCCCGCTGTTGCCGGGCTGGTCAGCTTCGGCGGCGCCACCGGCTTTAATCCGAGCGAGAACACGGCGCGCATCTTCGTCCAGCTCAAACCGATAGGAGAGCGGCAGGGAATCCAGCAAGTGATGGAGGAATTGCGCGGGCCAATTGCGAAAGTGATCGGCGCCAGATTCTATATGCAGGTTCCCCAGGACATCACCGTCGGCGGACATCTGACGCAGGCGCAATATCAATACACGCTCACCGACACGAATTCCGATGAGCTCAACCACTGGGCGCCGATCCTGTTGTCGAAGATGCAGTCGATGAAGATTCTCACGGACGTGGCCTCCGACCAGCAGATCGCCTCGCCGGAAATCGCAGCCGAGGTCGATCGCAATGCTGCATCCACCTACGGCGTCACCGTGGCAGCGATCGATGCCGCGCTCTACGCAGCGTTTGGACAGCAGCAGGTGGCGACGATCTATGAGCCGACCCAGCAGGCGAAAGTCATTCTTGAGGTACAGCCAAAGTACCAGATCGGACCCACCGCGTTATCGCGCGTTTACGTGCCGGGCGCGAACGGCGCGCAGGTGCCGCTTTCGACCGTGGCGCACTTCGTCAACCAGGTGCAGCCGCTGACGGTCAATCACTCGGGCGTGTTTCCCTCGGTGACACTCTCTTTCAATTTGGCGCCAGGCGTGGCGCTGAGCCAGGCCGTTGACGCGATTTCCGCGGCTGCCACGCAATTGCACACGCCGGCCTCGCTACTGGGCTCCTTCCAGGGGACAGCGCAGGCATTCCAGGCATCGCTCACGTCGACGCCGCTCTTGCTGCTGGCGGCGATCATCGTGATCTATGTCATCCTCGGCATGCTCTACGAAAGCTTCATCCATCCCATCACCATCCTATCGTCATTGCCGTCGGCGGGCGTCGGCGCGCTGCTGATGCTGATGCTGTTTCATTACGACCTGACGCTTATCGCGTTCATCGGCATCATCCTGCTCATCGGCATCGTTAAGAAGAATGCGATCATGATGATTGACTTTGCGCTCGACGCCGAACGTCGCGAGGGCAAGAGTCCGCTGGAGGCGATCCACCAAGCTTGCCTGCTGCGGTTTCGCCCGATCATGATGACGACCATGTGCGCGCTGGTCGCCGGCATGCCACTCGCCCTGGGCACGGGAGCCGGCTCGGACCTGCGGCGACCGCTCGGCATCGCCATCGTCGGCGGCCTTCTAGTGTCGCAGAGCCTGACTCTCTACACCACTCCGATTATCTATCTCTATTTGGATCGCCTCAGCCATTGGCTGGGAGGAAGGCGCACAGCGTCGCACGGCCAGCCGGAGGCCTCGTCCCAATCTGCCGGCTAGAGGCGCGCGCTCCGCGTATAGCTTGACGCGGTCGGCTGGCTGTTGGGCGGGGTGCAGGGCCGCGGCCTAACTATGGCGCCGTTCATCCGCACCATTGCCCGCATGAGCCGAACCCGTCGCTAGACGGATGCCATCATAATCCCATTCCGCAGACAACGTCATCGGCCGGTAAAGCCCGAACCTGCAATTTTAGTTTGGTAGCCCAACGCAGCGGGGCGTCGCGCAGCTTCTGCACCGTCGCGGCAGCAAGGCCAATGCGCCGCGCACGCAGATAATGGCTTCTGTAAAGGGTTCGCCG
>JASHRW010000135.1 GCA_030037065.1 Xanthobacteraceae bacterium
TCGCCGTACAGCGTGGCGTAGCCGACCGACATTTCCGATTTGTTGCCGGTGGTCACCACCATCAGACCGAATTTGTTGGAGATCGCCATCAGGATGGTGCCGCGGGCGCGCGACTGCACATTTTCCTCGGTCACGTCGCGCGGCAAGCCGGTAAACATGGCGGCGAGCGCCTGCTCCAGGCCATGCACGGCGCTCTCGATCGGCACGATGTCATAGCGCACGCCGAGCGCGCGCGCGACGGCGGCGGCATCGTCGAGCGACTCCTGCGCGGTGTAGCGGAACGGCAGCATCATGCAGCGCACGCGGGCGGCGCCGAGCGCATCGGTGGCGAGCGCCGCACACAGAGCCGAATCGATACCGCCGGACAGGCCGAGAACGACGCCTTTGAAGCCATTCTTTTCGACGTAGTCACGCAGCCCGATCATGCAGGCGGTATAGTCGGCGTTGTCTGCCGGAGCCGGCGCCGCAACCGGTCCCTGGTTGCAGCGCCACCCCTCGGCGGTTCGCGCCCAATGGGTCGTCACCACGGTTTCGGTGAAAGCCGGGAGCTGGAATGCGATCGAACAGTCGGCGTTGAGCGCGAACGAGGCGCCGTCGAAAACCAGTTCGTCCTGACCGCCGAATTGGTTGATATAAATGAGCGGCAGCCCGGCTTCGGTGACGCGGGCGACCGCGACGTTGAGGCGGATGTCGGTCTTGTCGCGCCAGTAGGGCGAGCCGTTCGGCACGATAAGCAGTTCGGCGCCGGTTTCGGCCAAACATTCGACCACGTTTTCGTAGTCGCCCCAGTCGGTCCAGGTGTCCTCGCAGATGGGCACGCCGATCCGCATGCCGCGGAAATTCACAGGACCAGGCACCGGACCGGTTGCGAAAACGCGCTTTTCGTCAAACACACCGTAGTTCGGCAGGTTGACCTTGAAGCGGATCGCCGCGATCCGGCCGGCGGCGAGCAACGCATAGGCATTGTAGAGCTTCTTGTCCTCCAGCCACGGCGTGCCGATGAGAACGGCGGGTCCGCCATCGGCGGTGTCGCGGGCGAGCGCCTCGACTGCGGCCCGGCAGGCCGCCTGGAAAGCCGGCTTGAGCACCAGGTCCTCGGGTGGGTAACCGGCGATGAACAGTTCAGAAAAGGCGACAAGATCGGCGCCGTCGCAGGCTGCTGCGGCACGGGCTTTGCGGGCGCGCTCCAGGTTGCCAGGAATATCGCCAACGACAGGGTTAAGCTGCGCCACGGCAATGGCGAGACGATCAGCGGGACGCTCGTTCATGCCGCAGGTCTAGCGCCGGACGAGCCGGCCCGGCAATGGCTCCGCCGGCGCTTATCGGCAGCCCACCAAAAACGGCAGAACCGATGATCCGCTCAGAATCGGATTCCCGCGCCGGCGCGGACCGTATTGATATCCAGCGCTACGCCCGCGATCGGCTGAAATTGGACGTATTCGTATTCACCGCGCAGGAAAACGTGAGGCGTCAGCGCTACGTCCAGACCGGCACCAACCGTGAAGCCGTAGAGCCATTCGCCATCTTTTCCGGCAGTGCCGCTCAGCGAGAACGGTGCGCAAGGCGGATTGGCGGCCGCGCTGCAAGCGCCGACGGCCGGCGGGTTCTGTTCTCCAGAAGTGGTTTCCGCAATGTTGACATTGGCACGCCCGAGCGCAAACCCGGTGAACGCGTAGGGCAGGAAATTGCCGAGGTCCCAGCCCGCCCGGGCACGCAATGTCCCATAGTTGAGATCGGTGACTGTACCGCTGCCGGTAATGTTGACCAGATAGGTATTGCCCAAACTGTCGGCCGGTGTGATGCGCGAGATCGGCGAATTCGGTGCGATCAGCGACAATGAGGCTTGATCGTAATTGGCCTCAACGCCCAGGATGATTTTCGCGTTTGGCGTCAAATATTCGGCGTTGTAGCCGACAAAGCCGCCGAAGCCCGCCGCGCTATGATCGGCGGTGCCCAGCACCGGCCAGTTGGAAGGCGCGAACTCGCTTTCCATCGTCAATCCCCGGAGACTGTAAGCAATCGGCGCCTGCGTCGAATTGCTGAAGTCAGCGTTCGCATCGCTGTAGCTGAATTGACCGCCGAGGTAGAAACCGCGCCAGTTTCCGCCGGCGGAACGCATGCGAAGCGGGCCGTATGGATCGCCGAAGGCGTCGGGCGGAGCCGCGCTGTCGGCAGACGGCGACAGCCCCGGCAGCGCCGGCATATCGGCCGCGAATGCCGGAGCCGCAGTCAGGCACACGGCAGCAAAAACACACGGTAAGTACTGTCGTATCGGCAAGACACACCCCTGCGTCTTTTATTTTTGTTTTGACGCAGAGAATTTGATTCAAATTATTTGCGGATTCCTTTACCGCGCGAGCCCAATGCGGCTCAGGATGAGCGCTTCGTAAATGGCCGTGGTTTGGTGAGTGCTTCGTAAATGGACGACAAAGACGGACAACAGATAGAACGAAGAGCCCAGCCCGCTTTCTTGCGTCCTCCGTTGTCGGTCCTCTGTCGTCCGCTACAATCCAGCTACCGCCGGCAGCGGCCTTTCCTTCCCTTGGCGTTCCGACTTCAACAGGTCGGCCAGCAGAAACGCCAGATCAAGCGACTGCTCGGCGTTGAGCCGCGGATCGCAAACCGTGTGATAGCGGTCGTTGAGATCCTCGTCGGTGATGGCGCGCGCGCCGCCGGTGCACTCGGTGACATTCTGTCCGGTCATTTCCAGATGCACGCCGCCGGCAATGGTGCCTTCGGCGGCATGAACTTGAAAGAACGCGCGCACCTCTTTGAGAATTTGATCGAACGGGCGGGTCTTGTAGCCGCTCACCGAAGTAATGGTGTTGCCGTGCATCGGATCGCACGACCACACGACGTTACGGCCCTCGCGCTTCACCGCGCGCACGAAGGCCGGCAGCAAATCGGCAATCTTGTCGGCGCCGACCCGGCAAATCAGCGTCAGCCGGCCGGGTTCGTTGTCGGGATTGAGAATATCGATGAGCTTTAAGAGTTCGTCGACCTTCTGCGTCGGTCCGGTTTTCAAGCCCAGCGGATTCTTGATGCCGCGGCAATACTCGACGTGGGCATGATCGGGCTGCCGCGTGCGGTCGCCGATCCACACCATGTGCCCGCTGGTGCAGTACCAGTCACCGGTCGTCGAGTCGATCCGGGTGAAGGCCTGCTCGTAGCCGAGCAGCAACGCTTCGTGGCTGGTGAAGAAGCTTGTGGTGCGCATTTCCGGATGCGATTCCGGATCGATTCCGCAGGCGCGCATGAAATTGAGCGCCTCGGTGAGATGACCGGCGAGTTCCTGATAACGCTTTGATTGCGGTGAGTCCTTGACGAACGACAGCATCCATTGATGCGCATTCGCCAGGTTGGCATAGCCACCGGTGGCGAAGGCGCGCAGCAGATTGAGCGTCGCCGCCGATTGCCGGTAGGCTTCGATCTGCCGATGCGGGTCGGGCGTGCGTGCGTTGGCGGTGAAATCGGTGCCGTTGATGATGTCGCCGCGATAGACCGGCAGTTCGATGCCGCCGCGCTTTTCCGACGGCGAGGTGCGCGGCTTGGCGAACTGGCCGGCGATGCGGCCGACCTTCACCACCGGCGAGGCCGCCGCGTAAGTCAGCACCACCGCCATCTGCAAAAACAGCCGGAAGAAATCGCGAATATTGTTGGCGCCGTGCTCGGCGAAGCTCTCCGCGCAATCGCCTCCTTGCAGCAGGAAAGCCTCGCCGGCTGCGACTTGCGCCAGCACCGCTTTGAGATTGCGCGCTTCGCCGGCAAAAACCAAAGGCGGAAAGCTCGCAAGCTGGGCTTCGACATCGGCCAGGGCCTTGGGGTCCGGATAATCCGGCATCTGCAACCTTGGCTTCGAGCGCCACGAATCCGGGCTCCATTTGGCCGAGGTGGACCGCATAGACATGACACTGTCTCCAAATTCCGTCACCCGCAGGTGCGAGCGAAGCGAGCCTCGAAGGACGACGGCACCAGCGCCTCGGCCGCATCCCTCAAGAGCCGCGCTCGGCGCGACGACCTCAGGATGACGGGCAAATGCTTCGTGGCCGGACTTATACACGGTCGCTGTAAACCGCGACAGTCCGATGAAATAGCCGAATAGGGGCGGTTTTTGCGGCTTATTCGGCTGCTGCGCGGGCGTAGCTTGCGCTCTTCGTGCGCATAGTGACCAGCTCTTCGGCGGTGGTCGGATGCAATGCCATGGTGGCATCGAAATCGGCTTTGGTGGCGCGCATTTTGATGGCAATCGCAGCAAGCTGAGCCATCTCGGCGGCGCGCTCGCCGACCATATGACAGCCGACCACACGGCCGGAGTGGCCATCAACGACGAGCTTGAGCAGCACGGTCGTATCGCGGCCCGACAGCGTCGCCCTCAGCGGCCTGAACATGGCCTTGTAGATGTCGGTCTGAACACAGTGCAGCCGCGCTTGCCCTTCAGTGAGCCCGACCGCTCCGACCTCGGGATCAGAAAACACCGCCGTGGGTACGTTGGTATGGTCGACGGCGGTCGGCTTGCCGCCGAACACAGTATCGGCAAAGGCGTGCCCTTCGCGAATGGCGACCGGGGTGAGGTTGACGCGGTTGGTCACGTCGCCGACGGCATAGATGTTGGCCACGCTGGTGCGCGAATATTCGTCGACGCTGATGCCACCGTTTTTGGCGATGGCGATACCGGCCGCTTGCACGCCGAGCTTGCCGATATTGGGCAGACGTCCGACTGCGAACATTGCACAGTCGGCGGCAATCTGGCTGCCGCCGGTCAGATGCGCCGCGAGATGCGCGCCGTTGCGCTTGAGCGCCGCAATCTTGCAGCCGGTGACGACCTTGACCCCGTGCTTCTCCATGTCGGCGCGCACATGTTGACGCACGTCATCGTCAAAACCACGCAGGATATTCTCGCCGCGATAGACCAACGTCACCTGGGCGCCAAGGCCGGAGAAAATCCCCGCGAACTCCACCGCAATATAACCGCCGCCTTGGATGAGCACGCGGCGCGGCAGTTCCGGCAAATGAAACGCCTCGTTAGAGGAAATAGCGTGCTCGATTCCGGGGATTTGATCGCCCATGCTCGGCGTGCCACCGGTAGAAATCAGAATGTAGGCCGCGCGCACGCGCTCACCGTTCGCCAATTGGACGGTGTGGGCGTCCGCAAGCGTGGCCCGGCTCTTGACGATGGCGACACCGGCTTTGGTCAGGGTCGCGGTATAGGCCGCCTCCAGCCGCGCAATCTCTTTGTCCTTGTTGGCGATCAGCGTCGACCAATCGAACGACGGTTGCGCAAGCGTCCAGCCGAAACCGGCCGCGTCCTCGAATTCGCCGCGGAAACGCGAGGCATAAACCAAGAGTTTTTTGGGCACGCAGCCTCGGATCACGCAGGTGCCGCCGAGGCGGTATTCCTCGGCCAGCATGACGCGCGCGCCATGCTGGGCGGCGATGCGGGCGGCGCGCACGCCGCCCGAGCCGCCGCCAATAACAAAAAGATCGACGTCGTAATCCGACATGTTAAATATCGTGTCCTCGCTTCTTCATTTCTTCGCGCATCCTGTTGATGACCTCCTCGGAGAAATTGTTCCCCCAGTTTCCGGCATTGGCCATGCTTTCATCGAGCGCCTTCGGCTCCTCGACAATCATCTTTTTGCCGAGCGGTGTCTGATAGAATGCGAGAATCTTTTTCAGTTCCGCCTCGGTAAAATGGCTGGCATAAATGCGGGCGCTCGCATCCACCAGTTCGGCCTCTCGCGGCGCGTATTCCTTTTCCAACTGAGCCGCCACTTCGTTGAGGTCTTTGGCCCACATGAAGTTCGTCTGCATGAACTGGTCCTTGACCTTCTCGACGACCCCGCGCACGAGCGGATCGAACAGTTTGTTCACTCCCTTCAGTTCAAGAATCTGCTTAGCCACCAGAATGGCGGCAGGCGACGGCTGCGTGGCGGGAACTGCTTGGGCGAGCACAGGTTTGGCGGCACCGATCAGCACAAGCGCGACCAGGACAGCCAGCAAATGGCGAACCGGCATAGGGCGCGCGGGCGCATGGCGCGTGGAGAGACGGGCGATCATAGGCATACTCCCTTTTGCGGGCTGGAAGATTCAAGGCCGCTCGACGACATGCACCCCCGCCGGACCGGCAATGATAGCAGTCCGCGCCAGGCCGATGAACAAGCCGTGCTCGACGACGCCCGGAATTGCCGACAGCCGCGCCGCAAGAGCCCGCGGGTCGGCGATACGCTGCAATCGGGCATCAACGAGCCAATGCCCGCCATCAGTGACGAAAGCGTGGCCATCTTGCGTTTGGCGCAGCGGCGCCGGCCCGGGGCATCCCGCCTCGGCCGCGGCGGCCTCAATCGCCCGCCGCGTGACAGTGGAGCCGAACGGTACGATTTCGATCGGCAGCGGAAAGCGTCCGAGCATGTCGACCCGCTTCGACTCGTCGGCAATCACAACCATCCGCACCGAAGCCGCAGCCACGATCTTCTCGCGAAGGAGGGCACCGCCCCCACCCTTGATCAGGGTCAGGTCCGGCGCGATCTCATCGGCGCCATCGATGGTCAGGTCCAATTCTGGCGTCTCATCGAGCGTCGCGAGCGCGATGCCCAAGCGTTCCGCCTGCGCCTGCGTAGCCTTCGAGGTCGGTACGGCCGACACGTTGAGGCCGTTGCGAACGCGCTCGGCCAGCAGTTCGACGAAATGCCCGGCAGTCGAGCCGGTGCCGAGACCGAGCCGCATCCCCTGCCGCACCAACGCGACGGCGTGAGTGGCGGCGGCACGCTTTTGCGCTTCGACATCCATGGATATCGGGGCCCCTGCGAGTTCGCGGTCGATTCCGTCGGGTATCTAGCGCCCTTGCGATGGCGCGCCTAGAAAAAAGCACGCGCCAACGCGGCGTTTGCGCCGCGAACGAGCGTAAGGTAGTCGGGGCCATGCTCACCATTGTCTTCGATCTCGACGGCACCTTGATCGATACCGCGCCAGATCTTGTCGATACGCTCAACTTCATTCTTGCGCAGGAAAAACTGCCAGGCATTCCTTATGAGAAAGCGCGAAATCTCATCGGCGGCGGTGCACGCGGTATGATGGAGCGGGCATTGATCGCCGAGGGACGCAGTTGCTCGACGGCGGAAATGGACCGCTTATACGCGGCGTTCGTCGCGCACTACGCAGCGCATATCGCCGATCGTTCGCGTCCGTTCCCAGAGCTTGAAGCCGGGCTGGAGTGGCTTGCCAGCAACGGGCATCGGCTTGCGGTGTGCACCAACAAGCTCGAATGGCTGTCGAAACGCCTCCTCGACACGCTCAAACTTGCAGACCGCTTCGCCGCCATTTGCGGGCAGGACACATTCGGGATTCAAAAGCCCGATCCGGAGGTCTTCCGGCTCACAGTTCGGCGCGCCGGAGGCGAGCCTTCGCGCGCGATCATGGTCGGCGACTCGGGCACCGACATTCACACTGCACGTGCGGCGCGTGTGCCGGTTATTGCCGTCGATTTCGGCTACAGCGAGGTCCCCATCGCAACCTTGCAGCCGGACCGCATTATCAGCTCGTTTGCCGACCTGCCCGATGCGATCGTCGATCTGGCGGCGACACAGCCGTAAGCGTTGCGTTCAAACAGAGGCCAAACGATGATCGCGTTGGCTGAAACAATTGTCGCTAACAGCGTGCAATGGTGGCGCAGTCGCCGGACGAATCGATGAACCCGGCGTTTTCGTCTAACTTATTCTATACGCTTGATTTTTACAGTCGAGCGAGAGTGCTCTCCCGAGTTCCGGCAAGCCGCTGACCGCCAAGGAACATCTCAATCCCGGCGCGAATTCAGCCATTCCGGGCTTTACCCGGACGCTCAGCCGGCCTACGATTCCTGCTTTGGGGACGGAGAGGGTCATGTCACGCGTCGGACTCGTTTTGGCCGCGGTCGCCGGCTTAGGCCTTGCGGGTTGCTCTGGCATGCCTGATTGGATGACGCCGGACTGGCTCTCGTCAAAGCCCGCAAGTCCGCAGCTCGCGACTCTCCAATTCGAATCCCAGCCGCCCGGAGCGGAAATACGCACTGTGCAGGGACAAACGTGCCTGACGCCCTGTGCCCTCTCGGTGCCCGCGGAAAGCCAAGTGGTAACCATCAATAAAATCGGCTTCATTCCGCAAACCGTGCAGATCACTGCCGGCGAGCCACCCCAACACATGTTCTGGGAAAATGCGCCGCCGCCCACGCTGGTGCCAAATCCGGTTCAGGTGGTGCTGCAACCGGTTCCGCCGCCGCCACGGCCGATGCACAGGCGAAGGCCGCCGCATCACGTCTCATCGCGCGCCCGGACTGCGGCCAAGTTACCGCCGAGGGGCACCGCCAATGACCCGCAGCCGCCTGCGGAGCAGCCTGCCGGGTCGCCATTCCCGCCGCCATCGACGGAGCCCGGCGCATCGCCGTTCCCGCCGCCGCCCCCGATGCAGGGCCAACAATAATTGCAACACGCTCGCTTGATCCGAATTTGTCATATCGGACCCCCGGGGCTTTATCCGGCAAAATTGCGCATTATCTGGTTATCTGAGGATAGAGCGAAAGGACGGAGCGCAACGTGTCTCCGTCGCGGTTAACGCGGAACATGCCCAGGGTGGAACACCGAGAACTCGATAGCGCAACATGGCGCCTGCCGCTGGTCGATCCATTCGGCCGGTCGATCACCTATCTGCGCGTCTCCGTCACTGATCGCTGCGATTTTCGCTGCGTCTATTGCATGGCGGAGAACATGACGTTCCTGCCGAAGGCGCAAGTGCTCACGCTCGAAGAGCTCGATCGGCTGTGCTCGGCCTTCGTTGCGCGCGGCGTGCGCAAATTGCGGCTGACCGGTGGCGAACCCCTTGTCCGCCGCGGCATCATGACGCTCGTCTCCTCGTTGTCGCGGCACTTGAGCTCGGGCCAACTGGATGAGCTGACGCTGACGACGAATGGTTCGCAGCTATCCAAATATGCGCATGAGCTGAAATCGCACGGCGTGCGGCGCATCAACGTTTCGCTCGACACGCTCGATGCCGAGAAATTCCGTGCTATTACACGCTGGGGATCGTTGCAGCAGGTGCTTGCCGGCATCGACGCCGCGCAGGATGCCGGTCTCAAGATCAAGATCAACGCGGTCGCGCTCAAAGGCGTCAACGACGATGAGTTTCCGCGCCTGATCGAATGGGCGCACGGGCGCGGCATGGATCTGACGCTGATCGAAGTGATGCCGCTCGGCGAGATCGGCGAAGGTCGGCTCGATCAATATCTGCCGCTCTCCATCGTGCGCGCCCGGCTCGCCGAACGTTACACGCTCGAAGACCTCGACTATCGCAGTGGCGGCCCGGCGCGTTACGCGCGCGTCGCCGAGACTGGCGGCAGGCTCGGCTTCATCACGCCGCTGACACATAATTTCTGCGAATCATGCAACCGCGTGCGTGTCACCTGCACCGGCACGCTTTATATGTGCCTCGGCCAAGAAGACGCCGCCGAACTGCGCAAACCGCTGCGCGCCTCCGAGAGCAACGATCTCCTGTTCACCGCCATCGACGAGGCGATCTCGCGCAAGCCCAAGGGCCACGACTTCATCATCGACCGCCGCCACAGGCGCCCCGCGCTCTCTCGCCACATGAGCGTCACCGGCGGGTGATTCTTCATCCTCCCGGAAGCAGTTATCGGTTTGAACGCAAACCATGCTTCGGCGGGCGAAGGCCCGGCCCTCCACGTCTTTGATCCGGTTCAAGTTGATCCGGTTCACGTTTTAAGACGTAGAGGCCCGCGACATAGGCGAACGAAGCGACGCGCCGTTCTTTGAACGGCTATGCGCGGGCGCGACGAGACAGAATCATTGCTGATTTCAATCTTCGATCCCATAGCGCTGACGCAGCGTCTTTGGCATCATTCGGACAGTGAAGCCAGCATCCTCGCCGCGGCCTTGAACGCGGCAAAATGGAATTCGCGCCGCTCCAGCGCCAGTGCGTCGCGGCCCCAGTGCTCCATGTTCCAATCCTCGTCGACATGCGCGGCCTGCCACGCCGCATCCGCCGACAAATGGCCTCGCGCCAGCGCGAGCGCGATCAGCGCCGAACCGGTCAGGGTCGTCACCGCATGCATGGCGCCGAGCCGCCATGGATCGCCGGGGATGGCGGCGCGTGCAGCCGCAAGGGCGGCCTCGGGCTGAGCAACATGCATGATGCCGTGGCCCAATCTGAATTCCGCACCGAGCGTTTGGCGCGCCCAGGTCAAGATCGGGTCCCAGTACCTCGCCTGTCGTTCGACCAGCCCACGCAGCGCGTCGGCGCGATAAAATAAAAGGTCCGACGCCAAATATCTTTCGATCTCGGCGGCAACGGAGACACGATTTTCGCCGACGCCGTCGATGATCGCATTGGCAAGCCGCGTCAACGGCATCGTCTTCGGATCGATCGCCTCGCGTTGCGCTTCCCATTCGCCGGCGATCGCCTCGGCGAGTGAACGCGTCGGCGCCGCGAGCAGGCGGCGCGCCGGTGTGCGTACCGGCTTGCCGTCGAGCTGCACGGCATAGCCGCCGTCGACGGCAGCGGCGGCCGCCCTGCCGAAGAACCGCTGCCGCAGCGCCGGGCGCCCGCTGCGGCGCGCAGCATCCATCGGTTTTTGGCCGGATATATTTTCGGGCTGACCGCGCACGACGCCTTTCACCATTACCAAAATATAAGCTTACCGCCGGAGTCCGCCGGCCGGCCGGCTTTGATGCTCGCCCTGACACAAAATTGTCAACATCTTCAATGCCTTAAATAATCGCATCTGCGGTTGGGGCCCGGGCCGCTGAGCGAGCCCCGAGTTCCCCGCCGCGTCGCCCGCCCTTGTAAAGGATCACCGCCGACAAAACCTTGTTATAACAAGTACAAGCGGTGGAAATCCGCGATCCCCAGGACTAGTATCCGCGCCGGATTCGGCCACGGAGCCAAGCCGGGGGCAGCCGATCCGCGCAGCGTGCGTACCGCTCGAATACGGGCGGACGCTGCGCGCAAGAGGAATAAATGAAACCTACCGACATTTCGGTCCCCGATTACTTCCACAAAGTGGTTGATTGTCAGTGGGCCTGCCCGGCGCACACGCCGGTTCCCGAATACATCCGATTGATCGCGGCGGGCCGCTACAGCGACGCGTACATGATCAATTGGGAATCCAATGTGTTTCCCGGCATTCTGGGGCGCACCTGCGACCGGCCGTGCGAACCGGCCTGCCGGCGCGGCCGTGTCGAGAAGGATCCGGTGGCGATCTGTCGATTGAAGCGCGTGGCCGCCGACTTCAAGGACGACATCCGTGGCCGGCTCCCCAAACCGGTCAAGACCAAGAACGGCAAACGCATCGCGCTGGTGGGCGGCGGCCCGGCATCATTGGCGGTGGCACGCGACCTCGCGCCGATGGGCTACGAATGCGTCGTGTTCGACCAGGACCCGAAGTCCGGCGGCATGATGCGCACCCAAATTCCGAAATTCCGCCTGCCCGAGACCGTGATCGACGAGGAATGCGACTATATCCTCAATCTCGGCATCGAGTTCATCGGCGGCCGGCGCATCGACAGCATGAAGGCGCTGCTGAAGGAGAACTACGACGCCATCTTTGTCGGCTGCGGCGCTCCGCGCGGCCGCGACCTGGACATTCCCGGCCGCGAGGAAGCGAAGAAGAACATCCACATCGGCATTGACTGGCTGTCCAGCGTCTCGTTCGGCCACATCGACAAGATTGGCAAGCGCGTCATCGTGCTCGGCGGCGGCAACACCGCCATGGACTGCTGTCGGTCGTCGCGCCGTCTCGGCGGCGAAGACGTCAAGGTGGTGGTTCGCTCCGGCTTCGAGGAGATGAAGGCGTCCCCCTGGGAGAAGGAAGACGCCCTACACGAGGACATTCCGATCTTCAATTTCCTGGTGCCGAAGGAATTCACCCACGAGAACGGCAGGCTGACCGGCGTGGTGTTTGAAAAAGTCAAAGCCGAGTACGATGCCAAGGGCCGCCGCAAACTCGTGCCGACCGGCGAAGCCGATGAGCATTTCCCGTGCGACGATGTCCTGGTGGCGGTCGGTCAGGAAAACGCCTTCCCCTGGATCGAGCGCGATTGCGGCATCGAATTCGACAAGTGGGACATGCCGAAAGTCGATCCCACGACCATGGCCTCTACCCATCCCAAGGTTTTCTTCGGCGGCGACGCGGCGTTCGGCCCGAAGAACATCATCTGGGCGGTGGCGCACGGCCGCGACGCCGCCATCTCGATCGACCTTCTATGCCGCGGCGAGGACATCGGCGTCCGCCCGCCGCCGCAGGTGAAGGTCGCCAGCCAGAAAATGGGCATTCACGAGTGGTCCTACGACAACGAGATCGCGCTAGATAAGCGCTATCGGGTGCCGCACCGCGACAAGGTGGTGGCGCTGCGCGACATCAAGGCCGAAGTGGAGCTCGGTTATGACGTCGAGCTGGCTCTGAAAGAGGCGGAGCGCTGTCTGAATTGCGACGTGCAGACCGTGTTCACCGGCCAACTCTGCATCGAGTGCGACGCCTGCGTCGACATCTGCCCGATGGACTGCATCACGTTTACGCAGAACGGCGACGAAGCCGATTTGCGCACGCGTCTGCAGGCGCCGGCCAAGAACCACACCCAGGATCTTTATATCGGCAACGATCTGAAAACCGGCCGCGTCATGGTCAAGGACGAGGACGTTTGCCTGCATTGCGGCCTGTGCGCCGAGCGCTGTCCTACGGGAGCGTGGGACATGCAGAAATATCTGATCGACATGACTCACGCGGAACAAGCATGCCAGCAGCGAACCCAATCAGCAGCGTAAACGACTTCGTCATTCGTTTCGCCAACGTCAACGGCTCCGGTTCTGCCAGCGCCAACGAGCTGTTCGCCCGCTCCATTCTGCGCATGGGCGTGCCGGTCTCCCCGCGCAACATCTTTCCGTCGAATATTCAAGGCCTGCCCACCTGGTACGAGGTGCGCGTCTCCGAAGCCGGCCATCTCGGCGCCCGCGGCGGCACCGACATGATGGTGGCGATGAACCCGCAGACCTGGGACAAGGACGTGGCCTCCATCGAGCCCGGCGGCTACCTGCTCTACGATTCCACCAAGCCGATGCCGAAGTCGAAGTTTCGCGACGACATCAACGTCATCGGCGTGCCGCTCACCGCCATCACCAATTCGACCTATACGGATCCGCGCCAGCGGCAATTGTTCAAGAACATCATCTATCTCGGTGCGCTGTCCGCCTTGCTCGATATCGATCCGAAGGTCATCGAGAAACTGATCGGCGAGCAATACAAGGGCAAGGAGAAGCTCCTGTCGTCGAACGTGCACGCGCTGCACCTCGGCCGCGACTACGCGTTGCAGAACCTCAAATGCCCGACCGGGCTGCGCATCAGGAAGTCCGACAAGGTCGGCGACCGCATCTTTCTCGAAGGCAATTCGGCCGCGGCGCTCGGCGCCGTCTACGGCGGTGCCACGGTATGCGCCTGGTATCCGATCACGCCATCGTCCTCGCTGGCCGATGCCTTCACCAGCCATTGCAGGCGGCTCCGCTATGATCCCGAGACCAAGAAGGCCAAATACGCTATCGTCCAAGGCGAGGACGAGCTGGCCTCGATCGGCATCGTGATCGGCGCCGCCTGGAACGGTGCCCGCGCGTTCACCGCGACGTCCGGTCCGGGCATTTCGCTGATGCAGGAGTTCATTGGGCTCTCCTACTTCGCCGAGATTCCGGCGGTCATCATGGACGTGCAGCGTGCCGGCCCGTCGACCGGCATGCCGACGCGTACGCAGCAGTGCGACATCATCAGCGCCGCCTATGCTTCGCATGGCGATACCAAGCATGTGCTGCTGTTCCCGGAGGACCCGGCCGAGGCGTTCGAGATGGCGGCGCAGGCGTTCGATCTCGCCGACCGGCTGCAGACCACGATCTTCCTCATGCTCGACCTCGATATCGGCATGAATCACCGGCTGTGCCGGCCGCTGAAGTGGGACGATGCCAAGCAATACGACCGCGGCAAGGTGATGACTGCCGAGATGCTGGAGGCGGGCACCGAGTTCGGCCGCTATCTCGATGTCGACGGTGACGGCATCACCTATCGCACCTATCCGGGCACGCATCCCAAGAAGGGCTCGTTCTTCACCCGCGGCACGTCGCGCGATCGTTACGCGCGCTACACCGAGGAGGGTGCGGCCTACCAGGACAACATGCAGCGGCTCCTGCGCAAGTTCGAGACCGCCAAGGATTTGGTGCCGCGCCCGCTGCAGGCCAATGCCGGCAAGCCGACCAAATACGGCGTCATCTATTTCGGCTCGACCTCACCGGCCATGGACGAGGCGATCGATCTGTTGGAAGCGCGCGGCCACGTGCTCGACCGGCTGCGTTTGCGTGCCTTTCCGTTTCACTCCAGCGTTTCGAGCTTCATCGCCGAGCACGATTTCGTCTACGTGGTCGAACAGAACCGTGACAGCCAGCTCCGTTCGCTGATCGTCAACGAACTTTCCATCGACCCGGTGCGGCTCGTGCCGATCCTGCACTATGACGGCACGCCGATTACCGCCCGCTTCATCGCCCGCGCCATCGGGGATCACTTGGATCAGCTCAAAGTGACACCGCTGCGGAAGGTGGTGTCGTGATCAGAGGACGGAGGACGGAAAACGGACGCTGCGAACCTTCATCCGTCCTCTGTCGTCCGTCGTCTGTCGTCGTCGGATCGCCGCCGCAACAACAAAGACTGAGTCTCCCATGACCTACGTCGTCAAGCCGAAATTCCACCATCCGGAACTGCCGAAGAACAAGCTCGGTTACACCCACCGCGACTACGAGGGCGCGGTGTCGACCTTGTGCGCCGGCTGCGGCCACGATTCGATCACCGCCTCGATCATCGAGGCCTGCTTCGAACTGTCGATCGAGCCCCACCGGGTGGCGAAGATTTCCGGCATCGGCTGCTCGTCGAAGACGCCGACCTACTTTCTCGGCAATTCGCACGGTTTCAACTCCGTGCACGGCCGCATGCCGTCGGTCCTCACCGGCGCCAACCTCGCCAACCGCGATCTGATCTATCTCGGCGTGTCCGGCGACGGCGATTCCGCTTCGATCGGCTTCGGCCAGTTCGCCCATTGCATGCGCCGCGGCGTCAACATGGTCTATATCGTCGAGAACAACGGCGTTTACGGCCTGACCAAGGGCCAGTTCTCCGCCACCGCCGATCGCGGCTCGAAATCCAAGCGCGGCGTGGTCAATTCCGACAACGCCATCGACATGGTCGGCATCGCCCTGCAGATCGGCGCAAGCTTCGTCGCCCGCTCGTTTTCCGGCGATAAGAAGCAGCTCACCCCGCTGATCAAGGCGGCGATCGAGCACCAAGGCGCGGCCTTCATCGACGTCATTTCGCCGTGCGTCGCCTTCAATAATCACGCCGGCTCGACCAAGAGCTTCGATTACGTGCGCGAGCACAATGAGGCGGTGAATTTCCTCGACGTCATCACCGGCCGCGCGCCGATCCACGTCGATTACGCGCCGGGCACGGTGGAAATGGTCGAGCAGCACGACGGCACCATTCTGGCGCTGCGCAAGCTCAACGCCGAATACGACGTGCACGACCGTCAGGCGGCGATGAGCTTCTTGCA
The DNA here is from genome assembly GCA_030037065.1 of Xanthobacteraceae bacterium. GTDB lineage: Bacteria > Pseudomonadota > Alphaproteobacteria > Rhizobiales > Xanthobacteraceae > BOG-931. The sequence continues at coordinate 15,615 of JASHRW010000135.1, forward strand.
CCACCATGCCGCCAAGGGGCAGATCGTCACCGGGTTACTCTACGTCGAGCAGGACCCACAGGACCTGCACCAGCACCTCAACACCGTCGAAGCGCCGCTCAATACGCTCGGAGAGAAGGAGCTGTGCCCCGGCTCGGCGGCGCTGGAAAAGATCAACGCCGCATTGCGGTGAGGGCCTTCATTCCGGGGCGCGCGAAGCGCGAACTTGGCTGCGCTCGGTTTCGGAATGGCGTATCAACCCGCCGGCGCCTCCTCGATCGGATCGTAGCGCGCCGCATCGAGCCCGAGCAGATTCCACGATTGCTGCATGTGCGGCGGCAGCGGCGCGCTGACGTCGATCACACCGCCGCGCGGGTGCGGCACCACGATGCGGCGGGCGAGGAGATGCAGCCGGTTCTGCATGCCGCCGGGCAGCTCCCAGTTCTCGCGCGAAAAATATTTCGGATCGCCGACGATCGGATGATCGATATGGGCCATGTGGGCGCGTAGCTGATGGGTGCGGCCAGTCACGGGCTTGAGTGAAATCCAGGCGAGTGACGGTCCGGCGGTCTCCACCACGGCGTAATAGGTTACCGCGTGGCTCGCGCCCTCCTCGCCGTGGCGGGCGATGCGCATGAACGATTCGTCCTCGTGCTCCTCCTTGGCGAGAAACGTGGAGATGCGGCCCTGCCGCGGTTTTGGCACGCCGGCGACCAGGGCCCAATAGATTTTCCGCGCCGAACGCGAGCGGAAGGTCTTGGCCAGCGCGGCGGCAGCAAAACGCGTCTTGGCCACCAGCAGGCAGCCCGCAGTATCTTTGTCGAGCCGGTGCACCAGGCGCGGCCGCTGGCCCTGCGCATCGCGGAAAACCTCCAGCATGCCGTCAAGATGACGCGTGGTGCCGGAGCCGCCCTGCACCGCAAGCCCCATCGGCTTGTTGAACACCAGCACGTCGGCATCTTCGTAAAGCGTGATCGATTTGAGAAACGCGCGGGTTTTTTCGTCCGCTTCGTTCCCTGCCGCGCGCGGCTTCGTTTGATCGAGCCGCAGCGGCGGAATGCGCACGTTCTGGCCCGCCTCCAGCCGGTTTTTAGGCTGGGTGCGCTTGCCGTTCACCCGCACCTCGCCTTTCCGGATCACACGCTGGATGTGGGAGAAGCTCAGGCCGGGGAATTTTGCTTCGAGGAAGCGGTCGACGCGCATGCCGGATTCATCGGCAGTGACGGCGACGGTTTGGACTCTCCCCTCCCCCCACGAGCCCTTGCGAGTGGCGGGGAGGGTCGGCGCCGAAGGCGCCGGGGTCGGGGGCGTTTGGCGATCAATTAAGTGCCCCCCACCCCTGACCCCTCCCGGCCGCTCCGCTTCGCTACGCGGGGGGAGGGGAAAACTACGCGCCGCGCGCACGAGCCGAGGGAAAGAATGGCGCGGCCCCGCGATCTGCTTGCCGCCGCCGGGCTGGCGCGGTCCGCGAGAGCCTTTCAAGGTGCGCTCCAGTTGCTCATCAGAACGATCGGTTACGAGCAGTATGCAGGACAGTGAGAATACGGATCTCGTTGTAGCGATCTCGCCGAGTAAACCAACTTCATTTGCGAAACCGGGCAAAGAAGGCCTCCACTTCTTCATCTGTTGCAATCTCGTCGTCAGCCAAGGCAGCTTCTATTTCTTTGATTTGCTCGGGGGTCAATTCGATGCTTTTGCCATCGTCGCCGAGGAAGTCCAACAGCAACTCTGCGGCCACCTGCTGCTGTTCTTCAGGAAGCTCGCGCAGCCGGGTGATGGCTTCATCCAATCGTTTGTTCATGAGCCGAACTCCATGACAGCGCATTCATAGCCGCTACTTGCCGCCACCGCCAAACCGCTCGCGGCGCAGCTTAGCCCAATATTCGAGACGCTTGCGAATTTCGCGCTCGAAGCCGCGCTCCGGTGGATCGTAGAATCTTTGGCGCCCGAGCTTTTCCGGGAAATAGTCCTGGCCGGAGAACGCCTCCTCGGTGTCGTGGTCGTATTCGTAGCCGGCGCCGTAGCCCTCGGTCTGCATCAACTTGGTCGGCGCGTTGAGGATGTGTTTGGGCGGCAGCAGCGAGCCCGCTTCCTTGGCGACACGTTTCGCCTCACCAAACGCCATGTAGGTCGCGTTGGATTTCGGCGCGGTGGCGACATAGATCACCGCCTCGGCGAGCGCCAGCTCGCCTTCCGGCGAGCCGAGAAAATCGTAAGCGTCCTTGGCGGCGTTGGTGACGACCAGCGCCTGCGGATCGGCGAGCCCGATATCCTCGACCGCCATGCGCACGATGCGCCGCGCCAGATAAAGCGGGTCCTCGCCGGCGTCGAGCATGCGGGCCAAATAATAAAGCGCGGCATCGGCATCGGAGCCGCGCACCGATTTGTGCAGCGCGCTAATCAGATTGTAGTGACCGTCCTGCGACTTGTCGTAGATCGGCGCGCGCCGCTGCACGACTTCCTGCAGGGCCGCAGCGTCGAACGTCTCGCCGGCGCGGGCGGCACGCCATACCTCTTCGGTGAGCGTCAGCGCGGCGCGGCCGTCGCCGTCCGCCATGCGGATCAGCGAGGCGCGCGCATCGGCATCGAACGGCAGTTTCCTGTTCTCGATCGCCTCGGCGCGGGCGAGCAGTTTTTCGATCACCGCGTCGTCGAGCGACTTGAACACCAGCACGCGCGCCCGCGAAAGAAGCGGCGCGATCAGCTCGAACGATGGGTTTTCGGTAGTGGCGCCGACCAGCACGATGGTGCCGTCTTCCATCACCGGCAGAAACGAATCCTGCTGCGCCCGGTTGAAGCGGTGAATCTCGTCGACGAAGAGCAGCGTCCCCTGCCCGATCTCACGTCGCGCCCGCGCCGCGTCGAACACTTTTTTCAGGTCGGCGATGCCGGAGAAGATCGCCGAAATCTGCTCGAAATAAAGTTCGGTCGCGTGCGCCAGGAGCCGCGCCACCGTGGTCTTGCCGGTACCGGGTGGTCCCCAAAAGATCAGGGAACCGAGCGAGCGCGCCGCCAGCATACGGGTGAGCGTGCCGTCCGGACCGAGCAGGTGATCCTGCCCAACCACGTCGGAAAGCTTTTGCGGCCGCAGCTTGTCGGCGAGCGGCCGCGGCGCGTCACGGTCGAGACCCGCGGCGGCGAAGAGAGTCGTTTGGGCAGCCCGTTTGGCCATGGGTCAAAAATGGGCGATGCGCGGGACTGACGCAAGCCAATGCGCACCACTTCTTGCTGCGCTACGCCCGGGAAACGAAGGTAAATCACCCGGAAAACATCACCGAAATCTGCTGATTGCCGCGGCGGATGGTGATGCGCCAGGATCGGCTGCCGGAATCAGCGATGCGCTCGAGATCGGCCGAGCGCTCGATCTTGTGGTCGTTGACCGAGACCACGATGTCGCCGGGCCGGAAGCCGATCGATTGCGCGGTCGAGCCCTCGGCCACGGCGGTGATGACCACGCCCTCAGCCTGCGGATCGAGCCGCAGTTCGTCGGCCAAAGCAGGCGACAGATTCGCTACCGTGGCGCCGCGGAACGGCGACGAGGAGTGGATTTCCACTTCGTCGCGCGGCGTTTCCGGCAGCGGTTCAAGCGCCACCGTTACGACCATTTGGCGGCCCTGGCGAATGAGCCCGATCTGCGCCGTGCCGTCCAGCGGTTTGGTGGCGAAGCGATAATCGAAGGCGTTCGGATCCTCGACCGCGACGCCGTCGACGCTCACGAGCAAGTCGCCGGCCTTGACACCGGCGCGGGCGGCCGGGCTGCCGGCGGTGACGCTCGCCACCAGCGCTCCGGTCGGCACCTTCAGTCCAAGGCTGTCGGCGATGTCGGGCGTGACCTGTTGCAGCTTGGCGCCGAACCACGGCCGCTTGACCGCTTTATTGCCGGCTTCCGCCGAGGCAACCACGACGCGCACCAGGTTCGCCGGGATGGCAAAGCCGATGCCTTCCGATCCGCCCGACGACGACGCGATCGCACTGTTGATGCCGACCAGCCGGCCGCTCATGTCGACCAGCGCACCGCCGGAATTGCCCGGATTGATGGCGGCGTCGGTCTGAATGAAGAACTGATAATCGGAGGTGCCGACCTGCGTGCGCGCCAGCGCCGAGACGATGCCGTGCGTGACCGTCTGGCCGACGCCGAACGGATCGCCGATCGCCAATACCACGTCGCCGACCTGCAGCTTGTCCGAATCGCCGAATTCGAGAGTCGGAAAGCGCTCGTGGGCGCCCTTGATGCGCAATACGGCGAGATCGCTGCGTTGATCCTTGAGCACGATGTCGGCATCGAACTCGCGCTTGTCGGCCAGCGCGACTTTGACCTGGCTCGCGCCCCGGATCACGTGGAAATTGGTGACGACCAGACCGGAGGGATCGACGATCACGCCGGAGCCGAGCGAGCGCTCCACCTGCCGGCTCGGCACGTTGCCGAAGAACTGGCGGAAGAACGGGTCGGCCAGAAACGGGTTCTGATTTTCGACGATGTGCTGCGCATAGACGTTCACGACCGCGGGCGCCACGCGCTTGACGATCGGCGCGAATGAATATTCGAGCTGGGCGAGCGAACTCGGCGGCTGACGATCCTGCGCAGTCGCCATATTGGGCGGCGCGGCCAGCATAAAGGCGGCAACAACCAGCACGGCCGGGACACGCAGGCGCGACACCATGGAACCCTCGAATCGACGAGGCCCATATAGCCAGCCGAGCAAGGCTTTAGAAGGGCTTCCGTAGCGCCAGGAGCCGGCTGGGGCCCGGCCCTTCGTCACTCCTTGGCCGGTACCGTGCGCAGCCAGGCGATGACGTCGTCAAGGTCGGCGTTGGTCATATGGGCGTAATAGGCATAGCCCATCGGCCCGTTAAGCTTGTTACCGTCCTTATCGATGCCCTGGGTGATGGCGCGCTTGATCTCGGCGTCGGTCCACGCCCCGACCCCCTTGGTTTTGCTCGAGGTTATATTGCGCGACACTGAAATGCCCCACGGGCCCGGGAATTGCTGGCCGCCCGCACCCATCCTGCTCAAAACCAGTTCGCCCTTCTCTCGCGGCGTGTGGCACTCCATGCAATGGCCGATGGTGGCGAGATAGAATCCGCGCTTGACCTTGTCCGTGAGCTCGGCCGGGTCGATCGGCTTTTCCGCCCACGGGATGACTTCCTGCTTGATCGGCACATGGTAGATCGGAGCCGGCACTTTATTGCTAACCGGCTTGACGCTCTGGATATAGGCGACGATCGCATTGAGATCGCTTGGCAGCAGGATGCCATAGAAACCGGTCGGCATGACCGCGATCGGCTTGCCGTCCGGTGGCACGCCGGTGAGCATAAGCTTCTTGATGTCGGCGGTGCTCCAAGTGCCAATGCCGGTCTCTTTGTCCGGCGTGATGTTCGGCGCCGTCACATCGAACACGCCCGGCACATCGAAACGCAAGCCGCCGGAAAAGTCCTTGCCCGCGACGACGCTGGGCGGCCCCTTCGGCGAGTGGCAATTGCCGCAGGTCATGATCGTGTTGACGAGATACGAGCCGCGCTCGAGCGGCGTCTCGGCGTAGGCCGCGCTGCCGATGACCGAGGCGAGCGCGACCAGCGTTACAAGCGGTCTCATTGTTACCCCCCGTACCGGATGCGCACGAAAGGTATTGCAGGACGCGCGACCTGCCAAACCAAAAGTCGCGAGCATACACACGTTTCGCCGCAGCAAAGAACGCGGCGGCCGATGCCGGGGGCGGCACGCCATCTCTGCACGCTGCAAATTTGCCAGGTGTTACGCTGCGGCCGCCGCCGCAGCACGCGCTTGCACGGGCCCGGAATCCTTGCCCTTGGCCTCAACGTCGCGATCGACGAACTCGATCACCGCAACGGGGGCAGAATCGCCATAGCGGAAGCCGGCCTTGAGCACACGGATATAGCCGCCGTCGCGCCCCTTGTAGCGCGGGCCGATCACCTCGAAGAGCTTTTTGACCATGCCGATGTCGCGCATCTGCGCGATGGCCTGACGGCGGGCATGCAGGTCGCCGCGCTTGCCGAGCGTCACCAACTTTTCCACGATCGGGCGCAAATCCTTCGCCTTCGGCAGCGTGGTGACGATCTGCTCGTGCTTGATCAGCGACGCGGCGAGATTGGCCAGCATCGCGCGGCGATGATCCGAGCGGCGGTTGAATTTGCGGTGCGTCTTGGCGTGATGCATGTGACTTCGTCAGATGACGGACAACGGACAACGGACGACGGAATAGAGAACTCCCATCATCTGTCCTCCGTCATCTGTCGTCCGTCCTCCACTCAGTAATGATCCTCAAATCGCTTGGCGAGTTCTTCGATGTTCTCGGGCGGCCAGCCGGGAACTTCCATGCCCAGATGCAGGCCCATCTGCACCAGCACTTCCTTGATCTCGTTGAGCGACTTGCGGCCGAAATTGGGAGTGCGCAGCATCTCGGCCTCGGTTTTCTGCACAAGATCGCCAATGTAGACAATGTTGTCGTTCTTCAGACAATTGGCCGAGCGCACTGACAGTTCGAGTTCGTCGACCTTCTTGAGGAACGCCGGATTGAAGGCAAGATCGGGGATCGCCTCGTGCGCGGTTTCGCGCTTGGGCTCCTCGAAATTGACGAACACGTTGAGCTGATCCTGAAGGATCCGCGCCGCGTAGGCGAGCGAGTCCTCGGGCGATACCGCGCCGTTGGTCTCGATCGACAGCGTAAGTTTGTCGTAGTCGAGGATCTGGCCTTCGCGCGTGTTCTCCACTTTGTAGGAGACCTTGCGCACCGGCGAATAGAGGCTGTCGACCGGGATCAATCCGATCGGCGCATCCTCCGGCCGGTTGCGCTCGGCCGGCACGTAGCCCTTGCCGGTGGCGACCGTGAATTCCATGCGGATCTCGGCGCCTTCGTCCAGCGTGCAGAGCACGAGGTCGGGATTGAGCACCACGATGTCGCCGACAGTTTGAATATCGGCGGCGGTGACCGTACCGGGGCCCTGCTTCTTCACCACCATGCGCTTGGGACCGTCGCCTTGCATCTTGATAGCGATGTCCTTGATGTTGAGCACGATGTCGGTCACGTCCTCGCGCACGCCGGCAATCGAGGAAAACTCGTGCAGCACGCCGTCGATGTGTACCGATTGCACGGCCGCGCCTTGCAGTGATGACAACAAGATGCGCCGCAAGGCGTTACCGAGCGTCACCCCGAAACCGCGTTCGAGCGGCTCGGCAACGACGGTGGCCACCCGGCGCGAGTCGCCACCGGCCGCCACCTGAAGCTTGTTGGGTCTGATCAGTTCCTGCCAGTTCTTCTGGATCGTCACGTTATCACCCATCGCGTTGCGCGGCGCGACCATGTCGCGGGGCCCACTCCGCTCCGTGAGGCCAAGGTCTTGCGGCGGCAGATGTTCCACTTGTTCCATCGGCCGGATGTCCTATACGCGCCGCCGCTTGCGCGGACGGCATCCGTTGTGCGGGATTGGCGTCACGTCGCGGATCGAGGTGATGGTAAAGCCCGCGGCCTGCAGCGAGCGCAACGCCGATTCCCGCCCCGATCCCGGCCCCGCCACCTCGACTTCGAGGGTGCGCATGCCGTGCTCTTGCGCCTTCTTGGCTGCGTCCTCGGCGGCGACTTGCGCGGCGTAGGGCGTCGACTTGCGCGAACCCTTAAAACCCATCGTGCCCGCCGAGGACCAGGCAAT
>JASHRW010000136.1 GCA_030037065.1 Xanthobacteraceae bacterium
TTGCGTACCGAGTTTGGATTTCCCGGTCAGTGCCAGATTCCACGCCCGATCTGGGTTGCTCGTGTCAAAATCAGCGTTCTGGTGCCAAAATAAAGCGCCCGGCCCGGGCCAGATCTTCCTATTTGCGGGGAGCCGGGATTACAGCCAGTGCCAAAATCCAGCGCCTCCGATAGCCGGCCTTCGTTACTATTAGGCCACATAGACCAGGGTGTAAGTCGATGCCTAAATGGCGATGTAAAAAGAGATTATAACGATGAAAAGTACTTTACTGCACGAGCGGGGTATCTGCTCTTGCCAACTCAACCCCTACAATTTTTGCTCCACCCGCAAGAATCGAAACATATTGCCGCAACGCTTGAGCTTCGACCTCCGACCTTAGTCTCTCCGCGATCCGGTCTCGCACTGCTTCGAATGGCAACGTCTTCCCCGGAATGCTTTGATCGACTGCAACGATGTGGAAGCCGTGTCGCGTCTTGACCAGTTGACGCAAAATTCCGTGTGCGTCCAACCGAAACAGCGTCTGCTCGAACTCCGGCACGGTGTCGCCGCGACCGATCTGGCCAAGATTGCCACCCTGTTTCCCGGATGGACAATTTGACAGTTCGGTCGCCATCTCGGCGAACCGATCAGGCTGTGCCAGAAGCTCCGCGAGCGCGCGCTCGGCACGGGCGCGGATTTCGGGCACGGATACGCCGGGCGTGACCTGAAACAGGATATGCCGAGCATACACCAGATCACCGGACTGAAATTCTTTCAGGTGATTTTCGTAGTAACGCCGGCACTCCGCTTCGGCGGGCGACGGCACGCTGACTTCGTCCACCAGAAGACGCTCGATCGCCGCGCCGATCACGCCATCGTCGTTTGCATCGGCGGCCAGGAGACCGGCCACGACGGCGCGTTGACGCAGCAATTCGCGCACGGTGGCGACTTCCGCGCTGGGCCATTGTCCGACGTCCACCGCAATCCCGTTGACAGTGACTGTCATGATCGCACCGGTACTCTTGCCCGCGTGCGCGGTGAGCGCACGATTTGGTAGGGACGAACGAGATAGGCAAGCGCGCCGGCGCCGCTCCAGATGTGGATCATGCGGGTGAACGGCGAGATCAGAAAAATCGTGAACCCCAACAGGACATGCAGCTTATAGACCAAGGGCACGCCCATCATCAGCGAGGACGTACTGCCGTTCAGCGTGACGATTCCCTTGACATAGGTCGTCAGCGTTTCGAACAGCGCACCGTCCATGTGGAAAGCCGATAGCGGCACCGTCAGTAGGCCGAGCGCGAGCTGCAGCCAGAGCAGGAGAGCGACCGCGATGTCCCATTTGCGGCTGTTCAACCGGATGCGCGGATCGGCGAGCCGGCGGTGCAGCAGGATGGTCAACCCGATGATGGCCAGGAGCCCCGCAATACCGCCGACTACCATCGCCACAAGCTGGTGGCCGGCGGGGGTGAGCGCCCAATCGACTGCCCAATGTGGTGCGAGGAAGCCGACAAAGTGGCCGAGGATCACGATGATGACGCCGTAATGGAAAAGGTTGGACCCGAGTCGGAGCTGTCCTTTGCGCAACATCTGCGAGGAATCGCTCTTCCAGGTATACGGCTCTCGATCGAAGCGGATGAGGCTGCCGATCAGCAGCACCGCGAGGCAGAGATAAGGATAGATACCGAAGAGGAAAGTGTTGACGTAGTCGGCGGATAACATGGGACTTTTCTCGCTTTCACCGGGCCCGCGGCGCGCTGCCTAATTGGGACGCTTGAGATGAAGAGGATTCGACCCTTGTGGCCGGAGTCAAAGGTTCGCCGTCGAAGGCGGGCTGCTCGAACCAATCGCGGTCAAGGTTTTCAGGCCGCTCTCTGACACGAGGTACCGCCGCGGCGGCGATCGGGTCTTCGCCGGCGATCACCAAGAGCGCCTGCAGTACGGCCGCATAGCCGCTGCCGCGCGCGATGAGGGACTGCCCGATCTGCCGGACTATGTGGGCGCAGTCGCCCAGAAGCTCGCGCGTCTCCGCCAGATCGCGGCAGCTGAGATATTCGAGAACGACCGGCAGATAGTCTGGCAGTTCGCGCGACGACAGTTCATACCCGGCCTGCTCATAAAGCCGTTTCAGATCGACCATGGCCTGCCCACGATCGCGTCCCTCGCCATGCAGGTGCTCAAACAGATGGAGCGATGCCGCACGGCCTCGATCAAAAAGGTCGACGTAGCGCTCTTCGGCGTGCAGCAGATCGGAAGCGTGCAGTTCGTCGACTAGCGCCAGTAATTCATCGCGTTGCTGCACCGCAATGAACTTCGATGTGCGAATGGCTTCGGCGATTTCCGGCAGTGCCTGCCAAATCTCGTCTCGCGGGTAGGATAGCAACGCGCCGAGCGCCCTGAGCACGATCATGTGCCGCTCCTTTATGTATCAAGCGGCCTGATCGGCGTGAGCGTGCGGCGACCCATCTTGCCGCCGAACAGGCTCGAATGCGGCGGACCGAAGTCGCAGCCGTTACCGAAGGTGAAGCCGCAGGAGCCGCGCAGACCATAAGCGTCCTCGGCCTGCTCGCGATGGCTGGTCGGAATGACAAAGCGGTCCTCGTAATTGGCGATCGACAGATACCGATGCATTTCCTCGACCTGAGAGACGCTCAGGCCGACCTGCGCCAGCGCACCTTGGCCGTCGCCCTCGCCGAGCTGCCGTTGCCGGTAATGAGCACGCATCGCCAGCATGCGCTCAAGCGCGGTGATGATGGGTGCTTCCGCCCCGGCAGTCAGCAGGTTGGCCAGATAGCGGACCGGGATGCGCAGCGAGCGCACATCAGGCAACTCGCCGACGGTCTCGATGGCTCCGGCGTTCGCATGGGATTGGATCGGCGACAAAGGCGGCACGTACCAGGCCATCGGCAAGGTCCGGTACTCGGGATGCAGTGGAAATGCGATGCGCCACTCGACTGCCATCTTGTAGGTCGGGGAGCGCTTGGCGGCGTCGATCCAGGCGTCGGGAACGCCATCGGCGCGCGCCTGCGCTGCAATTTCGGGATTGTTGGGATCGAGGAAGAGGCCGAGCTGGGCCTCGTATAGATTTTGCGGGTCTGCGACGCTTGCGGCGCGTTCGATCCCGTCCGCATCATAAAGGAGCACGCCCAGATAGCGAATGCGTCCGACGCAGGTTTCCGAGCAGACCGTGGGCTGGCCGGCTTCGATGCGCGGATAACAGAAGATGCATTTTTCCGCCTTGCCCGAGGTCCAGTTGTAATAAATCTTCTTGTATGGGCATCCCGACACGCACATGCGCCAACCTCGGCACTTGTCCTGATCGATGAGGACGATGCCGTCTTCTTCGCGCTTATAGATCGAGCCGGAGGGGCAGGAAGCGACGCAGCTCGGATTGAGGCAGTGCTCGCACAGGCGAGGAAGATACATCATGAAGGTGTTTTCAAATTGCCCGTAAATGTCCTTCTGCACTGCTTCGAAATTGTAGTCCTGAGAGCGCTTGTCGAATTCGCCGCCGAGGATCTCCTCCCAGTTCGGGCCCCATTCGATCTTGTCCATCGGCCGGCCGCTGACCAGCGAAAGCGGGCGCGCCACCGGCGCCGTCGGCAATTCCGGCGCGATCTGCAGATGCTCGTAGTCGAAGGTGAACGGCTCGTAATAGTCGTCGATCTCGGGCAGGTTCGGATTGGCGAAGATGTTGGCGAGGATCGCCCAGCGTCCGCCCTGCTTGGGCACGATCTTGCCGTTCTTCTTGCGCTTCCAGCCGCCGTTCCAGTGCTCCTGGTTTTCCCAATCCTTCGGATAGCCGATGCCGGGCTTGGTCTCTACGTTGTTGAACCACGCGTATTCCATCCCCTGTCGTGAGGTCCACACGTTCTTGCACGTCACCGAGCAGGTATGACACCCGATGCACTTGTCGAGGTTGAGCACCATCGCGACCTGTGCGCGTATCTTCATGACGCGGCCTCCTCGACCACTTTGTCGACCGGATTGGAATGGTCGAGCCATTCGACCTTGGCGAGCTTGCGCATGATGACGAACTCGTCGCGGTTTGATCCCACGGTGCCGTAGTAATTGAAACCGTAGGACAGCTGGGCATAGCCGCCGACCATGTGGGTCGGCTTGAGCAGAGTGCGGGTCACCGAATTGTGGATGCCGCCGCGCTGCCCGGTGATCTGCGAGCCCGGTACGTTCACGATCTTTTCCTGCGCATGGTACATGAGGCACATGCCTTCCTGCACGCGCTGGCTCACGACCGCCCGCACGGCGAGCGCGCCGTTCACATTGTAGAGCTCGATCCAGTCGTTATCGACGATGCCGGCCTTCTTGGCGTCGATTTCGGAAATCCATACGATCGGGCCGCCGCGCGACAACGTGAGCATCAGAAGATTATCAGTGTAGGTCGAATGGATTCCCCATTTCTGATGCGGCGTTATGAAATTGAGCACCACCTCGGGATGCCCGTTGCCGCGCTTGCCCAGCATGTCGGCAATCGTGCGGGTATCGATCGGCGGCCGATAGATGGCGAAGCTTTCGCCGAAATCGCGGAACCAGCGGTGGTCCTGATAGAACTGCTGCCGACCGGTCAGCGTGCGCCAGGGAATCAGCTCGTGCACATTGGTGTATCCGGCCGTATAGCTGACGTGCTCGCTTTCGATGCCGGACCATGTCGGCGACGAGATAATCTTGCGTGGTTGCGCGACAAGGTCGCGATAGCGAATCTTTTCGTCCTCGCGCTTTTCCGCGAGGTGAACGTGATCGCGACCGGTTGCCTCGCCAAGCGCTTTCCAGGCTTTGACCGCGACTTCGCCGTTGGTTTCCGGCGCGAGATAGAGAATGACCTCGGCGGCATCGATGTCGCTTTGGATGCGCGGCCGCCCATCGGTGGGCCCGCCGTCATCGACCTTGTAGTTCAGTTCACCAAGGCCGCGCACCTCCTCTTCGGTATTCCAGTTGATACCCTTGCCACCATTGCCGAGCTTGTCGGCCAATGGTCCCAGCGCAGTAAAACGGCGATAGGTGTTTGGATAATCGCGTTCGACAACCGTGATCTGCGGCGCCGTCACCCCCGGTACCAGATCGCACTCTCCGTTTTTCCAGTCCCGAACATCGGTCTGGGCAAGCTCCGCCGCAGTATCGTGAAGGATCGGCGTCAGCACCACGTCTCGTTCGACGCCGAGATGACCCTTGGCAAGCGCCGAGAAGCGCCGCGCAATGGTCTTGTAGATTTCCCAATCGCTCCGCGCTTCCCAAACCGGATCGACGGCCGTCGATAGCGGATGGATAAAGGGGTGCATGTCGGTGGTGTTGAGATCGTTCTTCTCGTACCAGGTGGCGGTCGGCAGAACGATGTCGGAGTACAGACAACTGGTCGACATGCGAAAGTCGAGCGTCACGACCAGATCGAGCTTGCCTTCAGGTGCCGGGTCCCGCCACGTCACCTCCATCGGCTTTTTGCCTCCCATCTCTCCCAAGTCTTTGCCTTGCAGCCCGTGCCGGGTGCCAAGGAAATGCCGCAGGAAATATTCATGACCCTTGCCGGATGACCCGAACAAATTGGAACGCCAGATGAACAGGTTTCGCGGAAAGTTTTTCGGATCATCGGGGTCCTCGCAGGCCATGCGGATGCAGCCGTCTTTCAGACCGGCGGCAACATGGTCCTTGACCGCAACGCCCGCTGCTTCGGCTTCTCTCGTCAGCGTCAATGGGTTCACGGCGAGCTGCGGTGCCGAAGGCAACCAGCCCATCCGTTCCGCACGAATGTTGAGATCGATCATGCTGGCGCGATAGGGCGTCGGATCGGCGAGCGGCGAAAGCAATTCCTCGACACCCAATTTCTCGTAGCGCCACTGATCGCTGTGCGCATAGAAGAATGAGGTGCCGTTCATGTGGCGCGGCGGTCTGACCCAGTCGAGCGCGAACGCCAACATGGTCCAGCCGGTCTGCGGCCGCAGTTTCTCCTGACCCACGTAATGCGCCCAGCCGCCGCCGGAAATGCCGACCGTGCCGCACATCATCAGGAAATTGATGATGCTGCGGTAGTTCATGTCCTGGTGATACCAGTGGTTCATGCCGGCGCCGATGATCACCATCGAACGCCCTTGCGTCTTCTCCGCGTTATGCGCGAACTCGCGGGCGACCGTGATGGCTTTCTCGGCCGGCACGCCGGTGATGGGCTCCTGCCAGGCCGGCGTGTAGGCCACGTTGTCGGTAAAGCTCGTGGCGGCAACGCCGCCCAGGCCGCGGTCGAGCCCGTAGTTGGCGCACAGCAGGTCGAACACCGTCGCCACCGGCGCTTCGCCATCGGCCAGCACGACGCGCTTAACCGGCACGTTGCGCACCAGCACGTCTGCGCCCTGATCGTTGGACGCGAAGCGCTCGTGCGCTCGGCCGCCGAAATAAGGAAATGCAACCGGCACCGCACCGTCGCGCCGGTCGATAATGCTCAGCGAGAGATTGACGTCTTGCCCGGTCTCGCCGTCCTTGGCTTCTAGGTTCCATCGTCCTTTGGCTTCGCCCTCGGCCGGCCAGCGATAGCCGATCGAGCCCTGCGGCACGACCAAATCGCCGGTTTTCTCGTCGATGGCGACAGTCTTCCACTGGGCTCGATTGGATTTCGACGCTGCCGGCAAATCGCTTTGCCGTATGTATCGATCGGACACATAGCGTTCGCCGTCGCGACGCAGCCGCACCAGCATCGGCAGGTCGGTGTAGCGGCGGCAGTAATCCTGGAAATAAGGGACCGTCCGATCGAGGAAGAACTCGCGGAGGATAACATGGCCCATCGCCATGGCGAGCGCCGCGTCGGTTCCCTGCTTCGGATGCAGCCAAAGGTCCGAAAGTTTGGCAACCTCCGCGTAGTCGGGCGTGATCGCCACGACCTTGGTGCCGTTATAGCGCGCCTCGACGAAGAAATGGGCATCGGGCGTGCGCGTCTGCGGCACGTTTGAGCCCCAGGCGATTATGTAACTCGAATTGTACCAGTCGGCCGATTCCGGCACGTCGGTCTGCTCGCCCCAGGTCTGCGGGCTCGATGGCGGCAGGTCGCAATACCAGTCGTAGAAGGAAAGCAGCGTTCCACCGATCAGGCTGAGATAGCGGGCCCCCGATGCGTACGACACCATCGACATCGCCGGAATCGGCGAGAAGCCGACGACGCGATCAGGTCCGAAGGTCTTGATCGTATGGATATTGGCTGCGGCGATGATCTCGCTTACTTCATCCCAGTGGGAGCGCACGAAGCCACCGCGCCCGCGCATTTCCTTGTAGGATCTTGCCGCTCCCGCATCGCCCACGATCGAGGCCCACGCTTCGACTGGTTCCATGGTCCTGCGTGCCTCGCGCCATGCCTTGACCAGCCGGCTGCGCACCATCGGGTATTTGATGCGGCTCGCGCTGTAGAGATACCAGCTGTACGATGCACCCCGCGAGCATCCGCGCGGCTCATGGTTGGGCATGCCCGGCCGCGTACGCGGGTAATCGGTCTGCTGTGTTTCCCAGGTGACGACGCCGCTCTTGACATAAATCTTCCAGCTGCAGCCGCCGGTACAATTGACGCCATGCGTTGAGCGCACGATCTTGTCGTGCTGCCACCGTTGCCGGTAACCTTCCTCCCACATTCGATCTTCGTCTCGCAGTTCGCCGAGGCCGTCGGCGAACGACTCCCGCCGTCGGGTCAGATAGGTGAGACGTTCGAGAAAGTGACTCACGGTGCCGCTCCTATCCTGCTGAGCGAGGCGGGAGTGCGCGCCGGTACATTTTCGCCCATGACCGGCAGGCGCCGCACCTCCGTCGTGTAGTTGAGAATCAACGATACCCAGACAACGCCATAAAGGAACATGAAGCAGCTCGAGTTGATTCCCAGCCAGTCGAGGATTGTGCCGAAGATAATCGGCAGAACAAAGCCGCCAAGCGCGCCGACGAGGCCGACGATGCCGGTAACGACGCCCATGTTCTCCGAAAAATCGTCGCCGACATATTTGAACGTCGAAGCCATACCGCAGGCAAATGCAACGCCCAGGGCAAAGAGCAGCAGCGTAAAGGGCAACGCAGCAAGTCCGATATGGAACTGCGCCGGGCCACGGATCGTGTGCACGATAAGATCGGTTTGCGGGTAGGAAAGGAGGAACAGGCTAATCCACGCCGCCCATAGCACCCACCACGTCACGTTGTGCGCGCCATAGCGATCGGCAAGCCAGCCGCCGACTGCCCGCAGTACGCCGGCAGGAAGAGAGAAGCATGCCGCCAGCAGCGAGGCCTCCGCGATGCTCAGCCCATACTCCTTCACAAAATATTGCGGCATCCATACCGACAGTGCCGTGAAGCCGCCGAAGACGATCGAATAATATTGGCAATACTTCCAGACTCGCAGGTCTCTGAGGACCGCCAATTGCTGTCGCAGTGACACGCCGCTTTTGCCTGGTGCCGAGGCATCGGGCGCTGAGAGGAACCAAAAGACCACGGCCGTGATCAGAAGCGCCACGGCGTAGAACTTCGGGACGAATTGCCAATCGTAGTGCGCCATCAGGGCCGGAGCAACGAACATATTGATAGCCGCGCCGGTGGTCCCCGCGCCGAATACGCCCATGGCGAAACCGCGCCGCTCCTTGGCAAAGAAGCGTGCGACGTAGGGCGTCCCGACGGCGAAGGAGGCGCCAACCACACCGAGCGCCAGACCAAGCAATAGGAACTGCCACAGCGTCCGGGCATAGCTCGCGAACCAGACAGGCAGGGCGCAGACGACGAGCAGCAGCAGCATGACAACTCGGCCGCCGAACCTGTCGGTCCAGATACCCAGCGGCAGGCGAAACAGTGAGCCGGTCAGCACCGGGGTCGAGGTGAGTAAACCAAATTCCAACCCATTCAAGCCCAGTTCGTTTTTGATTGGAATGCCGATCACGCCGAACATCAGCCACACGGCAAAGCAGACGACGAATGCCCATGTGCTGACTCCCAGTACCAAGAAGCTTCTCACGTTTGACATGCTGCCTCGCTGGCATTTCCCCGGTGAGAGGATAACGCGGCGCTGCGGCAGTCGAGTAACCCCCGGCCGCCGCAGCGCCAAATTGCAAGCACAGGCATTAAATGCGACGGCGAAGACCGCTTTGATTTCGATCAAAGTTTATCCGCGTGTCGAAGTCTATTCGATGGGGAGCGTCGATCTCTCACAAATTTGTGGTTCACTCGAACAGCAGCAGACCGTGACTATCCATGACAGCGCACAGCGCGCCTGAAGGCGAATTTTGGGTCGGATTGCCCGAACAGCCGCCGGTGCAAATGCAACGGCTCGACAATGAAAAGCATCAGCCTGAAGACCAGCCAAACGGCGACCATCGCATCAATCCACCAATGGGCGGTATGCTGGAACCGATCCCACATGTCGAAACGATAGACCATATAGAATCCGGTCAGTTCTACAATCGCCGTCGAAATCCGCGCTTGCCAGGCAAAGCGCCGCTCGAACTGGTCGAACAGACTGTGGCGCCCTCAGGGCTATCGCATATGGAAATTATCGGGTCGCATCCACCGTTGGGAAAGACTTCGCACGTGCTCGTCGACACCGAGCCGAGGAATCGGATCGGGAACAGAGCAGAATCGAAGCGAGAACGGTCGGCACCGGCGTTGGGCGCACAACGCTCGATGGACCCGTCTGCAAGCGTGCTTTTTCCAAATGCGATTCCCCTGGTGGCGCCCTCAGTTGGTGTATCGCCGACAGCACGACCGTCGTCACGAAGCCGACGCCGCCAGTCCAAAGCACGACAAAGGCCACATGCAGGGCCAGCGCGATTGTCACGTCATCCATCGATCTTATCCTGCGACATCCCAATGAAATGATCGTGCAAGGTTACCTCGGGTCAGGCGATCGAACTTTCGAGCGGCTGGAAATAGATATGAGGCGGCCCTGTCGGTCGCTTTGACCAAGGTGAAACGCGTTATCCACGCGAGCAGGGCTATGGCAATTCCTCGGTATCACCGG
>JASHRW010000137.1 GCA_030037065.1 Xanthobacteraceae bacterium
CGGCGCACCTCGATGCGATCGATGCCGAGCTTTGCCGAGATGGCGTCGACCAAACGCTCGCGCACGAACGTGGTCTCGTAGCGGCCAGGCGCGCGGTAGGTCGCGGCCGGCGTCTTGTTGGTAAGGCGGAAATGGCCGACTGCCCGGTAGGCCGGCACGCGGTAGGGGCCCGGCAGAATGCCGGCGGTCATGTGCACCACGCGGGTGGCGTGGGTGCGGATATAGGCGCCCTGATCGTGGAAATAGACGTCGTCGATGGCGAGAATGACGCCGTCGTCGTCGACAGCAGCGCGGATCTTGTGCAGCTGCTGGCGCGAATGATTGGCGGCGATCAAATGCTCGCGGCGGTCTTCGATCCATTTCACCGGCCGATAGAATTTTTTCGCCGCGACGCAGACGAGAAAATCTTCCGGATACATTTCGCCGCGGATGCCAAAACCGCCGCCGACATGGGATTCGTGTATGTGCACCGCGCTCGGCGGAATTTTCAGCATGCGCGACAGGAGTTCCTGATTGCGGTGCGGCACCTTGGCGGCGCCGTGCAGTTCGAGAATGCCGCGCGAGGCGTCGTAGCGGCCGATGGCGCCGCGCGTCTCCAGCGGCACGCCGGAATGCCGGCCGATGGCGAGTTCGAGTTCGACCACGTGCTTTGCCGAACGAAACACCGAATCGACGTCGCCGTAGCCCTGACGGATGATCGTTGCCTCGCTCAAGTGGCCCGGCGAGAACTCGAACGGCGCAGCTTGCGCATCCAGTACCGGCGGTAGTTCCTCAACCTCGACGGCAACGAGATCGGCGGCGTCCTCGGCGATATAGGGATCGGCGGCGAACACGGCGGCGAGCGGCTCGCCGACATAACGAACTCTGCCATTCGCTAGAATCGGCTGCCGATAGGGATCAAGCGCAGGAATCGAGCCCTCGCGGAAATCGATCGGTGGTACGTCGGCAACGTCGTCAGAGGTCCACACCGCGAATACGCCGGGCAATGCACGCGCCGCTGTCGTGTCGACCGACACGATACGGCCGTGCGCATATGCCGAGCGGGCGATGCGCATATGCAACTGATGCCGAAAATTGATGTCGCCGGCGAATTCGCCGCGCCCGGCGACGAGCGGCGGATCTTCCAGCCGCTCGACCGATCGGCCGATCCAGTTCATGTCGCCGCGCGTTCCAGGGCACGGCGGGTCACCGCCAGTACGAGGTCGCGGCGGAATTCGGCGCTATTGACGATGTCTTCTAGTGGATCGACCGCAGCGGCTGCCGCTGCTGCGGCGGCGCGAAAAGCTTTATCTCCCGGCTCGGTGCCTTCGAGCGCGCGCTCGGCCTCGGCAATGCGGCGCGGATTGGGCTCGACGCCGCCCAGCGCCACGCGCGGCGCGACGATCCTGCCACCTTCGAGGCGATAGGTGACAAGCGCAGCAGCGAGTGCGAAATCGCCGGCGCGGCGGCTGAACTCGTAAAAGCCGCAGCGCGTGTCGGCCGTAAGGATCGGCAGCCGCGCCTCGACCAACAACTCGTCGTCGCGCAACGCGGTCGTCATGATGCCCTTGAAAAACTCGCGGGCGGCGATGACGCGCTCGCCGCGCGCGCTTTTCGCCAATACCTCGCCGTCGAGCGCGGTCAGCACCAGCGTCCATTCGGAGGCGGGGTCGGCGTGGGCCAAACTGCCGCAGAACGTGCCGCGATTGCGGATCGGGTAATGGGCGATATGGGACACCACCGCGGCGAGCAGCTTGCCGAGCGGGCCATCGCAGACCGGCGAGTGGAATGCCGCGTGGCGCACGCAGGCGCCGATCATGAGTTTGCCGCCGGCGACGCTCAGCCGGTCAAGCCCGTGCACGCCGTTGATGTCGACGAGATGTGCGGGCTTGGCGAGGCGGAACGCCATGGTCGGCACCAGGCTCTGACCGCCGGCCAGCACGCGTCCGTCCTGCGCGGCCACTTCCGCAAGCAGCGCCACTGCTTCTTCGATGGTTTCGGGCGCGTGATAGCGGAATGCCGCAGGCTTCATTGGCTAGTCGGCTGGTATCAAGATTGGGATTGATGTACGTTTTTGGACTGAAGCACGGTTTTCGGCACAGTGTCAAAAGGCGAACGCCAATAGGAATAAGCAACAAGGCATGAAACCACCGCCCTTTTCCTATCACGATCCGCGCACCGTTGCCGATGCGGTCGGCCTGCTTGGCAGTCTCGAAAACGCCAAGCTCCTTGCCGGCGGACAATCGCTCATGCCGATGCTCAACATGCGCTACGTGCTGCCGGACCACATCATCGACCTCAATCGGGTCGACGGCTTGAGTTACGTCCGCGCCAATAATGGCGCGCTTGAAATCGGCGCCATGACGCGCCAGCGCGACATCGAGTTTTCCGACCTTGTGCGCGAGCGATGCCCACTCATGCACGAGGCGATCCGGCAGGTCGGGCATCGGCAGACGCGCAATCGCGGCACGCTCGGCGGCTCGCTTTGCCATCTCGATCCTTCTGCCGAGCTGGTGTCGATCGCCGCGGCGGTCGACGCGAAGGTGACGGTGACCGGCAAGAATGGCGACCGCAGCATCGATTTCTCGGCCTTCCCGGTCGCCTACATGACGCCGGCGCTGGAGCCGGACGAAGTTCTCACCGGCGCGACTTTCCCGTGCTGGCCGGCCGGACACGGCTATGCCTTCGTCGAATTCGCCCGCCGCCATGGCGATTTCGCCATCGTCTCGGCGGCGGTGCTGATCGAGGAAAAGGCCGACAAGGTGACGCGCGCGTCGGTGACGCTCAGCGGCATGGGACCGGCGCCGGTGCGGGCGAGCGAAGTCGAACGCGCGCTGGTCGGCGAAGTCATCGAAGAGAAAAGAATGCGCGAGATCTGCGAGACGCTGCGTAAGCTCGAGGCCATCGACGACATTCACGCGCCGGCCTCCTACCGTCAGCAACTGGCGACGGTGCTGCCGCGCCGCGCGTTGCTCAAGGCACATGAACGCATCGCCGAAGGAGCGCGGCCATGAGCGACACGCGGAAAATCACCGTCACTGTGAACGGCACGCGCTACGAAGAAACTGTGCCGGTGCGGGTGACGCTGGCCGATTTCATCCGCCACCAGCTCCATCTTACCGGCACGCATCTCGGCTGCGAACATGGTGTCTGCGGCGCCTGCACGATCCTGCTTGATGGCCGATCGGCGCGCTCCTGCCTGATGCTCGCAGTGCAGGCCGACGGCCACGAGATTCTCACCGTCGAGGGCATCGCGCCGGACGCCGAGACGCTGCATCCGCTGCAGGAGGCGTTCCGCGACAATCACGGCCTGCAATGCGGCTTCTGCACGCCGGGAATTTTGACGACGCTGATCGAGTTCCTGCGCGATAATCCGGATCCAACCGAGGAAGAAGTGCGGATCGGAATTTCCGGCAATCTGTGCCGCTGTACCGGCTATCAGAACATCGTCATCGCCGCGCTGGACGCGGCCAAGCGGCTGCGCGCGGACGACGGAAGACGGACGACGGACGACAGATGAACAAGCGAGGCAGCGCCGCGCACCGATTATCCGTCCTCCGTCATCTGTCCTCCGTCGTCTGACATGTCCCTCCGCTTCGACGACATCGGCAACCGCCTCAAAGCCTTCCGCCTCGGCTCCGGGCTGTCGGCGGAGGAGATCGCGCAAAAGCTCGGCATTTCACGCACCGCGCTCTACCGGTTCGAGAAGGGCGAAGTCGCCAAGATCGAAACTCTGGAGAACTTGGCCGAACTCTTACAAGTCTCGGTGCCGACATTGCTTGGCGTCGGCGTCGAATACATCGCCTCGGCGGTGAGCTATTTCGAGCGTATGCGGCAAATCGAGGAAACCGCCGAGCACATCATCGTGCTCGCCGGGCCGATCTCCTACGTGCTTGCGTCCGACGCCTTCGACGCCGCGCTCGGCGACGTGCTGCGCGAATCGGTGCCGGAAAGCGACAAGGGCCACCGCGCGCACGCGCAGATCGACGAATTGATGACGGTGCTGCGTCAGCGCAAGGAAACCTATCGCCGCCGGCGGCCGGCGATCGTCAATCTCATCTCGGCGTCGGAGATGGAGCGGTTTCTGCGTAACGGTCTGGTTGGGCGGCTCGATTTGCCGGACAAGCTGCGCCGCGAACGGCGCACGCTCGCCCGCGCCGAGGCCGCGCATTTCACAGCGCTGATGGAGAACGAGCCGATCGGCGTGCAGATCGGCATCGTGCTCGACACGCTGCCGCATAGCAGTTTTCAGATCTTCCGCCAGCCCGACCGTCAGATTCTAGCGCTGAGCCCGTTCCGCCTCGGTGAGGAGCCAAATATACGCGTCGGCGTCGCCATGATTACCTCGGCGCCCGAGGCGCTGGCGCTGCACGAAAAGATGGCGCACGAGCTGTGGACAAGCGCGCTCAAGGGGCCGGCCGCCGTGCGCTTCATGCACGCGATGATGGAGAAATTATCGAGCGCCTAGCTAGACGTGCCACGGCGCCTTACACATTCAGCCGATGCATCTGGCCGAGCGGATAGCGTGTGCCAGACGCGGCGCCGGGCGGGGCGATGCGGTCGATCGCGGCGAGATCGTCCGCGCTGAGAACGACTTCGGCAGCGCGCACATTCTCCTCCAGGTGCTTGCGCGACTTGGCGCCGGGTATCGGTACGATGAAAGCGCCGA
>JASHRW010000138.1 GCA_030037065.1 Xanthobacteraceae bacterium
AAACGGCGGCGCGCTGGAACATCCCCGCCGTGACCGTCGTCAACAACAACGGCGGCGGCAACCAGAGCAAACGCGGCTTCGATCGCGTCTATGGCGGCAAGCAGACCGACGAGGCGCGCAGATTGTGGACCTTCAGCAAGGTCAATTTCGCCCGCCTCGCCGAGGACATGGGCGCGCTCGGCATCCGCGTCGAGCAGGCGTCCGCCTTTCCAGCGGCGCTGGCACAGGCGCTCGCCGCCGGTCGCCCCGCGGTGATCGACGTTGTCACCGACATCGAAGCGCTGGCCCCGGTCGCAGTGACGTAGCGCCGTCTACACGCAGACAAGCGCCCATTTTATGTCCGCTCCTCCTTCCAAAGCGGACATTCGCAAGCACAATTGGCGCGTCTGCTTTGTGCCATGAAGAGACTCATGCACCGCAACAAATATTCCGTGCTTGGCCAGACAGAAGTCTGCGGCCGAAATGAACGGACCATGCCGGTCGGACCCTATGCGTCTTCGAAGATGGGCTGCCGCAGTGTCGGGCACTTCGCGACGGCGCTCGTCGTGAATGGCAAAATGGACGACAATAGGTCGCCGCACATAGCAGCTTTCGTCAAGATTAGGGCGGGAAGATGAATATCCTATCCACTATTCCGGCCTTGGTGATGTCGCATCTCAATGATAGGCCGTTGACGTCGAAGAGGTAAGCTTTGTCGGCGCTGTCGAGACCCTCAAAGGGCGAGCCGACCGGCTTTCCGAATCTTGTCAATAAGTCATCGAGGGCATCGCCGATGTGCACGCCACCGATGCTGCCGGAAAACGGCGCGTCGGCGCGAATCTCATCTAGCCTGTTGTCGTGGAAGAAGAAGAACAGGCCCTCCGCTGGCGCAGTAAGCATGATGCAGGGGTCGTTCGATGAACAGTCTTCCGTCGTATCACCGCGAATATTGTAGGCGGCTCGCACTTTGTCGATCGTGTCGCCGAACGCGACGCTCAGGCCGGGTATTGGAGTGGCCGCGGGTGGCGGGGACGCGGCCCGAGCCGGCGCTTCTGTGACCGTCAACGCTATGATCTGACTCCTTGAGGCGGTCTGACCTCCGTTGTTGGTGGCGGTGACGGTAAGGTTGGCGGTGGTCACCGCGCCAGCGGTTAGGGTAAGCCCTTCCAGCTGCGTCGGGTTGAGGCTCCAAGTACCGTTACCGCCGTTGGTACCCGCCGATAGCGTCGCGTCGAACGGGACCCCGCTGATGGTGATCGACACTGAGTCGTGCGGGTCGGAAGGCGTCTCGCTAATGCCGAGCGGCACCTTGCCTTGCTCGTTCACCGACAATTCGGTGTTGGCAATCGTCAGTTTGGGTGCCACCGGATTAACAGTCAGCGCTATGGTCTTACTCGTTAAGGCGGTCTGACCGCCGTTGTTGGTGGCGGTGACGGTGAGGTTGGCGGTGGTCACCGCGCCAGCGGTCAAAGTAAGGTCGCCCAGCTGCGTCGGGGTCAATGTCCAGGTCTCGTTGTCGTTATTGGTGCCTGCCGACAAGGTCGCATCGGACGGGACCCCGCTGATGGTGATCGACACTGAGTCGTGCGGGTTGGAAGGCGTCTCGCTGATGCCGAGCGGCACCTTGCCGTGCTCGTTCACCGACAATTCGGTTTTGGCAATCGTCAATGTGGGTGCCACGGCCATCGTTGGTGCTACCGGCCAATAGACGCGCCACGCGCCCACGGCAGCAAGTATCAAGACAAGCAACGAAGCGGCCACCAAGGCACCGCGTGACGGCGGCCACAACGCGTGTGCTTGCGAACGCCGGAGCCGACGGCGCTCTTCCTTCTCGGCTCGGCGCTGTTCCTCCTCGGCGTAGCGATTTGCCTCTGCTTCCTCGCGACGGCGCTGCTCCTCGGCTCTGCGGCGCTCCGCCCCGACTTTGCGCTCGGCCTCGACTTCGCGCCGGCGTTGCGCTTCCTCCTCTTTACGGGACCTGGCTTCGGCCTCTTCCTTTCGACGTTGTTCGGCCTCCGCCTCGCTCCTACGACGCTCCTCCTCCGCGCGTTCACGCGCTTGTGCCTCCGCCGCCCGGCGCGCTTCCGCCCCGCGGCGTTCGGTTTCAGCTCGCTCGGCCTCGGCACGCGCAATCGCGGCAGCTTTCTCTTCCGGCGAAAGCCAAGGTCGGTGCAGCGCATCGCGGATATCCGCGCAGAACCGTCCGACCGCCCGCCTCACTTCCGTGGAATTAACGTCCAAATAGCGGAATTCGCGCCAATCCACGTATTGGCGCTTGGCGATGAGCGAAAGGATCGGATCGCTCTGCCGCCGGACTGTGTCCCCGAGGGCCGGAACATCGATGTACAGAATGGGAAAGACGAGATCGTCGCGGCCAAGAGCCGCTTCGCGCGCGAGAAACGATTCAAGCTCGAACCGGCAATAAGGGCTGGCAATAACCGTCGGCGTGATGATTGGAATGAAGAAGACCGCCTGCGCAACGGAGTTCTTGATTTCGCTTTCCCACAGGGTGCCGGACGGGATCGCCTCCTTGTCCTGCCAAATACGGAATGTCTTCGCCGTGCGGCCAAGTTGGGCGCGCAATTCGTGCTGGATACGTTCGCGTAACGCTGACAGCGCGCCGAAGGTGCCCTCGTCGTCTTCGCGCGAGTAGCTGAAGAAACCGATCAGTTCCGGAAGGTCTGTCAAGGAGGACATAGAATGGAGCCATTCCACCGCAGACTACGGCTTTTCATCCGAGAGAGAGATTAGCAAAAATGCGGCAGTGTGAGGGAGGGGTGAAATTCGGTCCCAGCTTCTCAAGCCACACCTCCACATGGGCTGCAGATGCGAAGGCTCGAATAATGACGCTATGGGTCAAAAGCGCCAACCCGGCGGTTTGAACGTCGAGTCTGCTCTTTACCTGAAAACGGACGTGGCATCCGCTGCTTGAGCCGCTGCCTTAGCTCACCGCCCGCGCCAGCCCTACGATCATCTCCTTCAGATCGTCGAGCGCATTGAAGCGCGGCTGCGCGGCGATGTGCGGAGTCATGATGACGTTGGGAAATTGCAGCAGCTCGTCATCGTCGCGGCCGGGCGCCTCGTAGAGCGGATCGAGGCCGAACCCGCCGAGCTGCCCGGAGCGCAGCGCATCGATCAGCGCCGCGCGCTCGACCACGCTGGCG
>JASHRW010000139.1 GCA_030037065.1 Xanthobacteraceae bacterium
GTGACAGCGGAAGTTTTGCGGCAGGTCGCCATTTTGGCGCTGCCGTTCATGCCGGAATCGGCGGCAAGGTTGCTCGATTTGCTGGCTGTGCCGGCCACCGAGCGCGCTTTCGCGCTTCTCGGCGGCGCACATCGGATCGCGGCGGGCGTCAAGCTACCCGCGCCCGCGCCGGTATTTCCGCGTTATGTGGAGCCCGAGGCCCACGCGGCACAATAAGCGGCACAATAAGAAGTAAAAAGACAAAAATGCTCGTCGACAGCCATTGCCACCTCGATTTTCCCGATTTTACCGTCGAGCTTGATGCCATTGTCGGCCGCGCTCGCACAGCCGGCATTGGGCGCTTTGTCACGATCTGTACGCGCGTGCGCCGCCACGGCGAGGTGCTGGCGATCGCCGAGCGCTTTGCCGACGTTTTCTGCTCGGTCGGCACGCACCCGCATTATGCTCACGAGGAGCTGGACGTAAGCGCGGCCGATCTCGTCGCCCGCACGCGCAATCCAAAGGTCGTCGCACTCGGCGAAGCGGGGCTTGATTACCATTACGACAATTCGCCGCGCGATGCGCAGGAGCACGGCTTTCGCATCCATATCGCTGCGGCCCGCGAGACGGGGCTGCCGCTCGTCATTCATTCGCGCGACGCCGACAACGATACCGCACGCATTCTCGAAGACGAGAGCGGGAAGGGCACCTTCCCGGCCGTGCTGCATTGCTTTACCGGCGGACCCGATCTCGCCCGCCGCGCGATCGCGCTCGGCCATTTCATCTCCTTTACCGGCATCCTGACGTTCAAGAATTCCGCTGCGCTGCGTGCCATCGCCGCCGAGCTGCCCGCCGACCGCATCCTGGTGGAGACCGATGCGCCGTATCTGGCGCCCGGCCGCCACCGGGGAAAGCGCAACGAGCCGGCCTACGTGGTCGAGACTGCGAATGTTCTGGCCGAGGTGCGCGGCGTATCGTTCGACGAGATTGCGCGCCAAACCACCGCGAACTTTTTTCGCCTGTTCGCCAAGGTGCCGCGGCCGGCAGCGGCGGCTGCATGACGCTGAAATTCACCATTTTGGGCTGCGGATCGTCCGGCGGCGTGCCGCGGCCGGCTCTCGGCTGGGGCAATTGCGATCCCGGCAACCCGAAGAACCGTCGCCGGCGCACTTCGCTGCTCGTGGAAAAACAGGAGGCCGGCGGCGTCACGCGGGTGCTCGTCGACACCTCGCCGGATTTGCGCGAGCAGCTTCTGGATGCCGAAGCCGATCGCCTCGACGGCGTGCTTTACACCCATGAGCACGCCGATCATACCCACGGCATCGACGATCTGCGCGCGTTCTTCATCAAGCAGCGGCAGTTAATCGACATCTATGTCGACGAGCAGACCGGCGAGACGCTGCGTGACCGCTTTGGCTACTGTTTCCAATCGCCGCTCGGCAGCGAGTATCCGCCGATCGTGCGCGAGCATCGGTTGGCCGCCGGCCAGTCGATAACGATCGCCGGGCAGGGCGGCTCGATCAAGGCGTTACCGATTTTGCAAGAGCACGGCGACATCGCTTCTTATGGCTTTCGTTTCGGCAATGTCGGCTATTCGTGCGACCTAAGCGGCATGCCGCCGGACAGCGCGACAGCGCTCGCCGGCCTCGACGTCTGGATCGTCGACGCACTGCGCGAGCGTCCGCACCCGAGTCATTTTTCGGTTGCCGACGCGCTCGCCTGGATCGAGCGACTAAAGCCGCGCCGCGCCATCCTCACCAATCTGCATGCCGAACTCGATTACGAGGCCTTACAAAAAAAGCTGCCGCCGCATGTCGAGCCGGCGTTCGACGGGCTGGCGTTCGAGACGCAAACAAGTTAATGGCGTCGGCCCCAATCGGACGGCGCGCTATCATTATTTGACGCCAAGCTCGCTTTTCCAGCGCGCTATCCAGCTGCGCCGCGCTGCAAGACCGATCAGTCCGCCATTGAGCGCCTTGGTTTCACCCTCGCTGTCATCCTTCTGCGCGTGTGGCAGGCAGCCGCACAGCACCCAATCGGCAATTCCGCACTCAAGCGCGTGAGCAGGATCGTTGATGAGGTCGGGAGTCTCAACCAGGGGCAGGCCGGTTTTCGCGGCGAGTTTCTCATAGCCGTCCTTGCCGGTGCATTGCGATAATCCGCGGCCGCGGAAATTCCAGCCGTCGTCGGATGGCGGCGGCGCATTCCCCATGCGTCCGCCGTAGGCGATGTCAGCGATCATGCGCGGATTATGCGCGTAGCGTTGCGCCATGGAGGTGGAAAAGTGCGAGGGCCATGTCCGCACCAAGCCTTCCTCGGAGTAATTCAGGTTCTCCGCCATTTCGAGACCGGCGCCGCATTCCTCGCTGAACTGCCCCATGGCGTGCGCGACCACAAGCGGAGTGGTCAGTCCATATTTCGCGAATACCGCCGGCGCGCTTGCCACGATGCCTTCGACGAGGCCAGCGATGTGCTGGTCGCCATGCGGCCAAAGATGCTGGAGATGAGCAATCGTCAGGGTGTCCGGCATAATTGCACCTGTTTGGCTGCGCGAGCGCCGGCTGAATTTTCGGGCAGTTTAGGGAACTCTACTGAAAATAGCAATATCTATATAATACTCGTATTAGAAGAATATTCCATAATATAGCTTATGCGAATGTCGCGACCCTGGCGTTGTCGTTCCTCACCAAATGCCCGGCAAAAGCCGCCAGCGCACCCGCTCTGTATAGTCGCGATAGCCAGGAAGTTCGTCGAAGAGCACCCGATCCTCGGTAATTGCCCGATACACGAGAAACGGCAGGCTCAAGACGGTGAGGAACGCCGTCGCGATCCAGGAGTCGAGCGCAAGGCCGCTTGCCAGGATGATGACGATACCGGCGAGATAGCCGGGGTGCCGGATGACGGTGTATGGGCCGCCCGTGATCAGCACATGGCCGCGGTCGGACTGAATGCGAACGACCGATGAAAAGAAGCGGTTCACCCGCATAGCCCAGAGGCACAGCGCATATCCCGCCGCAAGCGCTGCGAGGCCGAGCCATTGCAGCCACAAAGGTACGGTGTCGCTCCAATGGAAACGGCCGCGGTCGAGCCCGGCGATGATCCAATGGAGGACGAGAACGCCGGTAAATAGCTGCAGGCCCAACGGGGGCCTCTTGCCGCCCGGGCGCATGCGCTCGCGGGCCAAGTCGGGATCGAGCAAAAGAAAGGAGGCGACGAAGACCGCGGCGAAAATCGCGAGGTAAGCCCAATAGGTCAGGATCGCCGCCGTGCCGGCCGAGACGAACAGGACGGCCACGGCAACAGCGAAGAATCCGATTGTTTGCAGATACGCCGAGGCGGGCATGATAGGGCGCCCTTTTGCGTGAACTATGGAACCAAGGTTGTTCCGCCCGCGTTGATTGGCAAGCCCATGGCGGCGGTCTCGATTGCCGCCATTGTCATCCCGCGAGAATTTGCAAGGTGACGCCCGTGAACAACAAAGTCCGCGCCTTTGATACGCGCCGCAAGGCCGCTCCTGCCCTGGATACTCCGACCGACCTGCCGGATGCCGCTGTGCGTGAACTTTCTGCCAGGCTCAACGAGATTCTGGCTGACGCCTTTGCGCTCTTTCTGAAGACCAAGAATTTCCATTGGCACGTCAGCGGCCCGCATTTCCGCGATTACCATTTGCTGCTCGACGAGCAATCGGAACAGATTCTCGGCACCACCGACGAAATCGCCGAGCGCGTACGCAAGATTGGCGGCACCACGCTGCGCTCAGTCGGCCATGTGTCGAAGCTGCAAACCATCAGGGACAATGACGAGAACTTCGTTGCGGCGCACGACATGCTGCGCGAGTTGATGAACGACAACAAGCACATCGCCGCTTCCATGCGCGAATGTCACGAACTGGCGGAAAAGCACGAGGACGCCGCGACTGCGGGCCTTCTTGAGAATTTCATCGACGGGACCGAGAAGCGCACCTGGTTCCTGTTCGAAGCGAGTCGGGCGGCGGAAAGGTCGCGCGATTAACCAGCATCATTCCGAATCGCCACCAACGGCTTCGGCCTCTTGGGCCGCCTCGGAGAGACGAATGTGATAGGCTCCTGCCCGGAAATTTCGAGCAGGAGCCGTTATATGACCCCTTCCCGCGACATTGGACGCCTGGTTGAAATTATGGCGGCGCTGCGCACGCCCGGGACCGGCTGTCCCTGGGATCTGCAGCAGAACTTTTCCACGATCGCGCCCTATACGCTGGAAGAAGCCTACGAGGTGGCGGACGCCATCGCGCGCGAGGATCTTGCTGACCTCAGGGAGGAATTGGGCGACCTGCTATTGCAGGTTATCTTCCACGCCCACATGGCGCAGGAACAAGGCGCCTTCGATTTCGGCGATGTCGTGCAATCGATCACCGAAAAGCTCATTCGACGGCATCCGCACGTTTTCGGCGACGAACATGGGCACACCGCGCAAGCGGTCGAAGGCCTGTGGGAGCGGATCAAAGCCGAGGAAAAGGAGAAAAAAGCGGCGCGCAACGGTGGCGCCAACAAGGGCGCATTGGCAGGCGTGCCGGTGGCGCTCCCTGCCCTTACCCGTGCGCTGAAACTGCAACAGAAGGCCGGCAAAGTCGGCTTCGACTGGAATGATCCGCGCGCAGTCTTGCGCAAGATTCGCGAAGAGGCCGATGAGATCGAGGTGGCGCTGAATGCGTGTGACGAGCCAACGTCGGAGGCTGCAGCGGAAGTCGGCGACTTGTTGTTTGCGGCGGTCAATCTCGCTCGCCATCTCCATGCCGATCCCGAAGCGCTCCTCTGCCAAACCAACCGGAAATTCGAGCGCCGCTTTGCGTCGATCGAGCGCGCACTGGCTGCCAAGGGCATTGCACCCCAGCAAGCAACCCTGACCGAAATGGATGCGTTGTGGGAGGAGGCGAAAGCGCAGGAATAGCGCGCAGCGAACCAGTCGCTATTCGCCTTTCGCAAATTTGGCGCGCACCGCGCTTGCCCTATCTGCATCGGCCCGCACCGTCATCGCGATGCGGCCGGTTCTTTCATCGAGTTCTTTGTGGATCACTTCGGTGTGGCGATGCAGCCAGCTCACGCCGGCCCCATCGGCGGGATCCAGCTCAAGTTCGATGAGAATGCGCTCAGCGGCAAGGCGTGACTCGATCGCGGTGCCGAGTGCATCGAGCCCCTCCCCCGTTATGGCGGAAGTCAGCACTGGCCGACGGTCCACCGTCCGGCGTTCGGCAAGATTTCGCAGTCGCGCACGCTCCGCGACATCGACTCGATCAATCTTGTTCCATACCTCGATCAGCGCGCGATTCTCGCCCGCACCGTTGTGCGGATCGATACCGAGCTGGTGCAGGACTTTTTCCACGTCCGCCGATTGCGCTTCGGCATCTTCATGCGACACGTCGCGCACGTGCAGGATGAGGTCGGCTTCGACCACCTCCTCCAGCGTGGCGCGGAACGCCGCGACCAGCATGGTCGGCAAGTCGGAAATGAAACCGACCGTGTCGGAGAGGATCGCGCGCGCGCCATGCGGCAAGTCGACCGCGCGCAGGGTCGGATCGAGCGTCGCGAACAGCATATCGGCGGAGAGCACGCTCGCGGCCGTCATGCGGTTGAACAGCGTCGACTTGCCGGCATTGGTGTAGCCGACGAGTGCCACGATCGGATAAGGCACGCGGCGGCGGCTCTCGCGGTGCAGGGCCCGTGTGCGCTTGACCTTGCCAAGTTCGCTCTCGATTTTGGCCAGCCGCTCCTCGATCATGCGGCGGTCGGCTTCGAGCTGGGTTTCGCCCGGACCGCCCAAAAAGCCGAAGCCGCCGCGCTGGCGTTCAAGGTGGGTCCAGGAGCGCACCAACCGGCTTTTCTGATAGGTCAAGTGCGCGTGCTCGACCTGCAGCGCACCCTCGCGGGTGCGCGCGCGCCGACCGAAGATTTCCAGAATAAGACCGGTGCGGTCGACGACCTTGGCGTTCCAGGCCTTTTCCAAATTGCGCTGCTGCACCGGTGAGAGCGCACAGTCCATCACCACGATGCCGGCCTCGTTGGTTTTCACCAGGCCGGCAATCTCCTCGACCTTGCCTTTGCCAAGATAGGTCGCTGGCCGCAGTGCATTAAGCGTGACAATGCCGGATTGCTCGACCTTCAGATCAATAGCACACGCGAGCCCTATCGCCTCATCGAGCTTCGCCGTCGGTGTGCGTTCGGCCGAAGCCATGCGCAAGCCGTCGCGGGATGAGCGCCGCAGTGCCGGTTCGATGACCAGCGCGCGTCCTGTCGCCGAGCCACGCGGCTCAGTCCCGCTCAGCCGGTCGGCGCGGATGTCGCGGCGGCGCGGCTCCAATCAGACCTTTTCCGCCGGCACCGCGTCCTCGGCGCCTTCGAAGAGCTGGACGGGATGCCCCGGCATGATGGTTGAAATGGCGTGCTTGTAGACGAGCTGCGAATGCCCGTCGCGGCGAAGCAGCACGCAGAAATTATCGAACCAGGTCACGACGCCCTGCAGCTTGACACCGTTCACCAGAAAAATCGTGAGCGGAATCTTGTTCTTGCGGACGTGATTGAGGAAGGTGTCTTGTAGATTTTGTGCGCGGTCGGCTGCCATGGCCGTTGTTTCCGTTTTTGCCACGCGGGCCCCTGCCCCGCGGGTCGTTTCTTCGCTTCTCCGTTCGGTCGGTTGAGCGACGCCCAATCGATTCGTCGACACACGTGAGTTATGGCGCAGTGCGCCTAACCGATCTCCAGCACTCCACTACCCGCATTTCCATAGGTAGGGTGGATCGCGAAAAACGGAACCCACCGCAAGCTGCAACTTCGAAGGATAGGCTTCGCTGCGCTCAACCCATCCTAGCCTCGCACCCCCTTGGACGCCCCCCTTTTTGCATTAGAAGACGCAGCGCGGGCCGATGCAAGCCCAAGTTGGCCGCTGGCGCCAATTTGGCAACGGCTAATCCAGCATTATCCGGCCTCGGCATAGCGATAGTATCGGTGCCGCAGCGCAGTGGCGACCCGTCCTGGCACGCCGTCACCGATCACGTGGCCATCGATGCGCACGACCGGCATCACGATCTGGGTAGCCGAGGTCACGAAAGCCTCGCGCGCCTTATGGGCCTCGTCCAAGGAGAATGGGCGCTCCTCGAGGCTAAGTCCCTCACCCTTTACGGCATCGAGCAATACTGTCCGGGTGATGCCGCGAAGAATGGCGTGATCGGCATGACGGGTCACCAGCTTGCCATCCTGGGTGACGATCCAAGCATTGACCGAGGCGCCCTCCGTAACGAGGCCGGCCTGATCGACGAACCAAGCTTCGCGGGCGCCCTGCTCGATTGCGGTCTGCCGCGCCAGCACGTTGGGGAGAAGTCCGACGGTCTTGATGTCGACCCGGCCCCAGCGATTGTCCGGCACACTGACAACCGCGATGCCGGTAGCGGCAAGCGCGTCGATGCGTGCCGCGTTGAGTGGGCGTGCGGTGACGACCACGCTCGGCGCGACGTCCGGGGCCGGAAAGGCCGGATCGCGCCGCGCCACACCCCGGCTGATCTGCAGATAAACGGTGCCGAAGGAAATGCGGTTCCTGACGACGACCTCGCGCAGGACGATGCCCAGCGCCGCCCGTGTCATCGGTATCCGGATGCGCAATGCGCCGAGCGAGCGACCGAGCCGGTCGAGGTGACGCCGCTCGTCGATCAGGCGGCCTCCCCTTACCTCACACACTTCGTAAACGGCGTCGGCGAATTGATAGCCGCGATCCTCGATATGGATCTTCGCGTCCCGGAAAGGAACATAGCGGCCGTTTACGTAAGCGACGCGCGACATCAGACGACGAACGACTGATGACGGACGATAGATACGATGGGGGCGGAGAATATTGCGTCTATCTGTCCTCCGTCGTCCGTCCTCGGTCGTCTCATCTCAGTCAATCCCGAGTGCTTTGAGCTTTCTATGGAGCGCCGAGCGTTCCATGCCGACGAACTCGGCGGTGCGAGAGATATTGCCGCCGAAGCGATTGATCTGCGCCAACAGATATTCGCGCTCGAACACTTCGCGCGCTTCGCGCAAGGCGAGACTCATCAAGTGTTCGCCGCCATTGCCGTTGGGCATGTTGGGGATCATCGAGCCGACATCTTGCGGCAGCATCGCGGCGGTGATTACCGCCTCGGGATCGCCGCCGGCAAGAATCATCAGCCGTTCGACGTTATTGCGCAATTGCCGCACGTTGCCCGGCCAATCGTGCGACTGCAGCACGGCGAGCGCGTCGGCGCCGACATTGCGCTTAGGCAAGCCGGTGGCGTGCGAAATCTGCGCCATGAAATATTCGACGAGCTCGGGAATGTCCTCGCGCCGCTCAGCCAGCGAGGGGATCCGAATCGGCACGACGGACATGCGGTGAAATAAGTCCTCGCGGAATTTGCCGACGGCGATGTCTGCCTCGATATTGCGGCTTGTCGAGGAGACGATGCGCACGTCGACAGTTACCGTGGTGCTGCCGCCGACGCGATGAAAAGTCTGGTCGACCAGCACGCGCAAAATCTTGTTTTGGGTCTCGCGCGGCATATCGGCGATTTCATCGATAAACAGCGTGCCGCCGTGCGCCTCTTCGAGCGCGCCGATTTTGCGGCTCTGCGCGCCGTTGCTGGATTCGACGCCGAACAGCTCGATCTCCATATGTTCGGGCGAAATGGCGGCGGCATTGATCACCACGAAGGGAGCGTTGGCGCGAGAGGAATGAGCGTGAATGGTGCGGGCGGCGAGCTCTTTGCCGCTGCCGGATGGGCCGACGATGAGGATACGGCTGTTGGTCGGCGCAACTTTCTCGACCGTTTGCCGCAATTGATTGGCGGAGGGCGAGTGGCCGACAATCACGGTGGGAAGCGGAGCGAATTGCTTGAGCTCCCTGACCTCGCGCCTTAATCGCGAGTTCTCCAATGCGCGTTCGGCCACAAGCAACAACCGGTCGGCCTTGAATGGCTTCTCGATGAAGTCATAGGCGCCGCGTTTGATGGCCGAGACCGCGGTCTCGATATTGCCGTGACCGGAAATCATCACAACCGGCAATTCGGGGTGTTCAAGTTTCAGCGAATCCAGGAGCTGCAGGCCGTCGAGCCGGCTGCCTTGCAGCCAGATATCGAGGAACACGAGATTCGGCCGCCGTGCCACCACGGCTCCAAGCGCGTCGTCGCTGTCGTGCGCCGTGCGCGTGGAATAGCCTTCGTCTTGCAGGATACCCGCGACCAATTCGCGAATGTCCGCTTCGTCGTCGACGATGAGGATGTCGGATGACACGATCAGCTCACCGGCTCACGACTTTGCGTCGGCGATGTGGCGCCAGCGGTCTGCTCAGTAGTGAACCGCAGCTGCATCCAGGCGCCGCGGACGCCGAAGACCTTGTCGGCAGCGTCGCGAAGCTCAATGCGTCCGCCATGCTCTTCGAGAATGCGACCGACGATGGCGAGTCCGAGCCCGGTGCCCTTCTCGCGCGTGGTGACATACGGTTCAAGCAGCCGCGCCCGGTTCTCTTTCGGCAGGCCGATGCCGTTGTCGATCACGTCTATCACCGCTTCCTTGCCCTCAAGCTTGGCGCTGACAGTAATACGGCCCTTTCCGAGTTCGGCGGGCGGCACCGCCACGATCGCTTCGGTCGCATTCTTGATGATGTTGGTCAGCGCCTGTGAAATGAGCCGTCGATCGAAACGCGCCGGCATCGCTTCAGCGGGAAGTTCGACCGCAAAATCGATGTCGGGATGGCCGACGCGCATCAGGAAGACCACCTGGCGCACCGTATCGGCCACATCCTCGTCGGCGATCACCGGCTTCGGCATGCGCGCAAATCGCGAGAACTCGTCCACCATGCGCTTGATATCGTCGACTTGGCGCACAATCGTGTCGGTGCACTGCTCGAAAACGGCGGTGTCCTCGGTGATCAGCTTGCCGTACTTGCGGCGCAGCCGCTCCGCCGACAATTGAATGGGCGTGAGCGGATTCTTGATCTCGTGGGCGATACGGCGGGCGATGTCGGCCCAGGCGGAGGAGCGCTGGGCGAGAACCAGTTCGGTAATATCGTCGATGGTGATGACGTAGCCGTGGTCGGATTCGGGTGCCTGCTCGCTCGTGACACGAATCGAATAGTTGCGCTCCTGGCCGTCACGGGTGACCGTGACCTGGCGCTGGATCAAGCGCTGGTTGCTGCCACGCGCGGCAGTGAAGATATCGGCGAGTTCGGGCGCCATTTCACGCAACGGGTGCCCCAGCGCCTCGCTTTCCGAGCGTCCAATCAGGCGTTCCGCGGAACGGTTGAGAATGGTGATGCGGCCGTCGGCCGTGACGCCGATGACGCCAGCGCTGGCGCCCGAGAGTACGGCTTCGGTGAAGCGCCGCCGGCTGTCGATGAGGTCGCGGGCGCGCACGATGTCCTCGTGTTGCGTGCGCAGTTCGGCGGTCATCTTGTTGAAGGTCTCGCCGAGATGGGCAAGGTCGCCTTCGGAACGGTGCACGGGCACCTGTATGTTCAGGTTGCCCGTCGAAACAACATTGGCTGCTCCGATCAGCCGGCGGATCGGCGCAACCAATCTATTTGCGAAATCCAGTCCGATCCAGGTCGCAGAAAGCAGCACGATGAGCGCGATGATAGCAAACATGAGCGCAAACGCGATCTGAATGCCGAGTCGACGCGCTTCGAGGTTGCCGTATTCGATGATGCTTTCGCGGGTTGCCGTCAGCTGCTGGACAACGGTCGGATCAAGCATCTGCGCGACGTAAAGATACAAGTCGTCGTAGCCCCGCAGCTTCACCGCGGCGGCGACATGGTCGCCCTGCGGAATGAGCGCGACCTGCGGCTCGCTCTCGGTGATTTTGCTGAGCAGTTGCGCCGACGGCAGTACGATCGGCTTTGGCATGGTGACATCGGCGCGCTCCACGGTCGAGCCGTCCGGCCGGATGATAATGGCGGCTGACAGTCCTCTCCCTTTGGCCTGCGCTGTGAGGAACTGGCGGAACTGATCGCGATTCTGGTCAAACAGGGGCTTGGCGCGGGTGAGATCGTAAGCCATCGCCAGAATTTCGCCGCGAATGATCTGGGCATGATCGGTCACATAGGCATCGGCGACGATCATCGATTGCTGGATCATCGCGCGGGTGCGGCTGGAGAAATAGCGATCGAGCGCCCGATCGAGCGTCGTCGAGGCGACCACGGCAACGAGGATCGTCGGCACGGCGGCGATGACGGCGAAAAGACTGACGATTTGGACGTGAAGTCGCGACCCGGCCCTGCCGCGGCGGCGCGCTTTCACGACCACCCAGACTTCCCGCCCGATGATGCCGAGCAACAGCAGCCCAGTCACGACATTGCCGAGCAGCAGCTCCTTGACCACCGAGTCGACCGGCGCAATCGGCGTCAACCCGGCGAGGACCAGGAAGGTAGCAGTAGCCGAGAGCAAGGCGACGCCGACAGCGATGGCACCGATCAGCCGCGAGGCTGCAGGCATGGGTGTCGTGGCAGCCGGCTCGATCGGTGCCACC
This sequence comes from Xanthobacteraceae bacterium, assembly GCA_030037065.1. Lineage (GTDB taxonomy): Bacteria > Pseudomonadota > Alphaproteobacteria > Rhizobiales > Xanthobacteraceae > BOG-931. Next base: position 11,484 of record JASHRW010000139.1, read on the forward strand.
TGATCGACAGTCGTCATGGACGCTCGCTACGACGTGGGACTATTGTCGACAGCAGCGGGTTGCATGGAGCCCGCCACGCACCCTCCCCAAGTGATGCATTTATACAACAATGTTGCCTAATTGCGACATTTCCTGGGCCAACGGAAAATAGGGATTGGGCCAAAGGTCGAGATTCGCTTTGTCGCCGACCGTTGAAATCCGCTGTCTCGCCGCGAAACGTTGGCTCAACCCCCGCTGGTCCGATAGACCTGGATTTCCAGATCTCGGATTTTTTTGCGCAAAGTATTGCGGTTGACGCCAAGCAGATCAGCGGCGCGGATTTGGTTGCCGTGTGTCGCTGTCAGCGCGGCGGAGAGCAGTGGCGCTTCGACCTCGCGCAGAATGCGATGATAGAGGCCGGGTGGTGGCAACCCCTCGTCAAAGCCGGCGAAATAGCGCGCGAGATAGCGCTCGACCGCGCTCGACAAATTGTCTTCCGCCCGCCCGCTTTCGCCCGGCGCGACCAGCGTGGGCTGCAAGAGTTCGGTGTCGATTACCGCTGCGGTGATCGTCTCCTGCGGATAAAGGGCCGCAAGGCGCCGCGCCAAATTTTCCAGTTCGCGTACGTTGCCCGGCCAGCGATGCCGCTTGAGCCGGTCGAGCGCTGCTTGATCAATCTGCTTGAGCGGCAACCCCTCGCGCGCGACCTGTGCGAAGAAGTGACGAATCAGATCGGGAATATCCTCGGTGCGCTCGCGTAACGGTGGCAGCCGCAACGGTACGACGTTGAGGCGGAAGAATAAATCCTCGCGAAACAGGCCTTGCTGGATGAGTTGGCGCAAATCCTTATTGGTGGCGGCGATAATGCGCACGTCGGCTTTGATTGGGGTGCGGCCACCGACCGTGGTGTATTCGCCCTGCTGTAGCACGCGCAACAGCCGAGTTTGCGCCTCCATCGGCATGTCGCCGATTTCATCGAGGAAAAGCGTGCCGCCTTCGGCCTGTTCGAAGCGCCCGGCGCTGCGCGTATTAACCCCGGTGAAGGCGCCCTTCTCGTGGCCGAACAGCTCCGACTCGATGAGATCACGCGGGATCGCCGCCATGTTGATGGCGACGAACGGCCCGGTGCGACGCTTGCCGTAATCGTGGAGCGCACGCGCGACCAGTTCCTTGCCGGTGCCGGATTCGCCTGCGATCATGACGGTGAGGTCGGTCTGCATCAGCCGCGCCAGCACGCGGTAGATTTCCTGCATCGCCGGCGAGCGGCCGACGAGCGGAATGGATTCGAAATCCTCTGTCTTGGCCGCTTGCCGCGGCCTCTCCTTGGGTTCCGATAGCGCGCGGCCGACGATTGAAATCAATTCCTTGAGATCGAACGGCTTGGGCAGGTATTCGTAGGCGCCGCGCTCGGAGGCGCGGATTGCCGTCATGAAGGTATTCTGCGCGCTCATGACAATGATCGGTAAGTCAGGCCGAGTCTTTTTGATGCGCGGCAACAGATCGAAAGCGCTCTCGTCCGGCAACAGCACGTCGCTAATGATGAGATCGCCGTCGCCCTGGCTGATCCAACGCCACAGGGTGGCGGCATTGCCAGTCGAGCGAACCTCGTAGCCGGCGCGCGAAAGCGCTTGATTGAGCACCGTCCGGATCGCCGCATCGTCATCGGCGACGAGAATGCTTCCCGCAGGCATCAATGATCCCCTTGCAGATGCGGAGCGCCGTCCGGCTCGGCGCCACCAGTTGCGGTATATTTGGGCATGAGAATACGAAAGACGGTGCGTCGCGGCTGCGATTCACACTCGATGATCCCGCCGTGGTCGCCGACGATCTTGGCGACGAGGGCGAGGCCAAGGCCCGATCCGGTCGGCTTGGTCGTGACGAACGGATCGAACAGATGCGGCAGCAATTCTTCGGGCACGCCCGGCCCGTTGTCGCGCACGCAGAACTCGAGCGGCAGCGAGACGCGCGTCTTGGCGCCCGGCAATGAAAGGCGCACGCCGGGACGGAAGGCGGTGGTGAGGGCGATTTCGCCGCCCGCAGTATTTTCGCCGATCGCCTCGGCGGCGTTTTTGATCAGATTGAGAAAGACCTGGACCAAGTGGTCGCGGTTCGCCAGTACCGGCGGCAACGACGGATCGTAGTCCTCGACGAATTTTGTATTGCGGGCGAAGCCGGATTGCGCCAGCCGTTTGACGTGATCGAGCACGACGTGGATGTTGATCGGCTCGCGTTCAACCGGACGCTCGTCGCCGAACACTTCCATGCGGTCGACGAGCTTCACGATGCGATCAGCCTCATCGCAAATAAGCCGCGTGAGCGTGCGGTCGTCGTCGCTGACCGATTGTTCGAGGAGCTGCGCTGCGCCGCGGATTCCGGACAGCGGATTCTTGATCTCGTGGGCGAGCATCGCGGCGAGCGCGATGACCGAGCGCGCTGCGCCGCGGTGGGTCAACTGGCGATCCATCTTGTCGGCAATGGTGCGCTCTTGCAGCATCACCACGACGTAGTCGAGTTGCTCCGGCAACGGCGCCACGTGCAGGTCGACGAGCCGGTCGCCGGGATTGCGCGGCGTCCCGAGATCGACCTTGTATTCGTTGACCGCGGCGCCGCGCGCGCGCACCTGCTCGATCAGCGTCAGCAAGGGACTGCCGAACGGCACCAGATCGCGCAGCGACTGGCGTCGAAGAAGCGGTACCGAGACTTCGAAAAAGGCTTCGGCGGCCGCATTGGCGTCGACCACCTTACCATCGGCGGCCACGACGACCACTGGATGCGGCAGCGCGTTGAGCACCGCATCGGCCGCCGAAACCATGACGAGAGGTTCGGCCGTGCTCATGCTGGGCCCTCGGCAACGCTTCGCCACGGATCAGAAAAGCGATTTAATATCAACGCTTTGCGGATCGTCAGGTGCATTTCTGGAGGGGTGCGGTGTCTCGTCAATGTCATATGCCCGCGAATTAGGCGGAAAAATATCGTGCATATACTTTAGCCAAAATGCTGCTCAGCGCAAGTGCTGCACTGCAATATTCTTAACTCTTGTACGTGCCCGGGAACGCGGCGCGGATTACGCCGCGGAACCAGCCAACGGCTGTTCGCACATTTTGGGAACATGCGCTAACTAAAGCGGGCCGCAAAACGGAGTGGGCATTTCGCATGGGTATTGTTGCGGCGGTAATCGTTGCGGCCGGCCGGGGCCAGCGCGCCGGTGGTGATATCCCCAAGCAATATCGCACGATCGCTGGGGCGCCAGCGATCCGCCGCACCCTTTCCGCGCTCTCCGGCCATCCGCGGATCGATCTGGTGCAGCCGGTCATCCATTCCGCGGACACGGAACTGTTTCGAGGCGCAAGCAGGGGCCTCGATAAGCTCTTGGAGCCGATTGAGGGCGGGGCAACGCGGCAGATTTCCGTCTATGCGGGGCTGCAGGCCTTGCTGGCGCGTGCCCCCGAACTGGTACTCATACACGATGCGGCGCGTCCGTTCTTGAGCGGCGGGCTCATCAACCGCGCCGTAGAAGCCGGCGAACGGCACGGTGCGGCCGTGCCGGGCGTCGCAATCGCGGACACGGTGAAAAAAATCGATGCCGATGCCATGGTGAGTGAAACGCTCGATCGCAGCCGGTTGCGCACGGTGCAGACGCCGCAAGCGTTCGCATTCGCTCTTATCCTTGACGCGCATCGTTGCGCGGCGGCGGCGGGCCGCGACGACTTTACCGACGATGCCGCCCTCGCCGAATGGGCCGGTCATCGCGTCCGCGTATTCGAAGGCGAGGCTGCAAACGTGAAATTGACCACCAACGAAGATTTGGCCCGCGCCGAACTCATGCAGGCGACGGCGCTTGCCGACGTGCGCACGGGAACCGGATTCGATGTTCACGCCTTCGCCGATGGCGATCATGTGACGCTCGGCGGCATCCGTATCCCGCATGGCCGCGGCGTGACCGGACATTCTGATGCTGATGTCGTCCTACATGCGCTGGTCGATGCCATTCTCGGTGCGCTGGCCGAAGGCGATATCGGCCAGCATTTTCCGCCGAGCGATCCGCAATGGCGCGGCGCTTCGTCGGATCGCTTTCTCGCCTTTGCCTGCGAGCGGGTGCGGGCGCGCGGCGGCATGATCGGCAATCTCGACGTCACGGTCGTTTGCGAAACGCCACGTGTCTCGCCGTACCGCGACGTCGTGCGCGCGCAAATCGCGGCCATTGCCGGCATCTCCGCCGATCGTGTCGCGGTCAAAGCGACGACTAGCGAGAAAATGGGCTTTACCGGCCGTGGCGAAGGCATTGTCGCCATGGCGACAGCGACGCTGCGGCTGCCGTGGGTCGGAGCATGATTGATCGGGAGCTGCACGCAGCGGCCAAGCGCCTGCTCGATCTTTGCCGCGCGCGCGGCTTGCGCCTTGCTACCGCGGAATCATGCACCGGCGGCCTCGTCGCGGCGACGCTGACCGAAATCGCCGGCGCTTCCGACGTGGTCGAGGGCGGCTTCATTGTCTATTCGAACGCAGCAAAACAATCGATGCTTGGTGTGCCTGCGGCAACCCTCAAGCGATATGGTGCGGTGAGCGCGGAGACCGCCGTCGCGATGGCGGCGGGCGCGCTGCGAAAGTCACCGGCTGATCTGACGGTGGCGATCACCGGCATTGCCGGTCCGGGCGGCGGCACCAAGCAGAAGCCTGTCGGGCTCGTGCACTTTGCCGCCGCGAGCCGCGACGGCAGGCGCCTGCAGCGCCGCCGTCTGTTTGGCAAGATCGGTCGGCGCCGCGTGCGCGAGCGCTCCATCGGGCAAGCGCTGGCGCTGTTGGAAGCCTTGATACAGTGAGGAAGCGAGGCTCGGGAAATTTCGGCAATCCGCATGGAGCAGAGTCAGCCCGAAAGCGATCGCTCTATCGATTGCAATGCGCAACTGTTTCGGTTGACGATTTCGTTGGTGAGATTAGGCCCGGTGTCATTGCTGGATTCCGCGGGAGTGCTTTCCAGTATACTCGGACTGCCCTGCTGTTGCCCGGCGAGAGTAGTTCTGTCGCATTGTCCGGGTTGCCCCAGCATCCAAGATACGACTGAAAAGCTGGTCCGCGAGATCTTCCAACCTAACGCCAAGCCGTAAGTCTGGTCCTGAATTTCGATAATTCGCAGCGGCGCTTGCGTGTCCGCGGCGTGGTCAACGCATTCGCCGAGCGCCTCCGAATTGCCATTGCCGGCGCTTCCCGCCAGCGATTGCGACTGCGCTTTGCTATTGCGATCCTTCGGGTAAAGTATGCTGCACAACCGCGCGACCGCCTCGTTGCCCAAATCCTCCCTCACCTTCATCAGTGCGTCGATCGGCGCCACGGTATCGCGGAATACCGTTCCGTTGATTGCCATGCCGAACAGCTGCGGCTGCGGCACCGAACTCGAGATCAGGATCATCTCCAAATCGACGTTCGAGGGAGCAACCGACCTGAGGGTTCTATAGAGATCGAATGCGGTCGTTGCTCCGGAATTGTCGGAATATCCGCCATCGACGAAATTCCACCGCTTTCGCTCGCCGAGATTTGAATCCTGCATGACGACAGAAAATGGCGGCAGGATAAGCGGAAAGCGTGCGCTCACGGCGGCTGCCTGCATCAGCGATTTATCGTGTTCGTCCGGCATCCCGGCGTCTGAAAATGAGTAGAGAGATTCATCGGTGTCATGTAGGTGGAAAGGCGCAAAGGCCACGCGAAAGCCGGTTTCAACCCAGGTGGAGTTTAAGACGAGAGCCGGCACACCGGCAGCCGCTGACCAGTGATTGGCGAATGGCGCACAAAGCTCCGCCGCCGCGGCCGCATTATGAGCGGCGACCGAATCTTCGAAGCTTGCCACAAGCGCTTCGGCGCGTCCGGTGGACGAGCCCAAGAGCTCGGAAAAAATCGAACCGACGACCGGCGAGAAATGGTCGTCCTCCATGACGTCGGTCACTTGCTGCGACAACGAGGTATGATCGTCGCGTTTCTCTGCGACGCCCGGGCAGTGTGATGCGGTGGGCGGGGTCGTATCCGACGCGGATGCCTGATCCAAAGACTGGAAGATGGCTGCTCCGATCGCGCCGCCCGAAACGCCGCTGATGGCGAATACATGGTCGGCAAAATCGGGGCACAGTCTCTGCATTCTTGACAGAAAGACGGCTGCGGCGCTGGCCGCGTAAATCCCGCCGCCTTCGGCGGCAACGATGTACACCGGGTATTTCTTGCTGCCGTTGCCGTTTGCCGCGGGAGGCGCCGCCGCTTGCAGGTCGCCGGTGCAGCCGGCCCCTGGATGCTGAGCGGTTCCGGATGGGGCAGTTGTGAGCCCCCGCTGCTTGAGCCAGCTCTGGAATGCCGTAGCGACGCTCAACTTTTCGGACTGGGGATTCTGATTAACCGGAGGCACGTCCTGCAAATCATGCCAATTGATGATCCCGAGAATCGGGAGAATCAGGGCGACTAGAGCAACAGGCAGGAGATCTGACAGAATCGCGACGACGGCAAATGCGAGGCAAGCCATTCCAAGCGCAAGGGCGGTCAGTCCGACGTGATCGGGATAAAGCACGCTGACGACGAGCGCGAGGATGACCAGCGTCAGCGCCGGAAATCCGGAGCGCTGCGAAAGCCACGCCAGCAACGCAAAAACGGAAATCAGAAAGAGCAATTGCAGCGCTGCCGTACCGAGCGGGCCGACGAAGCGATACACTGAGACGACGGTATCCACGCCCAGCATCGACACAATTCTCGCCGCCACCATAAGCGCAAGAACCAAACCGATGATCGCCACGCGCCGCCACATCCACTTTTCAGTAATCCGGTTCAGAGCGAAGCAGATCAGCAAACCGACGCCGATCGTCGCGCATATCGCGACGGGGAAGATCGTCCAGTGGCCGGGCACGGGAACATGCGTACCAGCAATCGGACAGAGCGACAGCGGCGTTTTGGTTGCAGTCTGCGCCCACAAATCCGAATCCTGCGCCGCCGGCGCAAATGATGGTGCGATCGCAAAATAGAGAGCCAGCAGCGACCATGGCAGAAACGCCCAAATGACGAGCATCTGGCGGCGACGCCTGCGCAGGCTGATTCCGGTCGTGAACTCCGGGTGAGCCATCAGGGACCACAGCGGCGACAGCACCCGGAACCTGAACTGCCGCGCCCATCCTACCGCCAGATTCCGCTCCGCGTTGATGTCAGTTTCGTCCGGCGAATCAATCTGCGAACGAAATAAAATAGGCCCGGTCCGTCGCCGGTAAAGCCATTGATGACCGAGAAAATACAGAACCGTCAGCACTACGATGAAAATGCAAATGACGATCGGCCAAAATGCCAACAGATTTGGGTCCAGCTTGTCGGTGAACAAGAGGAACAGGAGCACTGCCAACGGCGGAGCTACGAAAGCGACCGCGCGTTGCGCCACCCGATATTGTTGGTCGATGCATGAAAATATTGTCGTCGCTACTCCGAGAAAAATGACTGCTACGACAATTGCCCAGGCGCCTGGCAGCAATAAATGCTGCATATCCTTGAGCGTGCTGGCCGGGACCTTTGCGACATTGAGCAATTGACAATATCGGTCGGAAACAAAGTTTCGCGCAGCGTACAGCCCGGTCGCTACCCCGAGCCACGGAAGGAATGCCAAGCCAAAGCCGGCGGTCCGTTGCAGAACATGCAGCGACGAATTGGCGTCCGGGTTCGAATAGCTTGAGTAGATGACGTTGATCCGCATCGAGCTGAGCGCCAAGTGCGCTTCGCGAAGCACCGCGCTGATCAAAGCCAAGATCACCGTCGCCGACCCAAGGGCTGCAAGCCACGCCAAGACATCGCCATTCGGTCCTTCCAAATAGGCAATATAGATTTCGCGAAACTGGCCGTCGGTGGCCAGAAGCACGAAAAGGATGACGGCCGCTGCAAGCGGCAACACATGGAAGATTTCCATCATGCTGCGGAGCGGCCGCCAAAATTTTCGCTGCAGGAATGGCCCCAATTCTCGCCACCAGGACACCAAGGCCTTGCGTCGATCCATTTAGGCGCTCCCCGGACGCTTCAGTATTTCCTTGGCGGCAAAACGATCGAGCACCCGAGCACAGGCGCTGCGATCGCGCGCCTTGAAGGCGAGGAAATAGATCTCCTTAAGCGTCGGGTTGGGCGTATTGCACAGATAATTGATAGCAACCGGAATAATGTTCTCGGCCACGCTTTCGACGGTAAGGCCGCCGTCGCCGGCACCCAGCATCGGGAAAATGATCGAGGTCAATTGTTTCTTTCGTAAGATACGCCACAGGCGATTGTTTTCCCGGTCGACTCTCCTCAGAACTCTTTCGACGCACATCCTCAGCTTGTCCGGATCTGCCTTCACGCCCGCACCGGGCCCACCTTCGACCGTGGCCACGTGAAATACCCGTTCTACTTCGTGGGTGCCGAACAGCATGCCTGATTCCGTGACCATGACGGTGCCGATCTTGACGTGCGCCCGTTCGCCGATGACGCTGCGCAAGCTTTCCTGGATGGTGTCGTCGATGACACTGTCTTCGTCCTTGTTGGCGCCCAGATATCGAATGCGAGCCGAGATGGTACGGCCGATGAATCGGTCCATCATCATGTCGGTATTTTCGGTGTTGACCCAGATGCTGACGCCTCTGACGTCGTCAATGGAGCCGGTCTTAAGGCCGACGAACAGATCCGGTCGCTCCTTGACGGAGTATTTCACCGTCGATGGAGCGAGCGGCCGCATTCGCCTGATGTAGTCCTGCAACCAATAAGCGGAGATAATGAGTTTTGGATCTTCGATTTTCTTTTTTTCCAAGTGATCGAAAAGCTCATTGGCGCTGATCTGCAAGACCGTAACGTCTTCGTCGTCAAGCCCGCCACCCTTGCCGATTCGGTCTGCTTCGCTGATCTCGGCAAAATAGAGAAAGATGCGCTCGGATGTGCCGCCCGGCGATGAGAAAAACTTGGCGATCAATTGCGGGTGTTCGATTTTGTAGCCGGTTTCCTCCATTGTCTCGCGAACGATCGCTTGCTCGGGCGTCTCGTTCATATCGATCATTCCGGCGATCGCCTCGGTGATCCAGCCGTCTACCGTGCCAGGATCGTCGCGCCGGCGCCCTATCAAGCTCGGCACCTTGAATTGATTGACGATCACGACGTTGTTCGTATCGGGGTCGTAAAGCAGCACCGCGACAGCGTCGCCGCGCTCGAATACCAGCCGCCGTTCGTCGGGACTCATCGTCCCGTCCTGCCGCTCGTGCGAGACGATCACCTCGTCGATTTTGAAGAAGTCGTCGAACAGCCGTTTTTGACTGCGGATTTCCGTCTTGCGCGGCCCTGACATTCCACCCTCCAGCGCGATTGCCGCTGTCACCCGAGATAACGAGGAATAGCATATCGCGCGGCAACACACGATGCGGCGGCGATATCCGAGCCGTTTATGCCGCTTGCGTACCGTAGACCTGGTCGGCGCGCCGCTCGAAGGCCGCGGCGAAGCGACGGAAGGCGGCGTCAAACACGCCACCCATCAACAATCCAAGCGCCCGGCTGCGGAATTCGTAACTGAGAAAGAATTCGACCTCGCAACTTCGAGCGTCGATTGGGTGAAATATCCAGCGATTGTTCATGCGGCGGAACGGACCTTCGAGATATTCAACCAGAATAGCGAGTTCAGGGCGATCGAGCGTCACGCGGCTGGTGAAGGTCTCACGAATGAATTTATAGGCAACCGTCATATCGGCCACGATGACTACCCTGCCCTCGTCCTCCGTGCTGCGCTTACGCACGTCGAGCGACTGGCACAGCGGCACGAACTGCGGATAGTGCTCGACGTCGGCGACGAGGTCGAACATCTTGGAAGCAGCGTGTCTAACTCGCCGGTTGGTAGAGAATTCCGGCATCGATCAGCGCGTCGCCCGCAGCGCCCTCAAGCGTGCGAAATCCTCGCCCGCGTGATGCGATGACCGCGTGAGCGGGCTTGCCGACACCATTGAAAACCCCTTGGCGTAGGCGATCGTCGCCAAGGCCTGGAATTCTTCGGGCGGCATGAAGCGGATCACCGCGTGATGCTTGCGCGACGGCTGCAGGTACTGGCCGATGGTGAGGAAATCGACGTCGGCCGAGCGCAGATCATCCATCACTTGCAGGATTTCATTGCGTGTTTCGCCAAGTCCGACCATGATCCCGGATTTGGTGAACATTCCAGGATCGATCTCCTTCACTCGCTGCAGGAGTCGAATCGAGGTGAAATAACGGGCGCCCGGCCGCACCGTCAGGTATTTCGCCGGCACGGTTTCGAGATTGTGGTTGAATATGTCGGGGCGTGCCGCGACTACGGTTTCGATCGCGCCGTCCTTGCGCAAAAAATCTGGCGTCAGCACTTCGATGGAGGTGTCGAGACAGCGTGCCCGGATGGCGCCGATGACGGCGGCGAAATGCGTCGCCCCGCCATCGTCCAGATCGTCTCGGTCGACGGAGGTCACGACCACGTGCGATAACCCGAGCTTCCGCGTAGCCTCGGCAACATGCTCAGGCTCCGCTGCATCGAGCGCGCCCGGCAAGCCGGTCTTGACGTTGCAGAAGGCGCACGCCCGCGTGCAGGTGTCGCCCATGATCATGAAGGTGGCGTGCTTCTTCTCCCAGCACTCGCCGATATTCGGGCAGCCGGCCTCCTCGCACACCGTGTGCAGGCCGTTTGCGCGCACGATCCGCTGAGTCTCCAGGTAGCCTGGAGAGACGGGAGCCTTGACCCTGATCCAATCGGGTTTGCGCAACGCCGGCTGGTCCGGCCGATGCGCCTTTTCCGGGTGGCGCGGCATAACTGGGCCGAGCACATTGTCGATGACGACCGTCATGACGGTTCCTCAAGGCTTCCAAGCCTCAACAGATACTTACGGGGCGCGTTGCTGCGCCGCAAGCCATCGGCGGTAAGCAAGCCATGGGTCAAGCGCCTGCTCATGCACGCGAGGCCATGAACAAACCTTAAGGAGATAACGCGTGGTTCCGCGCGTTAATGCGTAACTTTCGCCACAATAGAAGAACTCACTCGCATAGCTGCAACTGCGGGCGGCAGCGCCGACGTGAAGCCGATGGCGGGGCTGGTCTGAGCGCCTCAAATATTCAGCACCTGCCCATAGGCATCGAGCACCGCCTCCTTCATCATCTCCGACAGCGTGGGATGCGGGAAAACGGTGTGCATCAATTCTTCTTCGGTGGTTTCGAGATTCATGGCCACGACGTAGCCCTGAATGAGCTCGGTCACTTCAGCGCCGATCATATGGGCGCCGAGAAGTTGGCCGGTCTTGCGGTCGAAGATGACCTTGACCAAGCCCTGGTCCTCGCCGAGCGCGATTGCCTTGCCGTTGCCGACGAATGGAAATCGGCCGACGCGAATGTCGAGCTTTTGCTCCTTGGCGGCCTACTCGGTCAGGCCCACTGAGGCGATCTGCGGCGAGCAATAGGTACAGCCGGGGATGAGGCGCTTGTTCATGGGATGCGGATGCAATCCCTTGATCGCCTCGACGCAAATCACGCCTTCATGTTCGGCCTTATGCGCGAGCAGCGGCGGGCCGGCCACGTCGCCGATGGCATAAATCCCCGGCACGTTTGTCTTGCAGGCGCCGTCGATGACGATCATGCCGCGTTCGGTCTTCACGCCGAGCTTTTCCAGGCCGAGATTTTCGATGTTGCCGACAACGCCGACCGCGGAGATGACGCGATCGATGGTCAGCGTCTGCGTGCCGCCTTTGCCGTCGTCGATCGTCGCCATCACACTGTCGGTGGCTTTAGCGAGCTTCGTCACCTTGGCGCCGGTATAAATTTTGATGCCCTGCTTCTCGAAGCTCTTGCGCGCGAAAGCGGCGATCTCGGCGTCCTCGACAGGCAGGATTTGCGGCAACACCTCGACGACGGTGACCTCGGCGCCGAGCGTTCGGTAGAATGACGCAAACTCGATGCCGATCGCCCCGGAGCCGATGACGAGCAGCGTCTTCGGCATACGATCGGGCACCATGGCCTCGAAATAGGTCCAGATGAGTTTTTTGTCCGGCTCAAGGCCGGGCAGCACGCGCGGCCGCGCGCCAGTGGCGAGGATGATGTGATTCGCCTGATATGAGCCCGGACCGAGTGCGCCCTTGGGCGCTTCGCTCTTGCCGGCCTTCACCGTGATTTTACCCGGCGCGTCGATCGTCCCCTCGCCCCATATGACAGCGACCTTGTTCTTGCGCATCAGGAAGCCGACACCGTCGTTGAGGCGTTTCGACACCGCCCGCGAGCGTTTCACGACGGCGCTCGGGTCGTAGCTCACGTTGCCGGCCGACAGCCCGTAATCGTTGGCGTGCTGGATGTAGTGGAAAATCTCCGCCGAGCGCAGCAGCGCCTTGGTCGGGATGCAGCCCCAATTGAGGCAAATGCCGCCGAGATATTCGCGCTCGATGATGGCCGTCTTGAAGCCAAGCTGTGCGGCGCGGATGGCGCACACATAGCCGCCTGGGCCGGAGCCGATGATGACGATGTCGAAACTAGTATCAGCCATTCACTGTCACACCAGCATCATCACCGGGTTTTCGATCAAGGCTTTGAACGCGCTGATGAGCACGGCACCGAGCGCGCCGTCAACGGCGCGGTGATCGCAGCCCAACGTCACGCTCATGATGTGTGCGACGACGATCTTGCCGTCGCGCACCACGGCGCGCTCCTCGCCGGTGCCGACCGCGAGGATCGTGGCATGCGGCGGGTTGATCACGGCGGTGAAGTCCTTGATGCCGTACATGCCGAGATTTGAAACCGCCGTGGTACCGCCCTGATATTCGTGCGGTTTGAGCTTGCGCCCGCGGGCGCGCACCGCGAGGTCGCGCATCTCGTTGGAGATGGCGGAGAGCGATTTCGTCTCCGCATGGCGGATGATGGGCGTGATCAGACCGTTCGGCATCGCCACCGCGACGCCGATATCGGAATGCTTGTGCTTGAGCATGCCGCCCTCGGTCCAACTCACATTGGCGTCGGGTACCTGTTGCAAGGCAAGCGCCAGCGCCTTGATGACGAAGTCGTTGACCGAAAGCTTGTAGGCCGGCTTGCCATCCTTGTCCTTAGGCGCGGCAGCATTGATCTCCTCGCGCGCGGCAACGAGCTTGCCGATGTCGCAGTCGATGGTGAGAAAGAAATGCGGGATGGTCTGCACCGAGGCGGTGAGCCGCTGCGCGATGGTGCGCCGCATGCCGTCGTGTGGGATAACCTCGTAGCTACCGTCTTCATAAAGCGCGCGGATCTGCTGGTCCGACATCGACGGCGCGATGAGCGGAGCCGGCGCCGCAGCGGGTGAGGCGCCCGGCGCGCGCAGCCCGCGACCGGATTTCGCCGCCTCGACGTCGCGGGCAATTACCCGGCCGTGCGGACCGGAGCCCTCGATGCGGCCGATATCGATGCCGGATTCTTTGGCTAGACGCCGGGCCAGCGGCGAAGAGAAGATTCTGTTCGTGCCACCGGCCGGTGCGCCATGGCCGTTGGTGCGGCCCCCCTCACCCGGCACCTTCGGCGCCGACCTCTCCGCACCGGGGAGAGGTGCAGGTTGCGGCGGAGCTTTTGCTTGAGGCGCGGTCGCGGGCGAAGCGGCTTGCTGGGCAACTCCCTCTCCCCGTTGGGGAGAGGGTTGGGGTGAGAGGGCTACAGCGCTGGGGGCTTTCGCCGGGGCAGCGCCCTTCCCTGCTGCCGCAGCCGCGGCTTTCACGTCCTCGCCCTCTTGCGCCAGTACGGCGATGAGCTGATTGACCGGCACGTCGCTGGTGCCTTCCGGCACCACGATCTTCGCCAGCACGCCGTCGTCGACGGCTTCGTATTCCATCGTCGCCTTGTCGGTCTCGATCTCGGCGATCACGTCGCCGGTCTTGACCTCCTCGCCCTCCTTTTTGAGCCACTTGGCGAGGTTGCCCTTCTCCATCGTGGGCGAAAGCGCCGGCATGAGGATGTTGATGGGCATGGCAATTTCTCAGGCGGCGGCGCGCTCGACGATTTCGGCCGGCGTCCAGAGGCTGCGCCTGCGCTCGCGGCGCGAATCGGATGTTTCATGATCGAGATTGACCGGTGCGGCGTCGCGGGCCGCAAATTCAGGAATGGCGACGCCAACCACGTTCAACGTTGCCCGTTCGTTTCCGTCCTCTCGGCTCATGGCGGCGATATAAGAACCGCAGCCGCGGCACAAGATGAAATCGGTGACACGCATGCCGAAGCGATAGCGCTCGATCGCGCCGGAATCCGCAAGGATGGTGAGTTTTCCGTTGGGGTCGCTGGTCGTCTTGGCGCCATGCCGGCGGCAGAACGAACAGTCGCAAGCCCGCAACGGCAAATCGGATGCAGCCTGCGTGGTCGCCAGCTCGATCTCGATGTGCCCACAGTGACAGGCTCCGCGCAGGATCGTCATGACTTCCTCAGCGATAGCTCACGGTTTTCGCCGCTTCGACCACTTCCGCTACCGACGGCAGGGCAAGCTTTTCCAGATTCGCCGCGTAAGGCATCGGCACGTCCTTGCCGGTGACGCGGGCGACCGGTGCATCAAGGTAGTCGAACGCCTCGGCCATCACGCGCGCGGCAATCTCGGCGCCGACACCGGATTGCTTCCAGCCCTCTTCGACTGTCACCAGCCGACCGGTTTTCTTTACCGACTCAACGATTGTCTCGCTGTCCATCGGCTTGAGCGTGCGCAGGTCGATCACTTCGGCGGAGATATTTTCTTTCGCCAATTCGTCGGCGGCCTTGAGCGCATAGCTCATGCCCATGGACCAGGCGACGATGGTCACGTCATTGCCGCTGCGCACGACGCGGGCGCGGCCGATCGGCAGTACGTAATCGTCGAGCTTCGGCACCGGCGATGAATGGCCGTAGAGAATTTCGTTTTCCAGAAACATCACCGGATTGGGATCGCGGATGGCGGCCTTGAGCAAACCCTTGGCGTCGGCGGAGGTCGAGGGCGCGATCACTTTCAGGCCGGGAATGTGCGAATACCAAGCCGAATAATCCTGACTGTGCTGGGCGGCAACGCGCGCCGCCGCGCCGTTGGGGCCGCGGAATACGACGGACACCCGCACCTGGCCGCCGGACATGTAGGTCGTCTTCGCTGCCGAGTTGATGAGTTGGTCCATCGCCTGCATGGCGAAATTGAAGGTCATAAATTCGACGATCGGCTTTAATCCGGCGAAGGCTGCGCCGACGCCGAGGCCGGCGAAGCCATGCTCGGTTATCGGCGTGTCGATGACGCGGCGGTCGCCGAATTCGTCGAGCAGGCCCTGGGTCACTTTGTAGGCGCCCTGGTACTCGGCGACCTCCTCGCCGATCACGAATACGTCGGGGTCGCGGCGCATCTCCTCGGCCATCGCGTCGCGGAGCGCCTCGCGCATGGTCATGGTGACCATCTGCGTACCTTCGGGGACGTCAGGCTCCGGCGCGGCTGCGCTTGCCGGCGCCTCGACGGTTCCGGTCTTCGGCGGCACCGGCGGCGGCGCTTGCGCGGGTTTGGTCGCCGCGGGCGGTGCAGATTCGGCGGCCTTCTCTTGACGCGCCGGCACGGTAACGCCGGCTTCGGCTTTGGTCGTCTTGCCGTTTTTGAGCGCGGAAGGGTCTTCGCCTTCGCCGAAAATCATGGCGATCGGCGTATTCACGGCGACGTCGGCCGTGCCCTCCGGCACCAAAATCCTGCCGAGCGTTCCTTCGTCGACCGCCTCCACCTCCATGGTGGCCTTGTCGGTTTCGATTTCCGCGATCACGTCGCCGGATTT
>JASHRW010000140.1 GCA_030037065.1 Xanthobacteraceae bacterium
GGGGACGCTACGGCATCGATCCCTATCTCGAATGGCTCAAGGGCGAGGGCATTCCGCTCACCGAGGATTACGGTGTCTATTTGTTCGACGTGCCGACCGCGCCGTGGCCGCGTTACGGAATCAACGGCGGCGCGGTGCATCTGAAGGGCCGCGGCGATTTCGCCAACATGTTCGTGTTCGAGATGGCACCGGGCAAATCGACCAGCCCGCAGCGGCGTCTCTACGAGGAAGTCGTCTACGTTCTTGAAGGCCACGGCTCGACGCAATTGGAATTCTCAGACGGCAGCCGGCGGAGCTTCGAATGGAGCGAAAAGAGCCTGTTTGCCATCCCACTCAATGCCAAGCACCGACATTTCAATGGCAGCGGCGTTGAGCGCGCGCTGCTTGTGAGCACCACCAATCTGCCGATGGTGATGAACGTCTTCCACAACGAAGCCTTCGTGTTCGGCAACGATTTCGATTTCACCGAGCGCACCGGCAAGAAGGAATATTTTTCCGGCGAGGGCGATCTCATCACTGTGCGCCAGGGCAATCATATGTGGGAAACCAATTTCGTGCCCGATCTCACCTCGATCGAGCTGAAAAGCTGGGGCGATCGCGGTGGCGGCGGGACCAACATCATGTTTGTGCTCGCCGACGGCACCATGCACGCGCACATTTCCGAAATGCCGGTCGGCACCTACAAGAAAGGCCACCGGCACGGCCCGAGCTTCCACGTCATGTGCGTGGTGGGGCTCGGCTATTCGCTGATGTGGTTTGAGGGCGACAAGGACTTCCGGCGTATCGACTGGAAGCATGGCATGGTGCTGGTGCCGGCCGACCGGCAATTCCATCAGCATTTCAATACCGGCCCGCAGCCAGCGCGTTATCTTGCCACCGCGGTCGGCGGACTGCGTTATCCGACGACGCTGGCGAACCGCATCTCGCTGCTTGGCGCCGGCGGCGACGACAAGCCGGCGGTGTCGAAAAGTCTGAAAGAGGGCGGCGACCAGATCGAATATGAGGATCAAGACCCGCGCGTCCACCGCATCTGGCTCGAAGAGATGCGCAAGAATGGCGCGCCGGCGAAGATGGAAAAATTCATCCCGACGCCGGAGGATATGAAGGCGCCGGCGTAAAAGGCGACCGCGCTCGGTAAGAAGCGCCGCCGTTATTGACGGCCGCTCCCACGGCCCGCCGCTATAATGCGGCAGCGATTCGCGCGCGCGAGCTCACCGTCCATGACATCACCCTCCAAGCCGGCGCAGCGTTTGCCATCGTATGCGGCCGCCGTCTTGTTTCCGCGCGCCCTTGCGCTGCACCAGCAAGGCCGGCTGGCCGACGCGGAAGCCATCTACAGGCAAATCATCGCCGCGTCGCCCGCCCATTTTGACAGCCTTCATCTGCTCGGCGTCATCTTGCATCAGCGCGGCGATCACGCTGCCGCCGCCGAACAGATCGGACGCGCCCTTGAGATCGATCCACACAGTGCCATTGCCCTGAACAACCGCGGCAACGCGCTTCTCGAATTGAAGCGGTATGAGGAGGCGCTCGCCAGCTACGATCGCGCCCTTGCGTTGCAGCCGGACTATGCCGATGCGCTTTGTAATCGTGGCGCCGCGCTGCACGAACTCGGGCGCTACGATGAGGCCCTGGCAAGTTGCGACAGGAGCATCGCCGCGGAGCCCGGCGCTGCGGAGGCACACTCCAACCGCGCCAACACGCTCAAGGAGCTGCAGCGATGGGAAGAGGCTGTCGCCAGCTGCGACCGGGCGCTGGCGTTGCAGCCGGATTTTGCCCCGGCCCATCTCAATCGTGCCAATGCGTTGCGCGAACTGAAGCGATTCGAGGACGCGCTTGCAAGCTATGACCGCGCGGTCGCGCTGCGGCCGCATTACACAGAAGCATTCATCAATCGCGGCGTCAGCCTGCAGGATCTGAAGCGCTTCGATGAGGCATTGGCGAGCTATGGCCGGGCGATCGCCATTGAGCCGGACTACGCCGAGGCGCATTTCCACGAGGCCATGTCCCGGTTGCTGATCGGCGACTTCCGGCGCGGCTGGCAGAAGTACGAATGGCGCTGGAAATCCCGGCAACTTAAGGGCCACAGGCGCGAGTTTGCGCAGCCGTTGTGGCTTGGCGAGGACCAGATCGCCGGCCAGACTATTCTGCTACATGCCGAGCAAGGGTTCGGCGACGCAATCCAGTTCGCCCGCTATGTGCCGCTTGTTGCCGAGCGCGGCGCGCGCGTCGTGCTCGAAGTCCAAAAATCACTGTACGAGCTGATGCAGAGCCTGCCGGGAGTAGCCCAGATCGTCTCGCAAGGCGAACGGCTGCCGGCTTTCGATGTCCATTGCCCGCTGCTCAGCCTGCCGCTGGCGACCGGCGCGATGCCGTCGGTCACCCCGTATCTACGTCCGCCCGCCGACGCGGTCGCCGCCTGGAGTGGGAGACTCGAATTCGGGCGGCGGCCGCGAATCGGCATCGCCTGGTCGGGCAGCGCGACGCACAAGAACGATCACAATCGATCAATCGCATTGGCCAGCTTTCTGTCGTGCTTAAACGGGATCGAAGCCGCCGTCGTGAGCTTGCAGCCGGAAGTGCGTGGCAGCGACGCGAGCGTGCTCCGGGAGCAAAGCGGCATCGTTCATTTCGGTGGCGCGTTGCAAAGTTTTACCGATACCGCTGCGCTGATCGCCAACCTCGATCTGATCATCGCCGTCGATACCGGCGTTGCCCATCTTGCCGGCGCGCTCGCCAAACCGACATGGGTGCTGCTGCCGTTTATTCCTGACTGGCGCTGGCTGCTCGATCGGGACGATAGCCCCTGGTACCCTGCGATGCGGCTGTTTCGGCAAGACGAGTCGCGCCGCTGGGACAGCGTGCTCGCGCGCGTTCGCTTGGCGTTATGCGATAACGTCCGGCTTTGTCCGGCGGACAGGAGTGACCTCTCTGCCGTCGGGGCAAAGCAGCCAAGCTTGGCGCCGAGTTAAGCACGATGCGCCTTACGCTGCCGCTTTCTTCTTGTCCCCGCGCGCCAGCGACTGCACCACCTCATCCACGGTCTGCACGTCGCCGAATTGGCCGTAAAAATTCGACAGCGTGGCGTTGTGCTCCTCGTCGGTATGGGTGGCCATACCGTCGGCCACCATCACGACCTTGAAATTAAGCATCATGGCGTCGCGCGCAGTGCTTTCGCAGCAGACATTGGTGGCGGTGCCGGTAATGAGTAGCGTGTCGATGCCGCGCTCGCGCAAATACCGCTCAAGGTCGGACGAACCCTGGATGAAGGCGCTGTAGCGCTGCTTGGCGATCTGCGCGTCCTCGGGCCGGATGTCGTTTCCGTGCCAATACTCGTAACCGTCTTCGCCGATCTCCATCGACTTCAAGCGCCGCTCGGCACGCTCGCGGCTTTGCAGGTACTGGTGATAATTCGACCAGCTCTCGCGGGTGTCGTTGGTGCCGTTGCGCACCCACACCACGTGGCCGCCGCGCCCACGCAGCTCCGCCGCCAGCCGGTTGATGTTCGACACGATCTCGCGCGCCAGCGGCACTTCGCCCTGGTGGCCCGGCTTGACGAAGTAGTTCTGCATGTCGACCACCACCAAGGCGGTGTTGCGCGGATCGATCGCATCGAACGGATGCAGCTTGCCCAAACGCATTTGCAGGCGGTCGGTCTGGGCTTTGGGGATCGCGATCTTGTGCATCTTTCTTTCCTCAATTAGTCGTCTTGGCGGGCCCTTGCCGGTTAATCTGGCATAGAAGTTGAACGGAATCGAGCGCATGCCCGACAGTGCGGATAATCGTTGGGAATTCTGGATCGATCGCGGCGGCACCTTTACCGACGTGATCGGGCGGCGGCCCGATGGCGCGCTGCTTACTCACAAGCTCTTGTCGGAAAACCCCGAGGCCTACCGCGACGCCGCGGTGGCGGGCATTCGCCATCTTCTCGGTCTCGCGCCGGGTGCGCCGATTCCGAGCGAACGCATCGGCGCCGTGAAGATGGGCACCACCGTCGCCACCAATGCACTGCTCGAACGCAAAGGTGAGCGTACGCTTCTGCTGATCACCAAGGGCTTTCGCGACGCGCTGCGTATCGGCTATCAGGCGCGGCCGAAGATTTTCGCCAAGCACATCGTCAAGCCGGACATGCT
>JASHRW010000141.1 GCA_030037065.1 Xanthobacteraceae bacterium
TGGTCGTATTGGGTATTCCGCGGCAAGGCACGCGGCGAGATTGGATACCCGCACTAGTGTGGCGGTTCAGAAGTCCGCATCATTGTTGCCGCGAACTCGTTATGCGGACTTCTGAACCAAAGCCACACCAGATCAATAAGTTGCTAGTGTCCTTCGATTCCGAAGTTCGCAAACGAGCTTGCCACCCAATGATGCGAACTTCGGAATCGGGACACTAGGCGGCAAGCACCAGCTTTCGCGCCCTGCAGCGCGGCGGTTCGAAACCATCGCTGATCGGTTCGCTAACCCGCGAGCCGCAACCGCTCGTCCTTCGGCTCAAAGCGCGCGCGGAAAACCTCCGCGTCCATCGGATCGGCGAAGCAGTAGCGCACGAACGCGGCGTAATCGTGCTCCACATACATGTCGAACGTGCCGGCATATTTGATGAGGAAGTCCATGATCTCGCTGTCGTCGAAGAGCTGCCGCCGCGGCAGCACCACCTGATGGGGGCACTCTTCATCGAGCTTGCGCAGCCATGCGCTTCTTTTGTCCGGGCCCATGATCGTCGTCCTTTCGCTTGGACACAGACGGAGCATTGTTCCTCTTTCGTTCTCGTCTGTAAAGAGCCCCAAAATCGAGGGTCTGGCCTTGGCAGATGCCACCAGAAATAGGGATTGTCGTCTCCGCCGCGACATGACTTGAGATTAGTCTCCCGAATCACATTTCGCTCTTAGAAGCCGTCAATTCCGAGGAAAGCCCATGTTCGAAAAACCCAATCTTGCGGATTTGCGTCGCGCCGCGCGAGAGCTTGGCATGAACCCGAGCGAAGACTATCTGCGCGCGGTCGAGGAGATCACCGCGCCGCTATCTGCCGCTTATGCGGCGCTCGACGTTATGCCGGACGAATTGCCTGCGGTGAAATATCCGCGCGGCCCCATTCATCGCCCGTCGGCCGAAGAAAATCGCTACGGTGCCTGGTACGTGAAAACATCGATCAAGGGCAGGCCAAGCGGTCCGCTCGCTGGCCGGCGTGTGGCGATCAAGGATAATGTCTGCGTCGCTGGCGTGCCGATGATGATCGGCGCCGACATTCTCGAAGGCTATGTGCCGGACGTCGACGCGACCATTGTCGAACGAATTCTGGACGCCGGCGGCGAAATCGCCGGCAAGGCGGTGTGTGAATATTTTTGCGTCTCCGGCGGCAGCCACACCAGTTCGACCGGGCCGGTGCACAATCCGCGCAAGCCTGGCTACACCACGGGCGGTTCGTCGTCCGGCAGCGCCGCTTTGGTTGCTGCCGGCGATGTCGACATGGCGATCGGTGGCGATCAGGCCGGTTCGATCCGCATTCCGGCGAGCCATTGCGGCATCGTCGGATTGAAACCGACCTTCGGTCTCGTTCCCTATACCGGCATCGCGCCGCTGGAAATGACCATCGACACTTGCGGGCCGATGACGGCGAATGTCGCCGATAACGCGCTGCTGCTCGAAGCCATCGCCGGGCCGGACGGTATCGACTCACGCCAGTGCGGCGTGCCTGCCGGCCGTTACACCGAGGCGCTCGATGGTGGCGTCAAAGATTTACGCATCGGCATATTGAAGGAGGGATTCGGTCATCCGAACTCTGAGTCGGACGTCGATGCGCGCGTCGGCTCCGCGGCTGCGCGCTTCGCCAAGCTTGGCGCAACGGTCATGGACGTATCGGTGCCGTCGCATGCGCAGGGCTATGTGGTCTGGGCGGCGATCCGCGGCGACGCGGCTTGCGTGACGCTCTTGAAAATGAACGGTGCGGGTATCAACCACGAAGGGCTTTACGTCACTAGCCTGATGGACAAGGTGATGGGATGGCGAAAGCGCGCCGACAGCTTTGCCGACACCATCAAGATATCGTCGATCTTCAGCAATTACACTCTCGACCGCTACGGCGGGCATTATTATGCCAAGGCGCAGAATATTCGGCGGCGGCTGCGCGCGGCGTACGATGCCGCGCTGTCGGCGCACGATATCTTGCTGTTGCCGACGACGCCGATGAAAGCGACGCCAATTCCGCAAAAAGGCGCTTCGCCGCAGGAAATCACTCGGCGAAGCTGGGAGCCCACGCGCAACACCTGTCCATTCAACATCACCGGCCATCCGGCGATCAGCCTGCCATGCGGCATGGAAGACGGCCGCCCGATCGGCATGATGCTGGTTGGGCGTCACTACGACGAGAGCACGATCTATCGCGCGGCCGCTGCCTTCGAGCGCGACGGCGATTGGACGAGGTGGTGAGGTAATGGTGTGACCGGTCACTCCACGTCGAGCGGCTCGGTGCCGGTCGGGTTGCCCTTGGCGTCGAGCGTGATCTTCTCCACGCGCGCTTCCGCCTGGCGCAACAACGCTTCGCAGCGGCGCTTGAGCGCCTCGCCGCGCTCGTAGATGGTAACCGATTCCTCAAGCGGCACTTGGCTCTCTTCGAGCCGTTTGACGATCGATTCCAGTTCGGCGATTGCGCGCTCGAACGGCATTTGTTCGATCTCGCGGGTGTCCTTATTTTCTTTGCTTTCGTTCTGCGCCATCGCCGGCCCTCCGATCCGCCAGATAGTCTACCGTCATCCTCGCATTAGTGCGAGCACGTGCGCGGCGGCGGAATTGCCCAGCGCTTGCAGGTCGTAGCCGCCTTCGAGCATCGACACGATGCGGCCGTCGGCGAAGCGGTCGGCGATCTCCATGATCTTCTGCGTCGCCCAGACGAAGTCGGCCTCCTCAAGATTGATGTTGGCCAGCGGATCGCGCACGTGGGCGTCAAAGCCGGCCGAAATGACGATCAATTCGGGGCGAAAATCAGCGAGCCGCGGCAGGATGCGGTTTTCGAACGCGGCGCGGAACGCTTCGCCGCCGTCGCCGGGGCGAAGCGGCGCGTTGACGACGGTATTGTGCTCGCCGGATTCGTCGATTGCGCCGGTGCCGGGAAACAGCGGCATCTGATGGGTCGAGCAATACATCACCGATTTGTCCGACCAAAAGATTTCCTGCGAGCCGTTGCCGTGATGCACGTCGAAATCGATGATCGCAGCATGCGCAATGCCGTACTGCTTCTGCGCGTAGCGCGCCGCGATCGCGGCATTGTCGAAGAAACAAAAGCCCATCGGCCGCGCCGTTTCGGCGTGATGGCCAGGTGGACGAGTGGCGACGAAGGCGTTGCTCGCCCTTTTGGCGAATACTTCGTCGATGGCATGCATGCCGCCGCCGACCGCGCGCAAGGCCGCTTCGAAACTACCGGACGACATCGAGGTGTCGGCATCCAGCCGCACCAAGCCCTCGCGTGGCGTGGCGTCGCGGATTTCCTCGATGTAGTCCATCGGATGACACAGCGCGACGATGTCGACCGGTGCCAGAGGCGCTTGGACACGTGCGAGTGACTGGAACTTTTCCGCCTCCAACGCGCGCTCGACGGCACGCAGCCGGTCGGGCCGCTCGGGATGGCCGGGCGGCGTCACGTGGTCGAGGCAAGCAGGGTGGGTGATGAGGAGAGTGGACATTCAAACAATGTAGGATGGGTCAAGCGTAAGGGAAACCATCAAGCGAGCGCTGCCTCGGCGCCAAGCGAGCCGGGCGCGCCTTCGATGATGGTGCGCTCAAGACCGCCAGCTTGAACCGCAACATTCTCGGCAAAGAACCGCGCCAGCGCCGCCCTCGGCGCTGCCTCATTGCCGAGCCGCAGCGCGGCCAGCGCCTGCTGGGCGAGCAAACAGCCGCCGCTCGCAAGGCCATATAGCCGCAGATAGGGTGTCGCGCCGGCAAGCGCGGCGTCGGCCTCCTTGTCGCTGCGGCCGAGCATCCACTCGGTGGCGCGGGCCAGGCTTGCCACCGTCTCCTCGAGTCGGACCGCCGTCGCGCCGAACGCCGGATCGTTGCTCGCCTTCACCGCCTCGACGATGCCGCGCAGCTCTTTGATGTGCGTCGCGACCGTGGCGCCGCCGGACAGCGGCAGTTTGCGCGTGACTAGGTCGATTGCCTGAATGCCGTTGGTGCCTTCGTAAATCGCCGCGATCCGCGCGTCGCGATAAAGTTGCGCCGCGCCGGTCTCTTCGATGAAACCCATGCCGCCGTGCACCTGCACGTTCAGCGAGGTGACCTCGATGCCGACGTCGGTCGAAAACGCCTTGGCGACGGGCGTGAGCAGCGAGCCGCGCTCGTGGCCGGCTTTGCGCGCCGCTTCGCCTTTGCTGCGCTCCGAACGGTCGAGCGCGATCGCGGTGGCGTAACAAATGGCGCGCGCCGCTCCGGTGAGCGCGCGCATGGACAACAGCATGCGCCGCACATCCGGATGCGTGATGATCGATGCCGATTCCGTCGCCTTCATTCCCGCCGTGCGGCCTTGCTTGCGCTCGCGCGCATAGGCGATAGCCTGTTGCGTGGCCGCTTCGGCGACGCCGACGCCTTGCAGACCGACGGCCAGCCGTGCCCGGTTCATCATCGTGAACATGCAGGCCATGCCGGCATTTTCCTCGCCGACGAGGTAGCCGACGGCGCCGTCGCGATCGCCGAGGATCATCGTGCAAGTCGGCGAGCCGTGGATGCCGAGCTTGTGCTCGACCGAATGGGCGCGAATATCATTGCGGGCGCCGAGCGAGCCGTCGGGGTTGAGTAAAAACTTCGGCACCAAGAACAGCGATATGCCGCGCGTGCCCGGCGGCGCATCGGGCAGCCGCGCCAGCACCAAATGAATGATGTTGTCGGTGAGGTCGTGTTCGCCGTAGGTGATGAAGATCTTCTGGCCCTTGAGACGATAGGAACCGTCGGCTGCGCGCTCGGCGCGCGTGCGCAGCGCGCCCACGTCGGACCCGGCCTGCGGCTCGGTGAGCTGCATCGTGCCGGTCCACTCACCCGATACCATCTTGGGCAGAAAAGCGCGTTTGAGCGCCTCGCTGCCGTGCGCATGCAGCGCGTCGATAGCGCCCACGGTCAGCATCGGTCCGTCGGAGAAGCCGATCGACGCGCCGTGCCACATTTCGATGCAGGCGGAATTGACGATCTGCGGCAGCGCCTGACCGCCCCATTCGGCCGGCGCGGCAAGGCCGTTCCAGCCGCCGTTGCTCCAGCCATTATAGGCCTCCTTCCAGCCCGGCGGCGTGGTGACGGCACCGTCTTTGAACGGCGTGCCGAATTGGTCGCCGACCCGGTTTAATGGCGCGATCACCTCGCCGGCAAAGCGCCCCGCCTCGGCCAGCACCGCGTCAACGTCATCCATGGTGAGATCGGAAAACAGTCCTTCGTCGATCGCGGCCGGCAGGTCTGCCGCATATCTCAGCGCAAATCCGATATCGGCGAGCGGCGCACGGTAGGTCACCTTCGCTCTCCATAGGTTTCGACCGTCTGCACGCCGGCCGGCGGCGGAATGTCGTCAGGCAGGAAGAAATCCTGTGCCAAGGCTTGCGTGGGATCGACGCGATAGTGGTCGAAATCGGTAACGCCGCGCTCGGCCAGAAACGTATCGTCGATGAGAAAGCGGCCGGTCAATTCACGGGCCGGCGTATTGAAAATCGCGTAAGCCGCGTCGGCCATGATTTCCGGCTTGCGCGCTTGCTGCATCCTTTCGGTGCCGCCGAGCAGGTTCTGGATCGCCGCAGTGGCGATGACCGTCCGCGGCCACAGCGCGTTGACCGCGATGCCTTGCTCCCGCAGCTCGCCGGCAAGGCCGAGCACCACGAGACTCATGCCGAACTTGGCCATCGAGTAGGCGGTGTGCGGCGCGAACCACTTTTCCTTCATGTCGAGCGGCGGCGACATCATCAGGATGTGCGGATTGGTCGCCTTTTCCAGATAAGCAATTGCGTATTTGGAGACGACAAACGTGCCGCGCGCGTTGATTTGGTGCATCAGATCAAAGCGCTTCATGTCGGTATCGGCGACCGGCGTGAGCGAAATCGCGCTGGCGTTGTTGACCACGATATCGATGCCGCCGAATTTTTGCGCGGCCTGATCGAGCGCATTCTTGACCAAAATCTCGTCGCGCACGTCGACCACAAGCGGCAGCGCCTTGCCGCCGGCACGTTCGATGTCTTCCGCGGCGGTGTAGATGGTGCCGGACAATTTCGGGTGTGGCGCCGCCGTCTTGGCGGCGATGGCGATGTTGGCGCCGTCGCGCGCCGCCCGCAGGCCGATGGCAAGTCCGATGCCGCGCGACGCGCCGGTGATGAACAGGGTCTTTCCAGCGAGCGACATCACTTACTTCTTGCGCGACAGGAAAGCCGCGAACGCGGCGCGCGCCTCGTCAGATTGCAGGCGTTCCCGAAAAAGCATGGTTTCGGTATCGATCCGCTTGACGACGTCGTCAAGCTCTCCGCGAATGAGCGCCCGCGACACAGCGATCGCGCCGGGCGGCAATGCCGCAATTTCCTGCGCGGCCTTACGCGCCACCTGATCGACCAGAGCGGCATCGACGATTTCGTTGACGAGACCGGCTTCTCTTGCCGCCTCGGCCGAAAGCGGACGGCCCATCACCAGAAGCGCAAACGCACGGGCGTGGCCCATGCGTTTGGGCGCAAGCAGGCTCGATCCGGCTTCGGGAATGAGCCCGAGCCGCGAGAACGGTGTCGCCAACGTTGCGGTCGCGGCGGCGACCACGTAGTCGCAGTGGAGCAGCATGGTCGTGCCGATGCCGACCGCAAGCCCGCCGACCGCGGCGACCAGCGGTTTTTGATTGCGCGCCAGCGCATGGAGGAATTCGACTGTTTTCGGGCGCAGGCCGCCGCTTTGCGCGCTTTCCAGAAACTCGCCGATGTCGGCGCCAGCGCAGAACGCGCCGGGCGCGCCGGCTAGCATGATGCAGCGGATCGCGTCGTTGTCGGCTGCCTCGCCCAACGCCCGCGTCATCGCCTCGTACATCGGCTGGGTCAGCGCGTTCTTCTTCTCCAGCCGGTTCATCCGAATGAGGCGCACGGCGCCGTCATCGGCCACGAGGACTTGATCGGACATGGTGCTTCCTGTCAGCCATCCCGCGCGAACGGCGTTTGCGCGGCCTCATCGATTCTTGCTGCATACGTTATTATAGGGCGCGCGCCGGCAACACCACGAACATTGATCCGTCAGGCAGCCGTCGCTATGTTCCGGCCGCCTGACGGCCTTCCGAACGCGTTTTGGGGCGTAGCCAAGTGGTAAGGCAGCGGATTTTGATTCCGCCATGCGGAGGTTCGAATCCTCCCGCCCCAGCCAGCCAGTGCGGCCGCGCCCGCATCTCCTCCACGTCAATCAGCCCGTAACGATCAGCGCATCGAGCGCCGTCGCGCCCTGTCCGTCGGCATGGACCATCAGCGGGTTGATATCAATCTCGATGAGTCCGGCGAGGGTCTGCATCAGCCGGCCGGTCGCGAGGACGACATGCACCACTGCGTCGAGGTCGGCGGACGGCTCGCCGCGCACGCCGGCCAGGAGCTTTGCCGCGCGCAGCTTGCTCAACGCTTCGCGGACCTGCGCCGCATCGGCGCTGCCGGGCAGCTCCTGCGCGTCGCCCAACGCCTCGACCCAGATGCCGCCGAGGCCGAGCAACAACACCGTGCCCCAGCCGGGATCGCGCTTTGCCCCCACCATCAGCTCGACGCCGCGCGGCGACATCTTTTCAACCAGAATGCCGTCGAGCGCCACGCCGGGCGCGGTGCGTTTGACGTTGCGCAGCATCGCGTCCCAGGCCGCGCGTAACGCTGACTCGTCGCTCAGGTTGAGCGCGACGCCGCCGGCCTCGGTCTTATGCGTCAGAGCTGCCGCTTGCGCCTTCAGCGCGACCAGGTAGCCGATCTCTTGGGCAATCGCGACCGCCTCATCCGGCGTTCGCGCCAGCTTGCCGGCAGGCACGCGGATACCGGCGGCGGCGAGCAATTGCTTGCCGAGCCATTCAGGCTGCGCGCCGGCGCCGAGTTTAGGCAATCCGACGAGCGGCGCGGCCACGCCATTGGCCCGCGTGCGCGCCAGCAGGCGTCCGTATCTGACGTAATGCGCGATTGCCCGCAGCATGCGGTCGGAGGAGCGGGAAAATACCGCCGGGCCTTGTTTCACCGCCTCGACGACGTCGGCGCCGAGCGTCCAGGTATCGCCGAGCGCCACCATCACCTTGGGCTTAGGCGAGTGCGCCATGCCCTCGTTGAACGCCCTCACCGGGATCGCCGTATTGATCGGAAAGGAGATGAACAGCATTCCGACATTGGGATCGTCGATCAGCGCCTTGGTCACAATGGGAAGCATGGATGGCGCGAAGCCGGCCGTGGTATCGAGCGGATTGCCGTAATTGCCGTAGGATGGCAGCGTGTCGCCGATCTTTTTCAGCGTTGCCGGATCGAGCTCGGGAATCTCAAGCCCGATGTCCTCGGCGAAATCGTCGGTCAATCCGACGTAAGCGCCCGATGCGGTGAGGATGCCGGGTCCCATGCTGGGCGGGGAGGGGAAGCGCTGCAGGATTTCAACGAGATCCATGGTCTCGTCCATGGTGGGCACGACGATGGCGCCGGCATCTTCGACTTGGGTTTTCATGACGGCAAAATCGCCGATCAGCGCGCCGGTATGCGATTGCGCCGCCTTGCGCGATTTGGCGTTTCGGCCGGTCAGCATCATCACCACCGGCTTCCCGGCTGCGCGGGCGCGCCGCAGCGCGGCGAGAAACGCCTGCGGACGCCTGATCTCCTCGCAGTAGAAAACGATCACGCGGGTGGACCGGTCCTCGACTAGGAACTCAAGAAAGTCGGTGGATTCGAGCCCTGCCTCGTTGCCGGTCGAGATCACGTAAGAGATCGGGATGCCGCGGCCGTCGGCGGCGCGCTGGAAGTGACCGACCAAGCCGCCGCTTTGACCGACGAAGGCGACGCCGCGCTCGACGCCGCGCAGCGCCTGCCGTGCAAACAGCATGTGCAAGAACATGCCGTCGACATTATTGGTGAAGCCGAGGCAGTTGGGTCCGACAAGCGCGAGCCCTGCGTTGCGCGCCGCTGCGGTGACGGCGTCCTGCGTGGCGTAATCGCCGACCTCGGCGAAGCCCGCGGCGAAGACCAAAGCGGAGCCAACCTTGCGCCGTGCGCAGGCCTCGACTGACTCGCGCACGGCGCTGGCCGGCAATGTGAATACCGCAAGGTCGACGCCTTCCGGCAGCGCATCGGCGCTCTTGAGCACCGGCCGGCCGTCGATCGATTCGTCGGTGCGGCCGACCAGATGAATGTCGCCGGAAAAGCCGTTGACCTTCAAGCATTGCAGAACGATCTGCCCGGCGCTGCCGGCGCGGGTCGATATACCGATGATCGCGACCGAGCGCGGACTCAGGAATCTCGCAACCGCCTCCGACCCGCGAGCGTCTTCCGCTCCGCTCATGCCGCGTCCCTGTCGGGTTGGAACATCAACAAATGCGTGCCGTCGCCGACCGGGTGCCAATAGGGCCTCACCTTCATGCCGACCTTCAAGTCAGCAGCCGGACAATTGACGATATTGGCGATGAAGTTGACGCCGACATCGAGCGTCACGCTCACCACCGCGTAGGGCTCGATGCCGCGAAAAGCCGGCGTGCCGCGCCCGGCGATGGTGTAGGAGAACACCACGCCCTTGCCGGAGACCTCGCGCCATTCGATGTCGCGCCGCCGCCCGGTGAAGATGCTCACCGGGCGCGGGAAATGCTGATACTTGCCGGTCTTCTTGCAATACTGAATCAGGAGCTTCTTCTGTTTCGTTCCCTCCCAATACGGCTCCGAGAAATCGAAATGGCGGATGGCGCGTTTGACGCCCAGCGTGTCGTTCAACGATTTGTTGGGATTAGCCATGACGCCCTCGCTTATTCCGGAACCAGGACGAGCGCAGCGCTCGAGCCCCAGTTGCGCCCGTAATTGATCCAGCCGATACCGGTCACCAAAGCGTTCTTGGTGTTTTTGACTTGGCGCTTGCCCGCCTCGCTGCGCAACTGCCGCACCGCCTCGATCAGGTTATGCGACGAGCATGCGGCTTGACCCGCGGAAATCTGGCCGCCGCCGGTGTTGAGCGGCAGATCGCCGTTGAACGAGAAATCGTGCTCGCGGATGAATGACACGCCTTCGCCCGCTTTGCAGAAGCCGAAGGCCTCGAATTGCAGCATGATGGCGATGATGAAGTCGTCATAGGGATGGAACGAGGCGATGTCCTTGATGCTTAATCCGGCTTCGCCAAGCGCCTTCTTGCCGCAGACTGCATGGCCGCTCTTGGTGACATCGACCAAATTTTCGCCGCCCTTGAAGTTGGTGCGTTCGGCATAGCCGATCGGAATGATGCACTTGGTCAGGCCCTTTTGCTTGGCGCGCTTGCGGCTCATCATGATCAGGCCGGCCGCGCCGTCGGCGCGCATCACGCAATCGAGGAGCCGGATCGGATCAGCGATGACGCGCGAATTCAGGTAATCGTCGACAGTGATCGGCACGCGCAGCTTTTCGCAGGCGTTTTCGTTAAGGAGCGCATGGTTGCGCTGCGTCACCGCGATCTTGCCCAGCATCCGGTAGTCGAGACCGTACTTCGCCTCGTAAGCCCGGCTGAGCAGACCAAACGCGCCCGGCGGGCCCATCAGGCCGTACGGATCGGTCCACTCGCGCCGATAGGAGTGACTGTGGTCGGTCTTGTCCTCGAGCACGTGAGTGTCGGCGAACAACAGGAACGCGACATCGCACAGCCCATAATCGATCGCCGCTGCCGCGCGCACCACGCAGCCCGCCGCCGAGCAGCCGCCGGTGTGAACCTGCTCGCAAAAACCGACGTCGAGGCCGAGCACGTCGGCCGTGGTTTGCGCCCAGAACGGATTGGCTGCGCCGGTGCCGGTCAGGCCGGCCAATACTAGGCCGTCGATCTCGCTCTTCTCGATGCCGGTCTTGTCGAGCAATTCCTCGAGAATTTCGCCGCCGAGCACGAAGACGTCGCGGTCGCTCTTCTCCATCACCTTGGTTTCGGCGTAGGCCACGATCGCGTTGTCGCGCAAGCTCATTGCCACTCTCCTTGAAATCGTTTTCGCGCGCTTATTCCGGCATTCGAAGGCGCGGCGCCGTCTTGTCGAGAAATTGATTGAGCCGCGTGATCGATTCGGGGCTGCGGGTGTATTCCGCCACCATGCGCTCGAAATAGAGCCCGTCGTCGTAGGACATGTCCTGCAGCCGTGGCAGAGAGTTGGTGATGGCGAAATTCGACAGCGGCGCGTTCTTGCAGATTTTCAGCGCGAGTTCCTTTGCCTTCGCCATCGACTGTCCTTTCGGCACCAGATACTGAACGATGCCGTAGCGCTCCGCCTCTTCGGGCCGCAGCACACGGCCGGTCAGCATCATGTCCTGCATGCGGGCAAAGCCGATCAGCCGGGCAACGCGAACCGAGCCGCCGCCGCCGATGAAGATACCGCGCGTTCCCTCGGGCAGCCCGAAATACGTGGTTTCATCGGCGACTCGGATATGCGCGGCGGCGGCGGTTTCCAGTCCGCCGCCCAGCGTTGCGCCGTGCAACGCCGCGATGAATGGGATGTTACCGCGCGCCATCGCTTCGAAATAGGTGTTGCGGTTGAACGGGAACGGCAGTCGCTGCGAGCGCCCGTTCTTCCAATTCTCGGCGGCCCAGCGCAAGTCGAGACCGGCACAGAAATTGTCGCCGTGGCCGAAGATGATGCCGCATTTGGCTTCCTCGCCGGCGTGCTCGACGGCTTCGCGCAATTGCTTCATCACGGTCGGATTGAAGCAATTGCGTTTGTCCGGACGGTTGAGGCCGACCAGCGCGACCTCGCCGTCCAGCTCGTAGGTGACTGTTTGTTCTTCGCTCATGATTTCTCCTGGTTCGGCAAATCCGCCCGCTTCTGCGCGATGAGGGTTCGCTGCATGTCTCTTGTGGGGCTTCGTGGCTCTATACCGTCAGGTCGGCAAGATTGACATAGCGGCGCCGCTGCGCCGCGGCATTGCCAAACAGCGAGGACAAGAGCATGGCGCGCTTGAGGTAAAGACCGATATCGTGCTCGTCGGTGAAGCCGATGGCGCCGTGAAGCTGGATGCAGGCCTCGGTGACGAATAGCGCATCTTCCGAGGCCTTGGCTTTCACGGCGACGGCCAGCGCCGGATCGATGCGATAGGGATCGTTGTTGGCGGCGACCTGATACAGAAGCGACCGCGTCGTCTGGGTGCGGATGTAGATGTCGACCGCCTTGTGCTGCAGCGCCTGAAAGCTGCCGATTGGTTTGCCGAATTGCTTGCGGATGCGCAGATAGTCGAGGGTGATCTCTTGCGCCTTTTCCATCACGCCGAGCAATTCCGCGGACAACGCGATCAGCGCGAGATCGGTGAGCGCTTCGACGGCATTGCGCGACGATTGTCGCGACGGAACGACGTCGGCCGGCGCATCCTTCAACCTCAACGTCGAAAGCTTGCGGCCGTCCACCGTCTGTGTCGCCGACAGCTCGCAGCCCTGTGCATGACGATCCACGTAGAACAACGCGGGTCCGTCGCGCCCATAGGCGCTGATCAGAAAGCCGTCGGCGCCGTCGGCGCAAACGAATGACTTGGTTCCTGTTAGGCGGATTGAACCGTCCGCGTCCGCCGCGCGCATGCGCGGTTCAGCGAGATCGTTGCAATGAGCGTCTTCCTGCAGCGCCGGCACGACGAGCGCCGCGCCGTTCATTGTCCGCTCCAGCATCGGATGCGGCGTGTGCCCTTGCGCTAGCGCAGCCGCCGAGATTGCCGCAAGCCCGATCGGCTCGCAGACGAGTCCGCGTCCGGCCTGTTCAAGCACCAAAGCAAGCTCGGTAAGGCCAAGGCTGAGACCACCTGCCGAACTTGGTACGAGAATGCCAAGCCAGCCGAGGTCGCCGGCCTGACGCAACTTCTCCGGCGCGAAGCTTATGTCGCGCCGGCGAAAGCCGCGCGCCACCTTCGGCCCCGCCGCGGCGGCGAATTTCGCGGCGGCCTCGCGCAACAAGGTCTGCTCCGAACTAAGATGCAGCTCCATGGCCTACCGCGCCCGCTTTTGTTTCGACATGTCAGTTCGGCAGGTTGAGAACACGGCGAGCCACGATATTGCGCTGGATCTCGGAAGAGCCGCCGTAGATGGTGGCGCGCCGCACTTGTAGGAACGGCGTCGAGACATCGACAACACCGAAGTCGGTCGCGATCGGCTGTTCCGCCGCCGCGTGGCTGCCGGCCGCTTCTATCAGCAATTCGTCGAGCGCTTGAAGAAGCTCGGAGCCGAAAATCTTGATGATCGACGAGTCCGGCCCAAGGCCGTGCTGCCGGTTGGTGAGCTCCACCGCATGGCTGAACAAAGCCGCCAATGCGATGACGTTGATGCTGGCCGCCGCCAGCCGATCCTGGAAAGTCGGGTCGGCCATCACGCCGGAAGCGCGCGCCATGGTCTTGATGCGCTCCAGCGCCATCAAGGCAAATTGCGGGTTTGAGGTCCCCAGCCGCTCGTGTCCGAGCAGCGCATTGGCGATGCGCCAGCCGTCGTTGAGCTTGCCGACCAGGTTTTCGGCCGGCACCATGACGTTGTCGAAAAATACCTCGCTGAACTCATCGTCGCCGGCGATGGTCTTGATAGGTCTGATCGTGATGCCGGGGCTGTGCAGATCAAGCAGCAGGAAGCTGATGCCGGCTTGGCGCGGCTGCGCCTGCGGGGCGGTGCGCACCAACGCGAACATCCAGTCCGAATGATGGCCCCACGTGGTCCAGATTTTCTGCCCGTGCACGATGAAATGATCGCCTTCCAATGTCGCTCGCGTCGCAAGGCTGGCGAGGTCGGAGCCGGCGCCGGGCTCGGAATAACCCTGCGCCCAGATCACCGAACCTTCGATGATCGGCGGCAGATGCCGCGCTTTCTGCGCCGCGGTGCCGAACTCGATGAGGATCGGACCGATGTGATTGAGCCCCTGAGCCGGCAATTGCGGGGCGCCAACCTGCGCCAGCTCCTCGGTCATGACGATTTGTTGGTTCAGTGTGGCGCCCATGCCGCCGTGTTGTTTCGGCCAATGCGGCGCGATCCAACCTTTGCGCGACAGCATGCGGTACCATGGCATCAGTTCCGCGGGCGGCGGACGGTTGGTGCGTCCGCGCAACGCGGCCGGCAGATTGGCCGCGAGCCAAGTCCGCACTTCGGCACGGAACGCAGCCTCGTCGGGTGAATCGTGGCGGAACATGGCGGCTTATTTGAATCGCTACAGCACGCGTAAACTGCCTTAAGTTTTCCCGAGCCCCAAACTCATTTCATCTCGATGTGTGCCGCCTGCACGACGGTCTTCCATTGTGCATATTCCCTGGCCAGCATCGCACCAAGCTCCTCCGGCGTGCCGATTTTCGGCGTGGTACCGAGCGCCTTCAGCTTCTTGATGGTATCGGGCGCCGCGAGCGCGTCGCGGAAGGCGTGATTGAGCTTGTCGATCACGTCGTGCGGCGTTCCGGCCGGCGCCACCACGGCCAACCAGAACGGTGCTTGCAGCTTGGGGAAGCCCTCCTGGACCACGGTCGGCACGTTGGGCAACGCCGGATCGGGCTCGCTGCCGGCGATCGCAATCGGCCGCAAGTTGCCGGCCTGGATGTAAGGCAGGCTGGTGGTAGAGGGATCGGCGATGATCTGCACTTGTTTAGCCAGAACGGCGTTGAGCAACGGTCCGGTGCCGCGATAGGGCACGTCCAGCATATTGATGCCTGCTTCAAGCTTGAACATTTCGGCGAGCAGATGTGGCGCGGTGCCGAAGCCCTGGTTGCCCCAGATCAGTTTGCCTGGATTGGCCTTGGCATAAGCCACCACCTCCGCCAGCGACTTTGCCGGCAGCGTCGGGACCACCGAGATGATCAGTGGCGTTTCGATGAGCTGGCAGATGGGCGTGAAGACCTTTTGCGGGTCGTAGCCGATGTCGGGATTGACCGCCGGCCCGGTGGTCAGCGCTCCGCCGGGAGTCATCAGCAGCGTGTAGCCATCGGGATTGGAGTCCGCGACGAACTTGCCGCCG
The DNA here is from genome assembly GCA_030037065.1 of Xanthobacteraceae bacterium. Classification (GTDB taxonomy): domain Bacteria; phylum Pseudomonadota; class Alphaproteobacteria; order Rhizobiales; family Xanthobacteraceae; genus BOG-931. Next base: position 14,924 of record JASHRW010000141.1, read on the forward strand.
ATGCCGCCGCCGGCGCCGCCGCGGTTCTCAATCACGATGGTTTGGCCGAGATCAGTTTGCAGGTGCTCGGAGATGATGCGCGCCATACCGTCGGTCGGTCCGCCCGGCGGAAACGGCACGACGATCTTGATCGGTTCTTTTTTGGGATAGGGTTGCGCATTCGCGGATGCTGCACCTTGCAGCGTCCAACCGGCACACAGTGCCAGCGCTAGCAGGGTTCTCACCATCCTGGCAGCCTCCCGTCGGTCCGACTGCGCGGACCTTTCCGGTAGTTTATTCCGGAATCCGCGGGATCAGCCATCGAAAAACCGGAGCGTTTCGCGATGGCTGCTCTGTGCCGGCGGCACGCTGGCGCTCTGTAAAACGTCAGTAATTTGCGTCACTAAGCCGCGACGGCTTGCGGCAGAATCGGCGCGTCGGCAGCAAAGCGCTTGCCGGCGCGCAGGCAGAAGGCAGGGCGTAACAGCCGCTCGGCAACCACGCGGTTATCTTCGTTGTCGCGCAAGATGAAGCGACCGCGGTCGTCATGCAGCACAGAGACATCGGCAACGTAACCGGGTCTGAGCGCGCCGAGACGATCAGTCAGGCCGAGCATCTTCGCTGGATTTGAGGTGACCATCGGCACCACCTCGTTAAGCGAAAGCCCGAGCGCCAGCATCGAACTCATCGCCTGGGTCAACGAAAACCGCGCTTGACCGCGAAACGGATGGTTCTCATCGTCGTAGTGCTGCGCCGGCGTGCCGGCCGGCGGCGGTACCTCGGTGTTGTAGCCGTGCATGTCGGCGCCCAACGTATGCGGCACGATGCCGGCGTCGAGCGCCTTGCGCGCGATGCGGTAGGAGAAATGGCTGCCGTGGCCGACGTCGATTTTCAGCCCTTGATCGATCGCGGCGCGAATGACGGTGTGAACTTCACCCCGACGGTTGACGAAGCCGCCGGGATGGCGCGTGAACGGATGAGCGAGAATGTCGCCCGGCCGCAGCTTTGGGATCACCTGCGTGAGGATCGTGTCGGCGTCTTCACCGTTGGCGCCGTTCTCGGGCAAGCCCCAGAGCTGTCCAAAATGTACGTAGAGCGGAAGATCGGCGCGGCGACCGATCTCCGCCGACATTTCCAGCACTTTGATGCCCCAGCGGGCGAAGCCGCCGATCTCGGCGTGGCCTTTGATGCCGCGCACGATGTCTTTGTTGGCATTGGCCGCGGTCACGGTGGCGTCGATATCGACGCCGTCGGGGCTATACAGATTAGGATAATAGTGCCCCTCCAGGCCACCGACGAGATAGGCCGACAAGAACGCATAAACCTGCGTGGCGGCAGGCTCGGCGATGAAGTGCCGGAAACCCGGCAGCGTCATGCATGACGGCCCGCCCTGATCAATCACGGTGGTGACGCCGGAATGCACGCCGACCATATCGGGATTAAGCCCGAAGCGGCCGGTAACATATTGATAAACGTGGGCGTGGGTATCGATCATTCCCGGCAGCACCAGCTTGCCGGCAACGTCGATGGTCTCGCGCGCGCTCGACGGCAGGATCGTCGCCTCGATTGCCGCGGTGTGGCCATCGCGAATTGCAACGTCACGCACGCCGTCTATGCCGGAGGCCGGACAAATCATATGCCCGCCGCGCAGAAGGAGGTCGTATTTCGGCTGTTCGTTCATGGGATGCCTCTTCGCAACAACAACATAGTGTAAGGCGAAGCCGCAACGTGCAATGGGCTTTCGCAGGGGAGGTTGCGGGCGGGTGAGCGGTAGTTCTAACCTTGGCCAAAGCACCAGTCATAGTTCCGTTTCCGCGTTGGAACTGTGGTGGAAGAAAGGTCTTTAGGGAGGCCATGATGAAGGGATATGCGAGTGTCCAGGAACGCCCGAATTTGCCGCCCGACGAGCGCGCGTCGCATGAGCTCATCTTGCGTATCCTGAAGTTACGCTGGATGGGCCTGGAGCGCGAAGCCGAGCGGGTTGAGATTTCGCTGCGGCGCGTCGATCCGGAATGCACGCTGCTGGCTGGTCCGTTCGATACGGAATTAGTCCGCGCCTCATTGCATCAATACATCAATAGATTCGATATAGATTCGGCGCGTCGGCGTGCCGAGGATGGGTCGCCTCCGGTGCTTCCATCGGGGACTCTGCTTAGATCGTGAGACGCGCTTGCTCAGGCGCGGCAACAATGCAACAACGGGCCAACAACAGCCAAGCAAGCGCGCGAGTAACGGAGAAAATCGCCGATGCGTACTGTCGCACTTGAGGAGCACTTTTCGGTCCCTTCCATCGTCGGCCGTATCGATAAGGCCGTGCTCGCCCGCCGCGGCTTTCGGCCGCGAACGCTGCCGAAGGACGCGCCGAACCCGCTCGCACTGCTGCCCGAGATCGGCGCAGGACGTCTCAAATCGATGAATGACGCCGGCATTTCGGTGCAGGTGCTTTCCAACAGCGGCGCCGGCCCCGATCTTGTGCCCGGTGCCGACGGTGTCGCCATGGCGCGCGAGATCAACGACCATCTGGCCAAGGCCATCGCCACGCATCCAGACCGTTTCGCCGGCTTCGCCGCATTGCCGCTGCAGAGCCCGGACGCAGCGGCGAAGGAGTTTGCGCGTACGGTCAAGGAACTGGGCTTCGTCGGCGTTATGGTGCATGGCACCACCGAAGGCCGTTTTCTCGATCATCCGAGTTTCGACCCCATCCTTTCCGCGGCGGAAGAACTCGACGTGCCGATCTACATTCATCCGCACATTCCGCCGGAGCCGGTGCGCCAGGCTTATTATTCCGACCTGCCGGCGGGGGCCGGCCGCGTTCTGGAAACTGCCGGCTGGGGTTGGCACTCGGAGACCGCCATACACGTCCTGCGCATGGTAGTTGCCGGCACCCTCGATCGGCATCGGAAGCTTAAGCTGATTATCGGCCACATGGGCGAAATGCTGCCGATGATGATGGACCGCGCCGACAAGGTGTTCGCACTCGACATCGGTCATCTGCAGCGGCCGGTTAGCCGCGCTATTCTCGATCAGGTCTGGATCACGACCAGCGGCGTTTTTGACGAGCCGCCGTTTCTTGCCGCCTTGCTGACGTTCGGTATCGACCGCATCATGTTCTCGGTCGACTATCCATTCGCGGCAGATGCGCTGGGCCGGGGCTTCCTCGATCGAATTTCACTGTCGCCTGCCGACATGGAAAAACTCGCGCACGGCACCGCCGATGCGTTGCTCAGGCTAAAGCCCGGTAAGGGATAGAGCGGAACGAGCTTATAAGAACGGCCGTCGACGGAGCGCGGTATGCCGCTTTTCAGCTTGGACGGGCAGCAGCCAGATTTGGCGCCCGCCAATTTCTGTTACGTGGCGGAGAATGCCGTCGTCATCGGCAAGGTGCGGCTCAAGGCAGGCGCCAGCATATGGTTCGGCGCCGTACTGCGCGGCGACAATGAATGGATCGAGGTCGGCGAGCGGAGCAACGTTCAGGATAACTGCACGCTGCATACCGATCCCGGCTTCCCGCTCGTCATTGGCGTGGGCTGCACTATTGGGCACAATGCCATTCTTCACGGCTGTTCGATCGGCAACAACACGCTGATCGGTATGGGCGCGATCGTCATGAATGGAGCGAAGGTCGGCTCCAACTGCATCGTTGGTGCCGGCGCTCTGATCGGCGAGAAAAAGACGATTCCAGACAATTCGCTCGTCGTCGGCTCGCCGGCGCAGAAGATTCGCGATACGGATGGCGCAACGGTCAAGCTCATTGAAGACGCCGCGGCAATTTATTTCCGTCGCTGGCGGGATTATGCGGCAAATCTGCAGCGACTTCCGCAATTTGACCCGCGGCAAGCTGCCTTGATCGAGCCACGATAGCTCGCGAGAAGGCCGCGGCGGCGGGACGGAAGTACTTCAGGTGAGGACGCCATCTCTCATTGTTGCTATCTGCCTCGCAGCAGGTCTGCCTGCCACGCTCAGCGACGCCGGCCCCGTGCAAATCCATTCCGGCACCGAGCTTAATGCAACCTACAGGGCGACACTTCTCGGCTTTCCGATCGGCGATATCACCTGGACGATCGACATAGCGAACAGCCGATTTTCGGCAAAAGCCACCGGAGAAACCGCAGGACTGCTGCGAATCTTCACCCCGGGCCATGGCGTTGCTGAAGCTCACGGGAGCGTCGCCGGCAAGCAGCCGCTCGCCTCGAGCTTCGAGGTCAGCTTCACGTCCGGCAGCTCCTCTGAAGATATCAAGATCGCATTCAGCGGCGGCAAAGCCAGGGAATCCCTGGGGCGTCGGCCGAAGCCTAATCCAAATCTGGTGCCGCTTACGGAGGCCTCGCGTACCGGCGTCGTCGATCCGATGACGGCGCTCCTCGTCCATGTTCCCGGCAGCGGTGACGTGGCGGTGCCCGCGGCGTGCGAGCGCAAGATTGCGGTGTTCGATGGCCATATGCGCTACGATCTGCGGATGGCCTTTAAGCGGATCGAGCAGGTTAAGGCAGATACCGGCTATCAGGGTCCCGCCGTGGTCTGCGCGGTCTATTTCACCCCCCTCGCAGGATACGACCCGACCCGTTATGCGATCAGGTATCTGGAGGCCGAACGCGGAATGGAGATATGGCTGGCGCCGCTAGCCGGCACCCGGTTGATGGTGCCATTCCGGGTTTCAGTGCCGACGCCAATTGGAATCGGGATATTGCAGGCGACGCGCTTCGCCTGGACGCGGCAGAGCGAACGATCAAGCACAATAAGCGCCGGCTGAATTGCCGCAGCACGCGCCCCTCAGCCGCCGCGTCACCGCCGCACCCCGGTCGACCGCATTGGATGTTTTGACTGGGCACTCGTGGCTCATTACGCTCACCTCACACACGCGTTCGCAAAGCGAGAACCGACATGAAAGCTGCGTATATTGAACGGTTTGGCGGTCCGGAAGTGCTGCAATACGGCGATCTGCCAGATCCCGTGGCGGCGCCGGACGAGGTCATCGTCAACGTGCATGCCGCCAGCGTCAATGCGGCGGATTGGAAATTCCGAAGCGGCGAATATGCGCGGCACGCCCAGGTGAAATTCCCGCAAATTCCGGGGCGGGATTTCTCCGGCGTAATTGCTGCGGTCGGCGCGAGCGTCGGCGATCTTAAAACCGGTGATGCCGTGTTCGGCGTTTTGGAGCCGGGCAAAGAAGGAACCTATTGCGAGAAGATCGCCATCAGGGCAGCCGTCATCGCGAAAAAGCCGCAACGCCTGTCGCACGTCGACGCCGCGGCTCTGGCGCTGACCGGGCTGACCGCGATCGATTCGATCGAAGGCACGCTGCAGCTCAAACGCGGCGAGACGATTCTCATTCAAGGCGGCGCCGGCGGCGTCGCCGGCTTCGCTATTCAATTCGCCAAATATCTCGGTGCTCGGGTGGTCACCACCGCCAGCGCGGCGAACATCGACTACGTACGTGGACTCGGCGCCGACCAGGTGATCGACTACAACGCGCAGGATTTCACCAAAGTGGTGAAGGACTGCGACGCCGTCTTCGATACCGTCGGCGGCGACGTGGTGCAAAAATCTTTCGCGGTGCTCAAGCCGGGTGGCCGCGCCGCCTTCATTGCTTCGGGAGCGCAAGCGCCGAAGCCCGAGCGCACCAACGTCACCGCACTACGGCCGCCGGTGCCGCGTTCGCGCGCGGCGATGGAGCGCATCGCGCAATTGTTCGAAGCCGGGGCGATCAGGCCGCCCGAGGTTAAACTATTCCGCCTCGCGCAAGCCGCCGAGGCACACCGGCTCAGTCAGGGACGGCATTTCCGCGGCAAGCTCGTCTTTCAGGTGCGTTGAGCGTTGCCGTCGAGCCGCGCGTTTCTTCAGAATCGCGCCAGCAGCGAGCCGAAGCCATCGATCCTGTCGTCGATGCCGTTCGCCCGCAGCGCGTACCAGTATGTAGCGGTATTGATGGCGAGGACCGGCTTGTCGAGCCAGAACTCGGCAAGGCCGGCAAGCCGCGCCATGACGAGATTGGTGCCGACTTGGATGACCGCGTCGACATCCGGCCCGTTCACTTCCAGGATCGCGTCGCGCAGCGTTCGCTCCGAAACGTGTGCGATCGCCACCGGGCTGTTGCAGCACAGACCCTTCAGCCGCACGATCTCAAAACCGCAATCGGTGAAGAAGCGCCGCACCTGACCATCACCGAGCGGCATGTAGGGCGTGATGACGCCGATGCGCTTGATGTTGCCGAGTCGTTTCAGCGCCGCTTGGCTCGCGTCCGAGCCCATCGCGACCTTCACGCCGGCATGCGTCTCGACCCCTTCGCGCAGCCGCTGGCTGCCCTCGAGCCCGTCCCAAAATGTCTCCGACGACATGCCGAGAATGAGGTAATCCGGCTCGCAGGTCATCACCCGGTCGATCGCTTCGAACATGGCGGTGCGGATGTTGACCATGAGCTGATTGAAATCGTCATCGTTTCTGATCGGGTCGTTGGGAATGTGGATGCGGCCGAAATGATTGGTGACGCCGGGCGGACGCATGGAATCGTATTCGGGCTGCACCGCCGTGTTGGTTGACGGCGCCACCACGCCGAATTTTTTGCGGAAGCCCAACGAATCCGCCATCCCGCCATCCCTCAATCGGCCTTGACTAGCAAGCCGCCCTGGACAACCGTCTTAGCCTCATGCTGCGCACTGGAAAAGAGCATTTGCAATCGCTGCGCGACGGTCGCGCGATTTATATCGGCGGCGAGCGCGTCGACGACGTCACGTCCCATCCGGCCTTCCGCAACGCCGCGGCGACCGTGGCGGCGCTGTACGACATGAAAGCCGATCCGGCACACCGCGACGTTACGAGCTATGAGGAGGACGGCGGCCGGCACTCGATCTACTTCCTGCGCGCCAAGTCGCGCGACGACCTGCAGCAGCGCATGCACGGCCACCGCCGCATCGCCGATTTCACCCACGGCCTGTTCGGCCGCTCGCCAGACCATGTCGCTTCCTTCATCACCGGCATGGCGATGAAACCCGACGAGCTGAAGCCGCCGCACGCAAACGCCGACAATCTCCTCGCCTACTACCGCTACGCCCGCGACAACGACCTCTATGTCGTCTATGCGGTGGTGCCGCCGCAGGCGGCGCGCAATCCGGATTTCTATCAGCGGCAGAACATTCCGCTTCCGACCTTGCGTGTAGTGCGCGAGGATGATTCCGGCGTCGTCATCTCCGGCATGAAGATGCTGGCCACCGGCGCCGCCTTCGCCAACGAAATCTGGATCGGCAACGTCATTCCGCTGGCGCCCGATCAGAAGAACGAGGCGATCACCTGCGCTATTCCGTGCAACGCGCCCGGCCTGCAATTGTGGTCGCGCCAGCCGTTCGAGCCGGGCTGCGCGTCGGAGTTCGATTCGCCGCTCGCCTATCGCTACGACGAAACCGATTGCATGCTGATCTGCAACGAGATCAAGGTGCCGTGGGAGCGCGTGTTCGTACACGGCGATGCGTTGCTGTCGCGCGACATCTACGTCAAGACGCCCAGCCATTGCTTTGGCAATCATCAGTCGAATGTGCGTTATTGGTCGAAAATGCGGCTCTTGGTCGGACTGTGCAGCAAGATCGCGCATGCCACCGGCGCCGATCAGGTGCCGGCGGTGCGCGAGACGCTCGGCCGTATTTCGGCGCACGAGGCGCAGATCGCCGGCATGGTCAACGGGCAGATCAATGCCTTCGAAGCTAATTGGCCGGGCAACGGCTACGTCTGCTTCAACCGCCGCATGATGTACGGCGCGCTCGAATGGTGCACACAGAACTATCAGACGTTCGTCGACGAACTGCGCGAACTTATGGGCGGCGGCGTCTTTCAGATGCCGGCGAATATCTCAGTGCTGCGCGACCCCGGCCTCGCCCGCGATTTTCAAACCTATTGGCAGACGCCGCAGAACGACGCGATCACGCGCATGAAACTGTTCAAGCTCGCCTGGGACATGGTCGGTTCGGAATTCGCCGGCCGCCATCAGCAATACGAAAAATTCTATGCCGGCGCTTCGTTCATCGTGCGCAACCATTCGTATCGCGAGACCGATTGGGTCGCGTTCAACAAGATCGTCGACGATCTGATGGCCGGCTACGACCATGGCGGTGCGCTCGGCAAGCTGGCGGCAGAGTAGCGACACAGCGCGGCTCCGCTTGACTGACGTGCGATCGAGACATTGAATAGCTCCGTCAACACGGGGGCTTACACCATGATTCGCCGGCTCCTTTGCGCCGCCGTCTTTCTTGTCGTCGCGATCGCGGCCCACGCCGAACCGCTTACATTCGCGTCGCGATATGACGCGGTCGGGACAAATCCCGACGGCTCGAAATATAGCGGGACGGTCGCCGTCAACGTCATTTCCAATACGACCTATACGATCGAATGGAAGATCAGCGGCGAAACCTATAAAGGCTTCGGCATGCGGATGAACGATTCGCTCGCAGCCACCTATACGATCAACGGGGAGCCCGGCCTCATCATTTACAGGGTCGACGATCAGGGCACGATGCGCGGGGTGTGGGCGGTTCGCGGCGAGGATGGCAACGGCACGGAAGTGCTGACACCGCATCATTAGGGCAAGCCAAATTCCGTTCTTGTAAGGGGAGAGGATATGAAATTTGTAATGAGGCTCGAAGTTCGGCCGATCAAAATTCGGATTTTTGAAGTCGGCCTGACGGGGCCGCAATTTGAGATCCGATCGTGGTCAACTACGCGGCAGGATCGAGAGCCTCAATCGTGACGAGGACGCGACCGTCACGCGCGTCGACATTCCCACGGGCTGGTGCCGGAATCCCATGATCGGCTCCGCGCCTGTATTATCGTCACTGCGCACGATAAGCCGAATGCGATTCCCCTTCACGAAACGGCGCGCGTTATCGACCAGCGGAATCCGGTAGCGGCATTCGACACCGGAAGGGACTTCCCGGAGCGCCGAAAAATCATCCGCTATCGCCGCGCGCCGCCAACCAGCGGTGACGTTCACCGAAGTATCGTCCGCCGCGACATCCTGCAGCGCCAGGATGAATGCGGTATCGCCAGCGCTGCTCGCCGCGTCGAGCGTGACTTCTACGGGGCCGGCGAGCACCAAATCCGCTTCGAGCGGAGCCGTGGTCCATTCGAGCGTAGACTCATGCTTGCCGAACAGTGCCGCATAAGGTGCCGCAGCGTAGATGTAGGAGCGGGTGCCGCGCGCGCTTTCTTCGCGCGCCAGCATTCCGTCTCCGCGCAACGCGAATTCGATCGGCTTCGCCTGCGGCGGCGGCCATGTGGGTGCTTCATGCCAGCCCGTATTTGGATCGTCGTTGAACTCGCCGGGGATGACGTAGCGGACCGGCGGTCCGTCCATGATCCCGGTCTCGCGTTTTTTGAGCCAGTGGTCGTACCAGGCGAGCGCTTCCACGTGGAGACTTTCCCATGGCCAGGTCAGACCGAATCGTCCCAGCATCGCCAGGCGGACGGGCACGTCGGGCGAAAGAGCGCGCAGACTCGCGAATGTCGAGGGCAGATGCATCGGGACATTCTCCCAATCGCAGCCCAGGTAAACCGGCACGCGGATGCGCGACATTAAGGCAAGGCTGTCGCGCTCCTGCCAGAACGCGCTCTTGACCGGATTGACGACCGACGCCGCCTCGACCAACGCGGCCCACGGCCCCGATGGATCCTTGCGCGTGAGAAAGCGGAACAGGGCCAGCGCGGACTCGCCATTGTGATGGGCGAAACTCGCATGGACGCGTGGGGAGCGGAGAAATTCCGCGCCCAGATCCACTAATTTTCCCCGGAGAAACTTGTCGTCCAGGTTGGCGAAGATCGCCACGGCGCGCAACCAATTGAGCGCGAAGGTCGCGCTCAGCAAGCCGCCGTGCCAGAACGCTTCGAAGGTGTCTGCGGAGAGTCCGACCGGGAATATCGCGCGCAGGTGCGGAGGCTGTTCGACCGCGGCGGCAACTTGCGTCATCGCGAAGGCGCTGATGCCGATCATCCCGACATTGCCGTCGCACCAGGGCTGCGCGGCGATCCATTCAATGACGTCAAAGAGATCGCGCCGCTCGTGTGCTCCGAACAGATCGTAGGTACCTCCGGAGCCATTGGTCCCGCGTACGTTGAGGATGACGTGGGCGTAGCCGCGGGGGACAAAGAAATCCGTCGCGCCGGCTTCGACGAAGCCCATTGGTGCACCGGTATTCTGGATCTGCCGTGGGTACGGCGACGCCGCCAAGAGAGCGGGAAACTTTCCTGCCGTGTGGTCAGGACCGCCGGATGGAAGAAATATGTCCGCCAGCAGTTCGGCACCGTCGCGCACCGGGATCGGGACATTCAAACGCGACGCATCGATACGGAATTCCGGAATGGACAGATTCGCGTAGGTGCGGCCGGTAGTCTGAGGACCATTGAGCCGACGCTCGCCCTCGCCTGTTCCGGCGACCTTTTTAAGATGAAGCATGTGGTGGGATGGAGCGTATGGTGCGATAGATCGTATCGCTCGCACGTTAGCACGGATTCGTACCGATCTGCTGCGGCGCGATGTCTCGATTGCGCTTCAGTTTGGACCGAAAACCTGCCCAAATGGCGACGGCTGCAGTTTTCAGCCCTTCGCCGGACACGTGTCGAGCCGTGCAATGAAATGGCCTCCGTTCCGTGATTGCGTCAATCAGCACCAACATTGCGGAACGTCGGGACCGCCCGACCAACCGGATACTGTATTCGCCAATGGTTTTGGCGGGCCTGCGGCGGGCCCGATCACTGCGGCCGTCGTAAAGGATTCATTTACCATTCGGGTCAATAATACCCCCGGCTTTAATAACATTTTAACACTCGCAGACCAGGGACCGATAATGGAAGACCTAGATTGGCTGCAAAAGCACATGCGGGATCACCTCTCTAAATCGGCTCGAAACGAGCGAGGTGACAGGGTGTTGCGCTTCCCCGGTGCTCCCCCCTCTGCCGCCGCCAGAGACGGTAGGACGGCTTTATCGCTTGTCTATCAGGCGGCCGAGGTGGTCAGGAGCATCGAGGATCGCGCCAACGAAGTCGAAAGCCGCGCCCGAAGTCTGGCCGAGGAGGCTATTGAACAGTTGCGGCTGGCCGAACAACGCATTGAAGAACTGGAAACAAAGCAGCGGGCGGCTGAGACTTGCATCGACGAAGCAAACGTGCGGTTGCAAGAGGCTGATGAAGCCTTGAAAATAGAACGATCGCGCGTCAAGGCCGCTGAAGACCAGCTACCTCGGCTGGAAATGCGCGCCAGAGCGGCCGAGGCGCGCGCCATCGAATGCGAGAATGCGCTTTCCCGCATCGAGGATGCGATTCGCACGCAGCTTCTCAGGCAAGGGCGTCCCGCTGCCAACAGGCCGGCCGCAGCAGCCTAGACGTTCAAAGAGCAATTTTGTCCCGTTGTCGCTTAGCGCGCGGTCGCAGCATCGTCGACGCTTGGCACGACGGCGGTG
>JASHRW010000142.1 GCA_030037065.1 Xanthobacteraceae bacterium
TCCGCCCCCGCACCAGCAAACCTGCAATCCTCCTCGACGACCAGCAGCCGATGGGTCTTTTCGACCGAGGCCGCGCAAGTGTTCCAGTCGATCGGCCTGAGGCTGCGCAGGTCGATCACCTCGGCGTCGATGCCCTCTTTGGCCAGCTCATTGGCAGCCTCCACGGCTAGCACGGCGAGGCGCGAATAGCTGATGATGCTCAGATCGCGGCCTTCACGGCGCACAACGGCGCGATGCATCGGCGGCGCTTCGGCGATGAAATCGACCTGCCCCTTGGTGAAATAGAGCAACTCGTGTTCCAGCAAGATGATCGGATCGTCGCTGGCGATGGCTTGGCGCAGCTGCCAGTAGGCGTCCTGGGGCGTCGAGGGCACGGCAATCCGTAGACCCGGCACGTTCATGATCGTATGCTCAAGCCGTTGCGCGTGCTGCGCGCCGAGTTGGCGCGCAATGCCGCCGGGGGCACGCACCACGAGCGGCATTTTGAACTGTCCGCCTGACATGAAGGGAATTTTGGCGGCTGCATTGATGATCGAATCGAGTGCGAGCAGCATGAAATTGATGGTCATGATCTCGACCACCGGCCGCGCGCCGACCAGCGCGGCGCCGACACCGAGACCGGTGAAGCTGTTTTCGGAAATCGGCGTGTCGCGCACCCGCCACTCGCCATACTTGGCGTAGAGCCCTTCGGTAACGCGATAGCTGCCGCCGTAGAGACCGACATCCTCGCCGAGCGTGAATACCGACTCGTCGGCCGCCATTTCGTCGTCCATCGCACGGTTGAGCGCCTGCCAATAGAGCAATTCCTGAGACATGATGGGTCCCCTCCTATATCAGCGTTTCGTGACGGCTATTGCCGTTCAGATAACTCCAGGCCGCATCCATCGTCGGCTGCGCGCTCTGCGTGGCAAACACTACGGCGTCGTCCACGGTTCTCTGAACGTCCTGCTTTAATTCCTCGATTTCGGCCTCGGCGAGGTGCTCATTATTGATCAGATGATCGGCGAATGTTTTGATGTTGTCGGGACCGACTTCCGCCAGCTCACTGGGCGTTGGGTAACGGAATTCAAGCTCGCGCGTCGCCGCCATCAGCGGATCGGCTTCCTGAAAGGCCTTCAGCTCGACCGCCGGGCGGTAGGTGGCGGGATCGGCCATTGAATGGCCGCGGTAGCGGTAGGTCTCGCATTCGATGAATTGCGGGCCGCCGCCGCGCCGGATGCGCTCAAGCGCCCGGCGCGTCACTTCATAGACTTTCAGCACATCCATGCCGTCGATCTTTTCGGCAGGAATATTGTAGGCCGCGACGCGTTTGAAGACTTCCGGCACCGCGGAGTGACGATGAATCTCGGTGCCGATGGCGTAGTGATTGTTCTCGCACACGAACAGAATCGGAAGCCGCCACAGCCCCGCCATATTGAGCGACTCGTGGAAGGTGCCCTGGTTGACCGCTCCGTCGCCCATGAAGCAGACCACGACTTCCGGCAGGCCGCGCATGGCAACCCCATAGGCGACGCCGATAGCAATCGGGCAGGTCTGGCCGACGATCGCGTAGCCGCCCATAAAGCGGCGATCGCGATCGAACATGTGCATTGAGCCGCCCATGCCCTTGCTCATTCCAGTGCTGCGGCCGAACAGCTCAGCCATGACGTCCCGCGCCGGCGTACCGCGCACCAATGCATGCGCGTGCTCGCGATAATTGCTGACGATGTAGTCGGACGGCCCGACGGCGTTGATTACGCCCGCTGCCACTGCCTCTTCGCCGGGGTAGAGGTGAAGAAACCCGACGATATTTCCTTTGCTGTATTCTTCGGCGGCGCGCTCTTCGAAAGTGCGAGAGAGCAACATGTCGCGGAGCATGCGGTGTAGGACTTCGCGTTCCATAGCAAACCTCTTGATCGCATCTTGGGTTGTGACGGGCGCGTTGCGCGCCCGCCGCCTGTTGCAGTGGTCACGCTTTGCGAGCCGCAAAGCCGGTTTCTTTCAGGAACAAGGCCAGGATCGCGCCGGCGACGATGCAAGCGATCGCAGCGCCAGCGCCCTTGTCGAAGATGTTGAGCGTCATCTGGCCGCCGCCGGCAAGTTTCTGGAGCAGCCAGCCGGCACCCGGCGCCCCGAACGCGCTCATCGAGAAGACGAGGAAATTGATCGCGCCGGTCGCGCTGCCTTTCACCTCGTCCGGGTTGACTTCCTTGATGATCGAATAGGGAATCATCGCCGCACCGGAGCCGAACCCGAAAAGAAAGCCGATGATGTAGGGAGGCATGCTGTTCGGCGGCAGATAAATGGCCGCGAGCCCCGTCACCAGCATCAAGGCGATGCCGGCGAAGAGCACGGGCTTGCGGCGGCCGAAATGGTCGGCGATGTAGCCGAGCACGGGCGCGCCAACCACCCAGCCGAGCGGGATCATCGACGCGCGATTGACCGCATCGGCATAATCGATATGCCAACCCTGGGTCAGGTAGGCGACGCCCCAAATCATGGTGCCAATCGTAGTCGGCAGAAACAGCAGGCCGGCAGAAAAGCCGCAGAGATAGGATTGGGGATTCGTCAACACCGTCTTGTACGGTGCAAACATTGTCCAGACGCTGCCTTCCCGCGTACGTTCCTCACGGCGCGGCGTTAGGATCAGCATCGCAACCATGATGACCAGTGCTGCGGCACCTGAATAGAACCAGAATCCTTGCCAACTCATCACACCATGCACCAGCGGCGCGACTCCGAATTGCCCGGCCGAGCCGCCGAGCATTCCGAGACATTGGGTGAAGCCGATCGCGGTGGCGAGATAGCGCGCCGGGAAGCCATGGGTCGCAAGATATACGGCGCCCACAAAAGCAAAGGCGGCGCCCGCACCTTGCAACAAGCGGCCAACGTAGGCCATCCACGCCGTCCCAACACCAAACATGACGAGGCCGACCGCGAGAAGAAAAATCCCGATCGGGACCGTGTATTTTGCGCCCCAGCGGTCCAGCGCTGCGCCGGAGACCAGTGCGAAAGTTGAGTAGGTGTAGTAGTAGAGCCCGAGCAACGAGCTGACGCCAAGGGTCGTCAGACCATACGCTTGGGTGAGTTCAGGAATCATCACGCTCGGCGCGGAGCGCACCGCGTACTGGAGGAAATAGAACAACAGACAAATCGCCCAGGCAACGACAAAGGCGGTATGAAA
>JASHRW010000143.1 GCA_030037065.1 Xanthobacteraceae bacterium
ACCTTGGCGCCGTGCGCCTCGGTCGCCTTGACTTTCACGAACGGCGTCGTCACCGGCATCACGATGGTGGCCGGCATGTCCAGACGGCGCGCGTGATAGGCCACCGCTTGCGCATGATTGCCGGCCGACATGGCGATGACGCCGCGGTGGCGTTCGTCGGCGGCAAGCGACGCCAGTTTCACGCAGGCGCCGCGTTCCTTGAACGAATTGGTGACCTGCAGGTTTTCGTATTTGACGAAAACCTCGGCGCCGGTGAGCGCGGACAACGGCGGCGCCGGCAAGAGCGGCGTGCGCAGCACGTGGCCGGCGATCGTGCCGCGAGCCGCTTCGATGTCGGCGAGCGTGACCATCACGAGTCCTTTCCACGGTCAGGCGCGCATCTTAACGAAAACGGCTCCTGCAAACTCCCCTCCCCGACCGCGCGGTGGCACGGGCGCCGGCGCGACCCGATTTCACCTTTGACGCCGCAAGCCTCTCGCGCGATGTTACGCGCCGGCCGGGGCGAATCTCCGGTCGCCAGGCAATCTCAGCCCTCTGCCGTGACCCAGCACTCGCGCGACACGCCGCAATTCTACCTGACCGCCCCTTCGCCGTGCCCGTACCTCGCCGGCAAGGAGGAGCGTAAGGTTTTCACCCACTTGGTGGGCGAGCGCGCGCCGGAGCTGAACAATATCCTCACCCACGGCGGATTTCGCCGCAGCCAGTCGATCGCCTATCGGCCGGCCTGCGAAGGCTGCCGCTCGTGCGTTTCCGTGCGCGTCTTGACCGGCGAGTTCCGCCCCACCCGCAGCATGCGCCGCATCATGAAGCGCAACGCCGATGTCTCCAGCGAGATGCGGCTGGCGACGCCGACCTCGGAACAATACGCCATCTTCCGCGCTTATCTCGATTCGCGTCACCGCGACGGCGGCATGGCGGACATGACCGTGCTCGACTACGCCATGATGGTCGAGGACAGCCACGTCGAGACCCGCATCGTCGAGTACCGCCGTGTCGAGCCCGGCCAGCCCAATCAAGGGGAGCTGATCGCCGTGGCGCTCACCGACGTGCTCGGCGACGGGCTGTCCATGGTCTATTCGTTTTTCGAGCCCGACGAAGCGGCGCGCTCGCTCGGCACTTTCATGGTGCTCGACCACATCGCCCGCGCGCAGCGGCTCGGGCTCGCCTATGTCTATCTGGGCTACTGGGTGCGCGGCTCCGGCAAGATGGATTACAAGAGCCGCTTCCTGCCGCAGGAGCGGCTGTTGCCGGAGGGCTGGGCGAAGGTAGGATTAAGATAGCAGGAAAACGCCGGAGCGATCGGAGGCGTCATGAAACTCTCCCCGGGACAAATCCAGGAATTTGATCAGCAAGGTTATCTGTTCTTCCCCAATTGCTTTTCCGAGGATGAAATCGCGCTGTTGCGCGACGACGCCGAGGCGATCCTCAAGCTCGATCGCCGGGAAGTATGGCGCGAAAAGACCGGCGCGCCGCGCACCGCCTTCGCCGCCCATACCTTCAACGAGACGTTCCGGCTACTCGCCTGTCATCCGCGGTTGGTCGAGCCGTTACGCCAAATGTTCGGCGAGGACGTTTACGTCCACCAGTTCAAGCTCAACGCCAAGGCGGCCTTCGAAGGCGACGTGTGGCAGTGGCATCAGGACTACGGCACCTGGGCGCGCGACGACGGCATGCCGGCCCCACGCGCCATGAACATTGCGGTGTTCCTCGATGAAGTGATGCCGATCAACGGCCCGCTGTTGTTGATTCCGAAGAGCCACAAACAGGGCGTGCTGGCGGCCGGACACGACACGCTGACCACATCCTATCCGCTGTGGACGCTCGACAAGGAAAGCGTGACGCGACTGGTCGCCGACGGCGGCATCGTGGCGCCCACCGGCAAACCAGGCTCTGTCCTGATGTTCCACGGCAATCTGGTGCACGCCTCGCCGCCCAACATCACGCCCTACCCGCGCAAGATCGTCTATCTGACGCTGTGCGCATGCTCCAACCACATCACCAAATTCACCCGGCCGGAGTGGATCGCGCACCGCGACTTTTCGCCGATCGTGCCGGTCGGCGATGACGCGCTCATCACTTACGCGCGTACGCGCCGCGCCGCCGCGGAGTGATGCAGATGGTCCGGTACCTTATGATTGCGGAATTTAGCTGATGGTTGAAACCGCAGCGCTTGTGATCGTTGGATCGTCCGTCGGCGCGGACCAAACATTGCCAATAGCAGGCGAATTCTGCGTGGCAACAGATAAGTGGCATGATTTTTCGCCGCAATTTTCGGTGACAGCAGAATCCTTCCCACAAACGACTTAGACGTTGACAGATCGGGGTTTGGAGCAATGTACTGTCACGGCGCCTGACGGCGCTCGCTTCCTCAATTTGCACCGTCATTCAGCGTATGGGAGGGGCCAAATGGCAAACACCAGCACCAACGCTACCAGCACCGTCGATAACGGCGTGAATGTCGCAGCTCTGATCTCTGCCCGCGAGGCGCTCGCTCAGGCCCCGCAAGCGGCGCAATTCAAATGGCGCGCCGCTTGCGAATGGAAAAACGGCACGCACAGCCACTCCACGGTCGAAGGCTATTACGGCCTCGGCCAGGAACAACGGCACCGGCGCACGTTCACGTTCGACGCCGACCATCCGGAAGTGTTCGCCTCCGAGGACAACGGGGCCACGCCGGTCGAGTACGTGCTGGTCGGGTTGGCGAGCTGCCTCACCGCCGGGATCGCCGCGGTCGCCCAGCACCGCAACATTCAACTGCGCTCGGTCACGGCGACGATCGAAGGCGACATGGACATCCAGGGCATCCTCGGCGTCGACAGCGACGTGCGCAACGGCTTCGGCGGCATCAAGGTGACCTACAAAATCGACGCCGACGCCAAGCGCGAGGATATCGAAGCGCTGGTGGCGCAATCGCAGAAGCGCTCCGCGGTCTACGACATCGTGACCAATCCGACCAATGTTACGGTCGTGGTGAATTGAGCCGAGCGGCCTCGGCGCAGCGTTCGGGAACGGGATCAATTCACAGCGTCACCGCAATCGTCATCGGCGCCGGACACAGCGGTCTGGCGATGAGCCGCTGTCTGTCCGAGCGCGCGATCGATCATGTGGTCCTGGAGCGCGGCGAAGTCGCGCATAGCTGGCGCACCGAGCGCTGGGATTCGCTGCGCCTGCTCACGCCCAATTGGCAGAGCCGGCTGCCGGGCTTCTTCTATCGGGGCGACGATCCCGACGGCTATCGAACGCTGCCCGAGGTGATCGATTTCATTACCGATTACGCCAAGTCCATTGCGGCACCGGTGCGGACCCACACCAATGTGACCTCGGTGCGCGGCAACGAAGACGGCTATCTCGTGCGTACCGACCAAGGCGGCTGGCGATGCCGGATTCTGGTGCTCGCCTCTGGCGCCTGCAACATCGCCCGCGTACCGGCTTTTGCCAGCCGGATGCCGGCGGCAATCACCCAAGTGACCGCGCAGCAATACCGCAATCCGGCGGCACTCGCCGATGGCGGCGTGCTGGTGGTGGGCGCTTCCGCCAGCGGCACGCAGATCGCGCACGAGGTACATCGCTCGGGCCGTCCCGTCTTCATGTCGGTCGGCGAGCACATCCGGGCGCCGCGCCTCTACCGCGGCCGCGATCTCGAATGGTGGATGGACGCAGCCGGCGTGCTCGACGAGCGCTATGATCAGGTCGAGGACATTTCTCGCGCCCGCCGCGTTCCCTCGCTGCAGCTCGCCGGCACGCCCGACCGTTCGACGCTTGATCTCAACGCGCTCACCGCCATCGGCGTAAAGCTGGTCGGTCGCCTCGCCGGCATCACCGACGACGGCAAGGCGCAGTTTGCCGGGTCGCTGCGCAATATGTGCGCGATGTCCGATCTGAAGATGAACCGGCTCCTCGATCTCATCGATGAATGGGCGCGGACGAACGGGCTCGGCGATAATGTCGCGCCGGCGGAGCGGCTGTCGCCGACACGCGTCGAAGACGCGCCACCGCTCGGTCTCGACTTGAAAGCGGGGGCGATCAAGACCATCATCTGGGCGACAGGCTTCCGGCCCGATTATTCCTGGCTGGAAGTGCCAGTGCTCGATCGCAAGGGCATGCTCATCCACGACGGCGGCGTCGCTGCTGCGCCGGGCCTTTATTTGATGGGAACGCCTTTCCTGCGCCGGCGCAAATCCACGCTCATCGACGGCGCCGGCGACGATGCCCGCGAGCTCTCCGCCCATCTGGCCGCCTATCTCGATGGTGCTCGCAAGCGGCTGAGCGCGTGAGATACCGTTGACGACTCTGCCGGACCTCGCGCACCTTCGCTTGGAAAAAGCACTGAGGACGCGACCATGAACTTGCACGCCATGCTCGCGGCGCGTGCCGCCGCCGGCAAGCCGGTACGCGTCGGGCTCATTGGCGCCGGCAAATTCGGCTCGATGTTCCTGGCGCAGGTGCCGTCGATCGAAGGCCTTGAAGTCACAATCATCGCCGATCTCGATCCGGACCGCGCCAGGGCCGCGTGCCGCAATGTCGGCTGGGATTCTTCGCGCATCGCGCGCACCCATTTCGCCGCGCGTGGCCACGACACCTGCCAAGACGAGCGCGTCGATGTGGTCGTCGAAGCGACCGGCGATGCGCCGGCCGGCATCGCGCACGCGATCGCGGCGATCGACGCGCGCAAAGCCATCGTCATGGTCAACGTCGAAGCCGATGCACTTGCCGGCGCGTGGCTTGCCAAGAAAGCGCACGAAGCCGGCGTGATCTATTCCATGGCCTATGGCGATCAGCCGGCGCTGATTTCTGAAATGGTCGACTGGGCGCGTTCGGCCGGCTTCGCCGTGGCGGCAGCCGGCAAGGGCACCAAATATCTGCCGGCCTATCACAAGGTAACCCCGGACGGGGTCTGGAAGCATTACGGGCTCACCGCCGCGGAAGCCAAGGCGGCCGGCATGAGCTCACAAATGTTCAACTCGTTTCTCGACGGCACCAAGTCAGCGATCGAAATGGCCGCCGTGGCCAATGCCTGCGGCCTCGATGTGCCGCACGATGGATTGGGCTTTCCGCCTTGTGGCGCCGATGATTTGGCCAACGTCTTGCGGCCGAAAGGTTTGGGCGGCGAGCTCGCCGCCGACGGCATGGTCGAGGTCGTCTCTTCGCTGCAACGCGACGGGCGACCGGTGTCGCGCGATCTGCGCTGGGGCGTCTACGTCGTGCTCAAGGCGCAGAACGAATACGCCGCCTCCTGCTTCAAGCAGTACGGGCTGCCGACCGACGCGACCGGCCGCTACGCGGCGATGTACAAGCCTTTCCATCTGATTGGGCTCGAACTTTCCATTTCGGTGCTCAACGTCGCCCTGCGCGGCGAGCCGACCGGAAGCTGCAAAGCATGGCGCGGTGACGCGGTCGCCGTCGCCAAGCGCGCGTTGAAGACCGGCGAGGCGCTCGACGGCGAAGGCGGCTACACGGTCTATGCCAAGCTCATTCCGGCGGCGCGCAGCCTCGCGCTCGGTGCGCTGCCGATCGGACTGGCGAGCCGCGTCAAACTTCTGCACGACATTCCCGCCGGCGACTTCGTCAAGGTATCCGACGTAGCGCTCGATGACAGCGCTCAGGCGGTGCGCATTCGGCGCGAGATGGAAAGCGAGGCGCGGCACCTTGTGCCGCGGGCCGCGGAGTAGCCTGCCGGCAACGAGCAGACCGCCTCATTCATAGCCGCGCGTGCCCTCGACCGCCGCCACATAGCGCGCGACGGAGGCTTCGACTACGGCTTTGGCGTGTGGCGCGATGACGCGATCGAAATAATGGCCGTAGATCGTATCGAATGCATACGGCGCAAGCGCCTCACCGATGCGCTCGACCGTGCGCGCCGACAGCGGGAGGAAATTCGGATAGCTGCGCATGAACGACAGCCACTTGCGGTCGGTCGTCACGGTGAGGATATCGCCGGCGCAAACAACGCCGCTCCCGGCGGCGCCGCCGGCCCAATGCAGCACGGTGCCGCCTTCAAAGTGGCCGCCGCAACGGATGAGCGTGACGCCGTCCCACAGCGTTCTGGTCTCGCCGTCCCACAATTCGATCGCGGGATCGTTGCGCATGATCCATTGCCGGTCGGCCGCGTGCAGATGAATGCGCGCCGTGAAAGCGTGCGCCCATTCCACCATCGTCGTGTAGAAGTGCGGGTGCGAGATGGCGATGGCATCGATACCGCCGAGGCCTTGGATCAGAGTCACGGTAGCCTCGTCGAGCGTGGCGATGCAATCCCATAAAATATTGCCGGCCCCAGTGCGCAGGAGCAACGCACGCTGACCGATAGCGAATGCGGGCGTCGAACCGATGCCGATGACGCCCTTCTCGTATTCGCGGAACGTATTGGTGTGGCTTCCCCGCAGCGCTTCGAGCGTCGTCCAGGTCTGTCCGCGCGGCGGCACGTATTGCCGCTCCTCTTCGCAGATGACGCAATGCGCCGGCGGCTGCGCGCTCTCAGCATATTGCATGCCGCATGCGGTGCAGATGAAGATAGGCATCGTGTTGGGTCCTCGGCATCCGGGCCGCCGCGACGAGCACGGCTGGACCGCATATTAGACCGCCCGGGCTACCAAGCGGCACAGGCTTCCGCTGCTCAAGGATCAAACCCTGTGGGCCGCCTTCGGCAGCAAGTTTTTGCCGTAGTCCAGGCACGACCGCTGCAAGATCGCGCCGCTTTCGTCGACGACGAGGCGAAACCGGCGGTGCCTGGAAAAGAACGTCAAGCGGTAGCGGCCGGCGTCGGTATCGACGCCCTGCTCGCACCGGCTGGTGACGGCGCCGTCCCGCAGAGCCCGCAGCAGCCGCGCCGGCGTGATCGCCAGTCCCTCCGCGACAATCGCCGCGTCGACCGCAATGGCGCCGTCCTGGAACTCAAGCGCCTCCATCATCGTCACCCACCTTGGATCGTAAAGATATATTTATAATACTTGTTTTGACTCGTAAAGTAGCATACAGAATATATGTTTGCGGGCTCCGCCGCCGGATGGGCCGCATGGTCAGAACGGCAGCGGAGTTCGGCCGAGCAACAGAAGGAGCAATCAATGTCTGCTCTGATTGAACAGGAGCCACTGCGCAGCCGAAAAGTCGGCGACATTGCCGCCGCGAGCAGCGGCGCCGCTTTGCTCTTGAGCGAGTTCAACCTCGATCTCTGTAGCGAGGATGGCATGGCGCTCGAAGCGGCGGCGCAACATGCCGGCGCCGACTTGGCGGCGCTGGAGCAGGCGCTCCATCGTCTTGACGATGCCGGGCCGGCAGATTCGGCACCGCACGAAACGAATGAACTCATAAGTCATATCGTCAAGCGCTATCACGATACCCACCGCCGCGAACTGCCGGGGCTGCTGAAGCTCGCGCGGAAGGTTGAAGCCATCCACCCCGATCATCCGCAGGTACCGCACGGTCTCGCCGACATGCTGCAAAAGCTGCTGGGCGAGATCGAAGTCCACATGAAAAAAGAGGAACTCATCCTGTTTCCGGCAATGCGCCTGCATCCGGACGGCGCGCTCGATACGCCGATCGCTCAGATGCGTCACGATCATGATGATCACGACGAACAATTACGGGAGATAGAAATCAGGACCGGCCGCTTCTCAGCACCCGCGAGCGCGTGTGGCTCTTGGCGTGCGCTCTATTCCGGGCTCGCCAAGTTCGCGCGCGATTTTGCCGAACACATGCGGCTTGAGAACGACGTTCTCTTCCCGCGCTTCGAACAAAATCCGCAGGATTCGATAGCGTGCGACGAACCAAATCCCTCATCCGCAGCGTCCGGCGAGGAGATTCGGCCGGCGTCCCCTGCTGCCGCGCCCGGCGCGCCCGCAATCGAGGCGCATGACGATGTCGCTTCGGCGTCCCCCGATCCGCTGACAGGCGCGAGCCTGGTGCCGATGTTGGTCGGCGGGCTGGTGCTGATCGTCTTGGCGATGTGCGTCGCACTGGCGCTGGCCTGAAAGGTCCGCGGCGCCGCCGAACATCACCGGCTGCCGCAAACGCGGAATGAGACCTACGACGCCTCGGTAGCGCAAGCCGCACCACCGGAAGCGTGGTCAATCCTCGACGCCCTTCGCTGACGACGGGCCGGCCTTGTTGCCGAATTTGTTGTTTTTCGGAAAACCCTTCGGCGCCAGCCGACCGGCGTCGGCGCGATTGCCGCGCCAGTCGGCAAGCTCCTTGAGCGACAACGTAAAGACGCGACCGGCGGAATCGGTCCACGTAAGCCCCTTCTCCACTTCGAAGGTTTTGAGATCGGAGAGGCCGCCGTCCCGGTGACGCTGCAGACGGATGCCG
Organism: Xanthobacteraceae bacterium; assembly: GCA_030037065.1. Lineage (GTDB taxonomy): Bacteria > Pseudomonadota > Alphaproteobacteria > Rhizobiales > Xanthobacteraceae > BOG-931. Next base: position 8,302 of record JASHRW010000143.1, read on the forward strand.
CGGCCGCGCGCCATTTCCGGCACCTGCTCGATGGGGAACACGAGCATCTTGCGGTTCTCGCCGATGGCGGCAATGAGTTCGCCTTCGACCGTCGCCACCGCGCACGCGGCATCCGGCGGCTTGACATTGAGCACCTGCTTGCCCTTGCGCGTGTTGGCAAGGCAATCGTCTTCGGCGACGATAAACCCCCTGCCCTGCTTGCTCGCCACCAAAAGCTTGCGGCCGCCCTGATAGCGGAAAACATCAACGATCTCGGCCTGCTGTTCGAGTTCAATGAACAGGCGAATGGGCTCGCCATGTCCGCGCCCGCCGGGCAGCTTCGCCGCGTCGATGGTGTAGAAGCGGCCATTGGTGGCGAAGATCAGTATCTTCGAAGTGGTCTCGGCGAAGAAGGCGCGGTCCAGCGCGTCGTCGGCCTTAAACGCCAAGTTCGAAAGATCGGCGACTTGGCCACGCAGCGCCCGGAACCAGCCTTTCTCGGACACGACGACGGTAATCGGCTCGCGCTCGACCAAGGCCTCCTCGATCGCGGCCTCGTCATGCGCGGGCGCCTGCGCGAAGCCGGTGCGACGCTTGCCGAGCGGCGTCTTCGGCCCGAACGTGTCGCGCAGCTTGCGGATTTCGCCGCCGATCGTCTTCCACTGCTCTTTCTCCGAGCGCAGCAGATCCTCGATCGACTTCTTCTCCGCCCGCAGCCTCTTGTCCTCGTCGCGGATTTCGATTTCCTCCAGGCGGCGCAGATTGCGCAGCCGCATGTTGAGGATCGAATCCGCCTGCAGGTCGGACAGCCGGAACGTCTTCATCAGGACCGGCTTCGGTTCATCCTCTTTGCGGATGATTTTGATCACCTTGTCGATGTTCAGATAAGCGACCAGATAACCGCCCAGAACTTCGAGGCGATGCTCGATCTGGGCGAGCCGGTAATGCGAGCGGCGCAGCAACACCTCGCGCCGGTGCGTAAGCCACTCGCTGAGCGCTTCGGCGAGCCCCACTACCCGCGGGATGCGGCCGCGCACCAGCACATTCATATTGAGCGGCACGCGGCTTTCCAGTTCGGTGAGCTTGAACAGGCTCTCCATCATCAGCGTCGGATCGACGCTGCGCGAGCGCGGCTCGAACACCAGCCGCACGTCCTCGGCCGACTCGTCGCGCATGTCGGCGACGAGCGGGAGTTTCTTCTCGTTGATGAGCGCGGCGATCTGCTCGACCAGGCGCATCTTCTGCACCTGCCAGGGAATTTCGGTGACCACGATCTGATAGGTGCCGCGCCCGGTATCTTCGGTCTTCCAGCGCGCGCGCAGGCGAAACGAGCCGCGCCCGGTCGTATAGGCTTCGGCAATCGCTTCCGGCGGGTCGACCACGACGCCGCCGGTCGGGAAATCGGGGCCGGGAACGTATTTGAGCAGCGTGCGGCTGCGCGCCTTCGGCTGCTCGATCAGATAAAGCGCCGCGTCGCACAATTCGGCGATGTTGTGCGGCGGAATGGACGTCGCCATGCCGACGGCGATGCCCTGCGCGCCGTTGGCGAGCAGATTGGGAAACGCCGCCGGCAGCACCACCGGCTCCTGCGATACGCCGTCGTAGCTCGGGCGGAAATCGACGGCGTCCTCGTCGATGGCCTCGAGCAGGAGCCGCGCGGCTTCGGTCAGCCGGGCTTCGGTGTAGCGGTAGGCGGCGGGATTATCGCCGTCGATATTGCCGAAATTGCCCTGGCCGTCGACCAGCGGATAGCGCGAAGAAAAGTCCTGGGCGAGGCGGACCAGCGCGTCATAGATCGCCTGGTCGCCGTGCGGGTGAAAGTTGCCCATCACGTCGCCGACGATCTTGGCCGATTTCTTGAACGTCGCACCGGGATCGAGCCGCAGGAGCCGCATGCCGTAGAGGATGCGGCGGTGCACCGGCTTGAGCCCGTCGCGCGCATCCGGCAGCGCGCGATTCATGATCGTGGAAAGCGCATAGGCGAGATAGCGCTCCTCAAGCGCTTCGCGTAGCGCGATATCCTGCACGTCGCCGGACTCTTTGGGCTCGGGAATCACTTTTGTTGCCATAGCGGGAGCAGTTACCGCCATTATCGGCGCTGAACAAGCGACCAACGCCTGTCGGCCCGGAGGCTGCGGCTTGTCTCGTTCATCATGTCGAAAGATCGTGGCATGGACCGGGAACGACAATGGGATAGAATGATTTTATTGGCGCGTTTCGCGGGCAGGAGAGCCGCATGAATAACATCGTCATCGCTGGCGCCGTGTTTGCGTCAGTTCTTGCGGTTGGTGCGGCCACAAAAAGCGCGGCGGCGCTTCCGGTTGCACCGCGCATTGGTCTGCTTCCTGCTGCCGGAGACGCCGTTCCCGTGCAAAGAGTTCACTACACGTGCCGGTGCGCGCGGCAATGGCCGCATCGACAATATTGGCAATGGGACGACCGGCCGATCTGGGACGACCCATGGCAGGTGCTCAAGCCAAATTTTTGGGGAAGCCCGGAGCCGCACCTCGTGCCGGCCGACATCTGGGCACGGCAATGGCACCTGCCGCGGGTGCGTTATTGGCGCTGGCATCACCGGCGATAGGCGCGGGAGAGTACGATGAATAAGAGCGTCGTTGCCGCCATCATGGCTATGGCGCTGTCGACTGCCGCGCCATCGTCCAGCGCCTTGGCGATGATCTTGTTGGCACCGCTTACGACTGCAACGGCAAATGCGGGTCTTGTGCAAAACGCCGCCATCTTCTGCGGCCCATACGGGTGTGGACCCATTTGGCCGGGCCCGCGCCACGACCAACGGCACTGGGGTCCGTGGGGTCACATTTATCGGCCCGCCTGCCCGATTGGTTATTACTACGCCTGCCGGCGCGGTCCGTTGGGTTACGGGCAATGCGCCTGCTGGCCCTATCGCGCGTGGTAATCCGGTTCGCGCTTACGCAATTCGGGTTTTGACATCGCCACGGCGTGGCTGACCGCGCCGACGAAACGGGCGCGCGCCGCCGGCACGGCAAGGCCGCGCGGCGAAAAGGCGTGACGTTCGAGAAAAAATCCGGTGAGCGCAAATGCATCGGCGAGATCGGCGGCGGAGGCCGGCTCTTCTTCCGCGTGGAGAAAGCCAGGCAGCCGCAACAGCTTGTCGCGATAGGCCTCGCCGGCCGCGCGCGAAACCGCGCGGGCCGACCGTGGCGACACATAGATCAGATCGGCCGTCGCCCCGGTTGCCGCGCATGACGAAAGATCGAGCCCAAAACCAAGCTCGGCCAGAAAGGCAAGCTCGAAGCGCGCGATCAGAATAGCGGCGGCGAGCGGTTCGTCGATGGCATCGAGGATCGCTTCCAGCGCCGAAAAAATGCGCGCATGCGGTTCGCGCTCAGCAAGCAGACGGCACAAAGCCGACAGATGGGTAACGCCGTGAACGGCGTGTGCAGCGGTGAGAAAACCGGCGGCGCGCAGGGCAATGCCCTCGACGGCATAATGACCGAGATGTTCGTCGAGCCGCGCCCGCCAGGTCGCGCGCAACGAATTACCCGGCTGCAGCACGCCGCGCAGCCGCGTGCCGGCGCCGCCGCGCACCAAGCCGAGATGGCGGCCGCGCCCGGCCGTCATCAATTCGAGAATGACGCTCGTTTCGCCATGCCGTTTGACGCCGAGCACGATGCCCTCATCGGTCCATTGCATGGCACTTATTTAATGTCCGACTCGATTCGTTGTCACCATGTGCGGGAGCCTCACCGAGCTGCGGCGTTCAGGCGCTACTCCCGCGCGCGTCGGACCGAACACAAGCGGGGCGGCGGTGAGCTATAGAACACGATCGAAAACGAGACGACCCAGCACATACCCGGTGCACAAATTTCGGATTCCGCAGGAGCCCCGCAGCCAAAACATGGAACGGCATTGGCAAAATTCCTCAGGCGGCCCTGTCTATACCGGGTAAGCGTTCTGCGAAATGTACCTCCGCGGACCTGTCGACTGTAGCTAAGCCCTTATCAATGAGTTGGATTCTCCAACTTGTTTGGTCCAATCATCACAATACGTGAAGGTCTGCAGCCTCTACGGGGCGGGGTTCTACTACATGCCCGGTACCGATATGTGCATCAAAATCGGTGGCTGGATGCGTGCGGAAATCACCGGCGGCCAGATGAACGGCAACATCACCTGGGGTCCGTATGCGGATGCCGTGAATACCCGCGCGACCAGCGACCTG
>JASHRW010000002.1 GCA_030037065.1 Xanthobacteraceae bacterium
GTGTCGGTGACCTCCACGAGCACGTAATCGGCGGCTGGCATTCCCTTGGCGTGGAAGCGCTCGCACTCGGCTGCGGTGACGTTGGCGCTGCGCAATTGCAGGCGGCCGCCGTCGGGCATGGCGTCGCGAGCGTTCACTGCAAGATTAGTGATCACCTGCTCGAATTGCAGGAGATCGGCCTTGACCGGCCACAGATCACGTCCATGTATAACCTTTAGGTCGACCTTCTCACCGATCAGCCGGCGCAGCACCACGGAAAGATCGCCGAGCACCTCGCCAAGGTCGAGCACTTGCGGGCGCAGCGTCTGCTTGCGCGAAAAAGCCAGAAGATGGCGCACCAGGCTCGCCGCCCGGTTGGCGCTTTGCCGGATCTCCATAATGTCCTGGAACGACGGATCGGTCGGCTTGTGCGCATTGAGCAGAAAGTCGGTCGCCAGCAGGATGGCATTGAGCATGTTGTTAAAGTCATGCGCCATGCCGCCGGCCAGTTGTCCGATCGACTCCATCTTCTGTTGCTGAACGAGCTTGTTCTCCAGCGCACGCTGCTCGGTGATCTCCAGCACATAGACGATCGCCGCTTCCTGATCGCGCTCCTGCTCGCCCACCGCGGTGACATAGAAGCGGCCGAAGCGTTCGCCGTCGCCGGCGAGCATCGCATCGACCGGCGCGATATCCCCCCTGCCCTGTGCGGCCTGGCCGATCGCGGCTTCGAGCGGCGGCCAGTCGCGCTCGGCGACGATCGACCGGATCGACCGGCTGCGGCCGTCGCTTCCCAGATGGCCCTGGAACAAGCGCGCGAACAGCGCATTCGTGCGCACGATGCCGCCGTCACGGTCGATCGTGGCGATCGCCATCGGCGTATGATGGAAGAAGCGCATGAAGCGCACTTGTGCGGCCCGTTGCGGCTCGGTGCCGTCGTCGCGCGCGCGATTGAGCACAAGAGTACGCGATGCGCCGGGCGATCCATCCGCACCGAAAGCGACCTTGTGAAAGAGACGAACCGGCAGAGTCCGGCCCGAGCGGGTTTTCAGATCGAGATCGACCACCTCGGTCTTCACCTCGCCGGGAGCCGCCCGCAGCGTGGTCAGCAGGGCGGCGCCGTCGCCGGAAACGAGGTCGGCGAGCTTTAGCCCGCCGCCGGATCCCACCTGAGCGAGATCTTGGTCGAGCCAGTTCGCGAGCGTGGCATTGAGATAGACGATGTCGCACCGGGCGTCGGCTGAAAAGAAACCGGCCGGCGCATGATCGAGATAGTCGATCGCGTGCTGCAATTCCTGAAAAACATTCTCCTGCCGTTCGCGGTCGCGGCTGACGTCGCTGAGCGACCAGACGGTGAGGCCGCTGCCGCGCTTACCGATACCGAGTGGGCGGACTTTCATTCGCAGCCAACGCGCCGGACGGTCCTGAGCGGCAATCCGCACCTCTTCCTGCGAATGCTTACCCTCGCGCGCGGCCTTGAGCAGCCGGTAGATCGCCTCGGAAGCGTCCGGATCGCCGATGAACACCCGCTCAACCGGCCGGGCGTCGCGCGCATCAGCCGCCTCGACGAGATCAAGATAGGCGGCATTGGCATAGATCACGCGGCCATCGCCATCGATGACCGCAATACCCTCGAAGGCTCCGTCGAGCACTGCTTTGATAAGCGGATTGCCATTGTCCGCCGCGGAAAGCCGCACTATCCCGCTGGCCAGCGCGAAGAGACTGAACACGCCGACCGTGGCGAGTACCGCCAGGAAGATAAGAATATACGGTCCGGCATCATTGCGGCCGAGCAGCACGATCGCGGCCGCGCCGCCGATGAGAAACACCGCGACCAGCAGCACCCAGATGATGCTGCCGCCACGCCCCGGACTGGCGCTGCGATCGAACGGGGCGCGCTCGCGAGGAGACCCGCCCGGTCGCCCGTCGAAGCCGTCCGTCGCCATGGCCTCCCCCGTCATGCCGGCTCTTCGTGCCTCGCGCCAGTGAATCGCGCAAGAGGTTTACATCGACCAGCCCGACCTTGTGGTCCGATTCTAACATTCGCATCCGGGCTCGGCATGCTCTGAAGCAATGCCAGAATCAAAGAACCGCCAAGAAATACAGTCCTAGTCGAACTTTGGATTTGACATTCGCTTACGAGTTCCCGGCCGAGTAGGTGGCGAATGTCAAATCCGCACCCCTAGTTCAACCCGGCCACCGCGCGGCGCAGCCGCATCAGATAACCGATGATTTCAGCCACCGCCCGGTAATGTTCCGGCGGAATTTCCTGGTCGATCTCGACCGTGCCATGGAGCGCGCGGGCCAGCGGCGGATTTTCGACGATCGGAATATCGTGCGCCTGCGCGACTTCGCGGATGCGCCGCGCCAACAGGTCGACGCCCTTGGCGACGCAGATCGGCGCGTTCATGCCGCGCTCATACCTGAGTGCGACCGCAAAGTGGGTCGGATTGGTGATGACGACCGACGCCTTGGGTACGGCGGCCATGATGCGCTTGCGCATCCGCGTATTGCGTAATTGCCGCAGCTTGCCCTTGATGGCCGGATCGCCCTCGGTCTGGCGGAACTCCTCCTTTATCTCGCGCAACGACATTTTCTGCCGTTCGTACCATTGCCGGTATTGGAACAAATAATCGGCCGCGGCGACGACAGCGAGGATCGCGACCACGCTGCCGAGCATGTGCACCGCTAGCCCGCGCGTGAACGGCAGAATCATCGCCGGGTCGATCGTGACCAATTCGGCCAATTGCCGGCGTTGAGGCCAAAGGATCCCCGCGAGCACGGCGCCGAAAAGCGACAGCTTGGCAAGTCCTTTGGCGAAATTGGCGAGCGCCTGTCCGGAAAACAGCCGGGAGATTCCTGACACCGGAGAAATTCTCGACAATTGCGGCCGAATAGGCTCTGCCGAGACAACAATTCGATGCTGAATGACACTGCCGGCAAGCGCCGCGACCGTCAGTACAACGAGCGGAATGCCGAGCGCCGCAAGCACGTCTCGTGCCAGCGCATGCGTCAGGTCGGCCAGCGCCGGGCCGTCGGTCGGAATCTGATAGGAATGGGCAAGGAGCCCGCGCAGCGTCGCTTCCAAGCTCGCGGCCGCCGGCTGGGCGAATACCATGAGCGCCAGCGCGCCGCCGGCAATCATGAACCAGGCGTTGACTTCGGCGCTTTTGACGACGTCGCCGCGCTTAATCGCCTCTTCGAGCCGCTTCGGGGTCGGGTCTTCCGAGTGGTCGCTGTCGTCGCGTTCATCGGCCATGATGGTCGGTCCGGCGGTCGATCTCGCGCTCGGTCAGGCGTGGGGAGCGAGCGCATGCAGCACGCCGGCGACATAATCGAGAAAGAACCCCATCATGGCGCCCAGGCCCAACACCAAAAACAGAAATCCGACCAGAATCGACAACGGCAGGGCTACGAAAAATACTTGCATCTGCGGCATCAGCCGCGACAGCACGCCGAGCCCGATGTTGAACAGAAGACCGAAGACCAAAAACGGCGCCGAGAGCTGAATACCGATGCGAAAGGCGCCGGCGACGGTCGTAGTTATCAGCGCGGCGACGTCGCCGGTCGACGGCACCTCGCCCGGCGCGAACACATTGTAGCTGTCGTTGAGCGCGGCGATGACGAGATAGTGCATGTTGGTGGCAAAGATTAGCGTCAGTCCGAGCAAGGTAAGAAAATTGCCGAGCAGCGCGCCCTGCTCTCCCTGGGTCGGGTCGACCGCGGTGACGAAACCGAGGCCGAGCTGTTGTGCAATCACCGAGCCGGCGACATCGAGCGCCGAGATGGTGAGCCGCGCCGTGAGCCCAAGCACCGCGCCGACCAGGATTTCCTCGACCAGCATGACCAGGTCCGGACCGAGCGCGCTGGTATCGATGTGATAGGCGGCCCGGTGCAGCGGCAGAATGACGGCGGCGAGAACAAGCGCAATCGTCAGGCGAATTCGCGAGGAAATGTTCTGCTCGCCAAGCCCGGGCAGCAGCATCAGCATGGTACCGATACGCGCGAATACCAGAAGGAAAGCAGCGCCCAGCGCAGGCAGGAACGACAGATCGATGCTCACTGTGTGAAGCCCGCTCAGCCGCCGGTGATGTGCGCGGTGATGCGCAAGAAATTCGACTGCATCGCGTCGGCCATGAATGGCAAAGCGACCAGCAGCGCCAGAAAGATCGCCAGTATCTTTGGAACAAACACGAGCGTCGTCTCCTGGATTTGGGTGAGCGCCTGCAACAGCGATATGGCAACGCCGACGATCAACCCCACCAGCATCAGCGGCGCCGACACGATCAGCAAGGTGATGATGGCGTCGCGCGCCACGTCCAATACTTCCGGTCCGCTCATCATGATGCGCGCCTCGCTGCAACGTCGCCGTCAGATCGGCATTTTCAAGATATCCTCGTAGGCGGCGATCACCTTATCGCGTACCGAGACCAAAGTGGCGATGGCGGTTTCGGATTCAGCAACCGCGGTGACGACGTCGACCATGTTGGCCTTGCCCATCGCGACCGCTTGCGTCTGCGTGTCGGCCTTGGCGCCGGCATCGGAAACTGCGTGGATCACGTCTTTGAGGATGGAGCTGAAATTCGGCGCGCCCGACGACGGATCGCCGGCGCCGGCGATGCTGCCTGGTGTCGCCGAAAGGCGGCCGAGCGCCGCGTAGGCATTGGCGGCCGCCGCCGGATTAGCCGGTATTGCCATGATCCACCTAGCTCTTGAGGATGTCGATGGTGCGCTGGAGCATGCGGCGCGTTGCCGTGATCACGTTGAGATCCGACTGATAGGATTGCTGGGCATCGCGCAAATCACTCAGTTCGACCAGCGAGTTCACGTTCGGGTATTTGACGTCGCCGTTGGCATCGGCGGCCGGGTTGCCGGGCTCATGCTTGATGCGAAAATCGGAATTATCGGTCTTCACGCGACCGAGCTTGACCACGTCGGCGCCGAGCGCATTGTCGAGCTGGGAAGTAAACGTCACGATCTTGCGCCGGTATGGATCGCCACCCGGCGTGGACGCGGTCGAATCGGCATTGGCGATGTTCTCGGTGATGATGCGCATGCGACCAAGTTGCGCATGCAGCCCGGATGCGGCGATGGCGAGCGATTTTATGAAGTCCATGACCGGCGCCTTTCTCCGACTTCAGAACGTCGCCCCGAACCGGATACAAACCGTACGGCAGAGTCCGCTCTTATGAGCTTCCGACCGCGAGTTTGATCAGCGCCAAGCTGCGCGTGTACAAATCGGCGACTGCGTCGAAGTCCATTTGGTTCGAAGCGACCTTCATCATTTCGTCTTCGTGATTGACGGCATTGCCGCCCGGCCGCACCTCGTAATGCGGTTCGGCATCGCTGGCGAAGCGCGAGCCATCCAAGTCGCCGGCGATATGTTCGGGATCGGTGCGCGCGAGTGCGACCGAAGGGGCCGTCAGTTCCTGTTCGAAGTTCGGCGGCGCCAGATCGAGCGGCCGGTACCCGGGCGTGTCGGCATTGGCGACGTTTTCGGCGAGCACACGCTGGCGCTCCTGGTGCCATTCCATGCGGGTGCGCAGCATCGAAAGAATGGGAATATCGGTGATCGGCATAGGCATTGGTCCCTGTTTGGCCGGCAGACTTTGCCGAGCGTATGGTTAATGGCCGGTTAAACGGGTTCCAGGGGCCGTTTTGCCATCAATCCGCCGTTTACCATACGAATGCTTGCACCGCCGCGTTTTGGCGCAAAAAACGCCCACGGACTTTAATTCTTTGTTAGTATTCGCGGCGGCAAATGTTTCCGGCGTCGTTAACCATTGGCTTGCCAGTGGAGCGCCCGAACTGAGGGGGAACGATGAGTTTCTTAGGTGGCATGCCCTTCCCGGTTCAATTTTTTCTCGCGTTCGTCATCGTCCTCGGTCTGATCGGCGCGACGGCTTGGGCGGTGCGCCGCTTCGGCGCCGGCCGACTTGGCGGCGTCGGGACGCGCGGGCGGCAACCGCGGCTCGCGGTTGTCGATTACGCCAGCGTCGACGGACGCCGGCGGCTCCTCCTGATCCGCCGCGACAATGTCGAGCATCTGGTCATGATCGGCGGGCCGACCGATGTCGTCGTCGAATCCAACATCGTGCGCGCCACTGCAGCGCCGCGCGAGATCGCAGCCGCCCGGCCGGCTGCGGCCGTGGAAGCGGCACCGCGCACCATTGCGTTGCCGGATAGCGCCGCCAATGGATCGTGGACGCCGCAAACGGAGCCAGCGGTTTCGGCGAACGGGCCGCGCCTGCCGCGAGGCGAAATCACGCCGGAAGAGCCGCCGGCGATTCCATTTCAGCCGCACGCCGAATCGCAACCGCGCGCGCAACGCGAGCCACTCGTGGCGCTTGCCGACGAACTCGCGACAAAACCGATGATGCCACAACGCAGCCGTCCTCAAGGGCCGGCGCGACCGCAACCGTCTGAACCGCGGCAAGAACCCAGGCAGGAACCTCGAGCCGAGTTGCGGCAAGAACCGCACATCGCCGCACCACCGGCTGTTTCCGCGGAGGCCGCTGCGGCCGCTGATCAAAGCCTCGCTGAAATGGCGCATCGGCTCGAAGCGGCCTTGCGCAAGCCGAACGCCAAGACCACCAGAAGTGCAGCGCCCGAGCCGCGCATCGCGCCGCTGTCGCGGGCGGCGACACCAGCCGAACACACAGCGCCGGCGGAGCCTGCAGCACCCGGTCCCGTGCCGCCCCCTCTGGCCGCGCGTCCCACACG
>JASHRW010000144.1 GCA_030037065.1 Xanthobacteraceae bacterium
GGCGGCTACGCCTACATGAGCCAAGGACCGCTGCCGTTGGTGTGGTCGGGCGTCCAGTCGAGCAAGCGCGGGCTATGGGGCCAGCCCCTGGTCGACGAGATGGAGAAATACAATCATCAGGTGGGCTTAAAAATCGTCGGCGAATGTTTGCCGCAGGAGCGCAACCGCGTGACGCTCACCGACGAGCGCGACCAATACGACCTGCCGGTGCCGCGCGTCACCTATTCCTACTGCGACAACGACAAACGCCTGATCTATCATTCGCTTGCCTTCATGCGACAGGCGCTCGACGCTGTCGGCGCCACGGAAATCTGGGACGAGACCGACGACACCTGCCATCTCAACGGCACCGCGCGCATGGGCGACGATCCGAAGACCAGCGTGGTCGATGCCGATTGCCGCGCGTGGGACATTCCGAATTTGTGGATCTGCGACGGCTCGGTGTTTCCGACAGTGGGCGGCGTCAACCCGTCGCTAACAATTCAGGCGATCGCCTGCCGCACTGCGGACCGCATCAAGGCAATGGCCGCGCGCGGGGAGTTATGATGGATTCACTATCATCATCATCCCCTCCTCGGCCACGCGCACAGTGCCGCGCCGAGGGCAAAGAACAACAAGGCGCCGGCGGCAACGACGCCGACGCGCGCTACGTCCGCAGGCACCATCGGCGCGCTTGCCGCCGCCTCAGCGCTGAACGAACCGCGGGTACGATGCAGCGGCGTTACCGGTTGCTCCAGATTGTCGCGACGATTCGGCCCGACCAATGCCTTTGTCTGCTGGCCCACGACAGCGTTTTTAGCCAAATAGTGGTCAAGAAATCCGGGCAATACCGTGTTGCCGATGATCAGCGTGATCGTCGGGAGACCGAGCCAGTACTCGCGCCAGGAACCGCGCGCCGCGCGAAACACCGCATCGGCAACGACTTCGGGCTCGATCGGCTTGCCCATCGGCCGCGGCGCATGGCGCATGTGCACGCGCGCCCAATCGAATTGCGGCGTGTTGACCGCCGGCAGATCGATCATCGTTATCCTTATGCTCGACTTTTCATTGATCAGTTCCGTACGCAGCGCGTCGGTAAATCCGCGAATGGCGTGCTTGGCGCCGCAATAGGCCGATTGCAGCGGGATGCCCCGATAGGCGAGCGCCGAGCCGATCTGAATGATACATCCGCGGCGGTGCGGCCGCATCGATCGGAGCGCCGCCATCGTGCCGTGCACGAAGCCCAGGTAGGTGACCTCAGTTACCCGGCGGAATTCCCGCGGCGTCATCTCTGCGAATGGAGAAAACACGGTTTCCATCGCGTCGTTCACCCAAACATCGACCGGACCGAGCTGCCGCTCGAGCGCTTCGGCCGCGGCGAAGACCGCGTCAGGGTCTGCGACGTCGGCCGGCGCCACCGCGATTTCCACGCCGAGCGGTTTCAGCTCGTCTCGCACGGTGTCGAGCGCTGCGGCATCGCGCGCGATCAGTCCGACACGGTCGCCGGCCCGCGCAAATCGCTGGGCGATGGCGCGGCCGATCCCGGCGGACGCGCCGGTGACGATCACGGTGCGGCCAGTTTCACGAACTCGCGGTGACATGCTTTATTTCCCCGCAATGACGAACAAAAAGGAAACGCGTGTTTGTGAGTGTCGTTCCTCCGGCGCGCTGTTACGTAACGTTAGAAAGTGCTAAAATACACTGCAATTGAGGAACCGGTGGCCAAAAGCGCTGGTTGAGTCTTGTTTCCTGCAGTGATGGAGTAGACCGGTGGCCCCGCGTGCGTATTGGAAAGGCTATTTGAAGCTTTCGCTTGTCTCCTGCCCGGTGGCGCTGTTTCCCGCCACAACGAGCCGCGAAAAAATCAGCTTCCATCAGCTCAACAAGAACACCGGCAATCGCATCCGCTACCGCAAGGTGGATGCCGAGACCGGCGACGAGGTCGAGGCCGCCGACATCATCAAAGGCTACGAGGTCGGCAAGGGCGAATACATCGAGGTCGAGCCCGAGGAGCTGGAAGCGGTCGCGCTGGAGAGCAAGCACGCCATTGAAATCGAAGAGTTCGTACCGAAGCAGGACATCGACGAACTCTATCTCGCGGATCCTTATTACATGGTTCCGGACGGCGAAGTCGGCCAGCAGGCCTTTGCCGTGATCCGCGAGGCCATTCGCAAGGAAGGCATGGTAGCCGTCGGCAAGGTGGTTTTCACCTCGCGCGAGCATATTATCGCGCTCGAAGCGCGCGAAAAGGGCATGCTCGGCATCACGCTGCGCTATCCCTACGAGGTGCGCAAGCCGGACGAATATTTCGAAGGCATCGAGGACGAGAAAGTCCCCAAGGACATGCTCGAACTGGCGACTCACATCGTCGAGACCAAGCGCGGTAAATTCCAGCCGGAGAAATTCGAAGACGAATACGAGGATGCGCTGAGAGAATTGCTGCGCAAGAAGCAGAAGGGCGAAAAGATCGAGCAACCGCAGGAGCGCACGCCCTCCAACGTCATCAATCTGATGGATGCACTGCGCAACAGCCTCAAATCCGAGGGTAAGCAGCCGGCGCGGCCCGCCAAGAAAGGCCGCAAGCGAATCGACGGCCAGCGGGAGATGCTGTTGCCGATCCCTGGCAAGAAGGGAAAAGAAGCTCCCGCTAAGCGAGCTGTCCGGCCTCACGCGCGGCGCAAGGCCGGCTAAAGGAGATGATGCTAGATTGATTCGAAGTTGACCGCTCGTTCCTTCATCTCACCCGGAGGGGAAAAGGAGCGCGCCGTGTCACCATCACCGCCCAACCTACAATCATCATGCTCTTATCGCGCACCGTCAGCGCGCCGTTTTGGAGCGGCGGGTGGCTCGATTCTTGGCGCGTTTGAGTGGAATGACGTCCGCACCGGTACCTGCACTCTTGCGCAGCGCCGCGCGCAAATCGACCGGCCGCCCATGTTTTTTTAGAAGATCGGCAAGCGCCTCGTCAGCGAGCTCCTGAAACGTCATCATCCGGTCGCGCGCCAACAAATCAAGCGCCGCCCAATTTTCGTCGTCGATCCGTATCCGCTTGCCCGGCATATCTTACCCCTCGACCGAGCCATTTTGCCGATTATTTCTTCTTCGGCACGCGTTTTCCTTCCTTGCGCGCCTTGGAAAGCCCGATGGCGATGGCCTGCTTGCGACTCTTCACCTTGCCGCCCTTGCCACCACGGCCACTTTTGGCGGTGCCACGCTTGTAGCGATGCATCTCGTTTTTGACGTCCTCGCCCGCCCCACGGGAGTATTTTCTCTTCTTCGCCATCGAATCCTCCTTGACAAATTCGGTACAACTGTTCGCCGACAGCCAAACCGTCCCTGCTGTGCGATGCACCAACGCGTGCGCCGACCCTTGTTCTGGACTGCGCTGCTGGTTCGACCAAATAACCGTTAGCGCAATTCCAAGTTCCCGAACATGGGGCGTCTAGTGGATCGAAACCGTGCTGCAGCGCTCCAGGGACCGAGCCCTACCGACTTTCCGGCTTGGCCGCGCCGGACAGCACACGCAGCGTCGCGCCGTCCCCTTGCGCAATTTTGGCGGTACTTGCCGGTTGTTCGCGATCTTCCGGCTTACGCCGTCCCATCGTCCAGTTAAACGACATGCGCACCTCGGCGTTGGGAACCGTCCAGCAGGCGCCGTCCACTTCAATGAAGACCACCCATGCGCGCTGCGGAAAGTTCCGCGCCACATCGCTTCGGCTGCACAAGCAAACAGACGTCACGCGGATTTGCCGGAACCCGCCTGAATTCAAATGATTAAAGCAATAGGATTTTCCCGCGGAACAGCGTGCCCGTGCTCAAAGAAACGATCAGCAATTGGTCCGCCCACAAGTGTTCGACGTTTGGCGCGGCGCTCGCCTATTACTCCATCTTCTCGTTCGGGCCGCTGATGCTGATCGGCACGGTCATCGCCGGTCTCGCCCTTGGGCCCGACGCGGCGCGGAGCGAAATCACCGGGCAGGCCAATTCTCTGCTCGGCGGCTCCGGCGCTCAGGTTCTAAATGCGCTGCTCGCGGGAGCGGCTCGACCTTACCAAAGCTTGCTGGCGGCCATTTTCGGCGTCGGCACATTATTGTTTGCGGCCGTCAGTGTCGTCGTCCAGCTCAAGACCGCGCTCAACACGGTATGGGAGGTCGAACCGTCGCCACACAGCGGCTGGTGGGACCTCGCACGCAGCTATCTCATTTCTCTGGCCGGAGTATTTGCCATGGGATTTTTGCTGCTCGTCTCGCTGATGTTTACTGCGGCGCTATCTGCTGCGGGAAAACTCTTCCCGGCCTATGTGCCCGGACAGACTTTGCAGCTTGCCGGTTCGGGCGCCTCATTCGTTCTGATCACCGTGCTGTTCGCAATGATGTTCAAGTGGCTGCCCGACGCGCCGGTTGATTGGCGCGACGTGTGGCTCGGCGCCGGCCTGACCGCAGTGCTGTTCGAAGCCGGCAAGTCTCTTATTGGATTTTACGTCGGCAAGCTGTCGCTGCAATCGACTTACGGAGCGGCAGCGTCGCTCGTGATGCTGTTGATCTGGGTCTATTACTCATCGCAGATCATTCTTTTCGGTGCCGAATTTACCCACGTATACGCGCGGCGACATGACCGCGGCAACACCAAAGCGAGGGACGGTACCGACGGTACCGCTCCGAAGCCAGATCAAGTGGCTGAAATCCCACGCCCGCGCAGGAGTGCTGGATCGAGGAGGTAGCCTGACTGCACTGGCCCGCCGGAACGCGCCGCACGCCAGCGGTCAGCCGCACGTCGCCATTTCAGCACCTCTTTTCCATCCTCCCGTTCAGCGCGCATGTGCCGGGCTGACTGCGTGCTCGCGGGCGCCGATGTCGAGCGCCGGGCGTGGTTGCGCCGGCAATTGCAGCACGGTGGCACGCTGTCCCGCGCGCAAGCGGGTCAACAGCACGATTTGCCCGCCGGGGAACTCGATCGCGTCGTGATGGGTGTGCGGGTCGTCGACGTTGATTTGGCGGAACCGCCCAACCTTGTGATGGATTCTCCAGCGGTCCTTCCTAAAAAAAAGAGTCTGTAAAAACGCGTGGTGGCGCTCGACCTCCTGTTCGAAAACAAGCTCGGTCCCGGGCAACAGACACACCGCCACACTCGGTTCATCGAGCGCTGAGAAGCCGCGGGTAAGTGTGTTGCGGAAATCGGCGGTGATCAGCTTGTCTCCGACCGTGGCGGGCCGGGAGGCAACTCCGTGAAGACTATAATCGCACATGGCTGGGTCTCCTTTCTGTATGATTTGAATAAGCAACGTGAGTACGCTGGCGACGTTCCAAGAAAACGCCGCCGTTTGCGGTTGCATCGCTGTCGCATGGACGGGGAGCGCGGGCTTGGGGAGACCAGTCACAAGGTTGGTTTGCCGACAAATCGCTTGGCGACATGCGCCGGGATGGCATAGGTTATCCCAGCCTCGCGACCTCGCTCCGCCACTTCATCCCCGTGCCTTCGTCCGCAAAAACAGCCGATAAATCAGAACAATGGCCGACATCGGAGCCGGCCTTGCGCGCCATCGCCATGCCCGCCGATACCAACCCGCACGGCGACATTTTCGGCGGCTGGCTGCTCTGCCAGATGGACCTCGCCGGCTCGACCTTCGCCACGCGACGGACCAATGGCCGCGTCGTCACCGTTGCCATCACCGCCATGGTGTTTCATCGCCCGGTGATGATCGGCGATGAAGTCACCTGTTTCTGTAATGTGGAAAAAATCGGCCACACCTCAATCACGGTGAAGATCGAGAGCTGGGCCCGGCGGCGGACCGCAATCGACCCCATCAAGGTCACCGAGGGCGTCTTCACCTATGTTCGCGTTGACGCCGACGGCCGGCCGCAGCCGATCGGCGACGGGCCGCAGCCCTGAGGGCTGCGTCGACGCATCATTCCGCCGCTCGTTGCAGGTCCGCCGCGCTCAGCCCCGGCGGATCCCACTCCACCTTGCGATAATCGAATCCGGCAGCGATCGTGGGCTTGACGATGGCGAAAAACGGCGACACGTCGAAGTCACGCGGCGTGTAGAGGCCGTGCTTGCGGATATGCGCAATTTCGCTTTGCACATAGGGCGCAACTCCGTAGGCCTTGCCGTCGATCGCGATGCGCTCCGGCAGGATCGGATAGCGGATCGACTGGAAGGCCTCGGCGATCAACGTCGAGCAGATCGCCCTGGTCGGATCGCCGGCGCCAATCGCCAGCATGCGGCGGCGAAACCATACCGGCACCGGCGGATAGGGAAACAAATAGCGCGCCAGGTCGACGATGCGCTGCGAATCGTACCGCATGCCGATGCGCTTGGGCGCATAGTCGATGACCTTCTGCCGGGTCGCGTCATCGAGACCCACGGCCCGGCAGATCCGCGTGTGAAAATGCACGTATTTCGAAAGCGGCGCGGTCACCACCCCGGTTTCGGCCTCGGCCTCGAGCAGCACGTTCGGCTCACCATCAGGCGATACGTCCCCCGGCCGCTCGCCGACGTAAAGCGCGGCATGCGACCAGGTGGATTGCGTCAAATACTTGATGACTGCGCTGAGCCGGTTATTGCCTTCAACCAGCAGGATGTCGCCCGGCTGCAGCGCGTTGCGGACGATTTCGGGGTCGGGGGCGTAAAACGACGCGTAGCGCCCCGTCGGCTGCGACAGATACCGCAGCATTCCGGCGCTGATGTCGCCTTC
>JASHRW010000145.1 GCA_030037065.1 Xanthobacteraceae bacterium
GGGCTCCGAGCAGGCCAAAGCCCGGCGCGCCTCATGAGCATCTCATCGCCCTTCATCGACCGGCCGATCGCGACATCGCTCCTGATGGCGGGGATCCTGCTCGTCGGGATCGTCGCTTTCCCGATGCTCCCGGTCGCACCGCTGCCGCAGGTGGATTTTCCGACCATCAGTGTTACTGCGACGTTGACCGGAGCCAGCCCGGAAATTATCGGTTCCACCGTGGCCACGCCGCTGGAGTTTCAGTTCGGCCAGATCGCCGGCGTGACGCAAATGAGTTCGGTGAGTTCGCTCGGCTCGACTGTGATCACCTTGCAGTTCGACCTCGACCGTAACATCGATGCGGCCGCGCAGGATGTGCAGGCAGCAATCACCGCGGCTGGTCCGACACTGCCGAGAAATTTGACTGCGCCGCCGACCTACAAGAAAATAAATCCCGCCGATTCGCCGATCCTGATTGTTTCGGCGTCCTCAAATACCCTTCCTCTGTACCAGGTCGATGACTTCGCCGAGAACGTTGTCGCCGAGCAGATTTCGCAGATAGCCGGCGTCGCGCAGGTGCGGATCGGCGGTCAGCAGCGCCCGGCGATCCGGGTACAAGTTGATCCTGGCAAGCTCATGTCTCGCGGTCTCACGATGGAGGACGTGCGCAACGCATTGGCCGCGGCCACCACGAGCTCGCCGAAAGGAACGCTACTCGGCAAGGAGCAGGCATTCGCCGTCGCCACTAATGATCAGTTGACGACCCCCGAGCCGTACAACGACGTCATCATTGCCTACCGCAACGGCGCTCCGGTTCGCGTGCGCGACGTGGGTCAAGCGGTCGGTGGCCCGCAGGACGTCACGCTCGGCGCCCTGCATCGCCGCGATCCAGCACTGATGCTGTTGGTTTACAAGCAGCCAGGCGCCAACATCATCGACACGGTTGATCACATCAAGGCGGCCCTGGTTAGCCTGCACTCGCTTATTCCGCCCGGCATCCATCTGGACACCATTGTCGACCGCACCCAGACCATTCGCGCCTCAGTCAAGGACGTCGAGTTCACGCTGCTGCTGTCATGTGCGCTGGTGGTGCTCGTCATCCTGTTGTTCCTGCGCAGCATTCACGCCACGCTAATTCCGGGCGCGGCCGTGCCATTGTCGCTGCTCGGCGCCACCGCGATCATGTATCTGGTCGGCTTCAGCCTCGACAATTTGTCGCTCATGGCCCTGACGATCGCCGTGGGCTTCGTGGTGGACGATGCCATCGTCGTGGTGGAGAATATTTTCCGCCATCTCGAAGCCGGCACCACGCCGATGCAATCGGCGATCAAGGGTGCGCGCGAGATCGGCTTCACCGTGATATCGATCAGCATTTCCCTGATCGCGGTGTTCATTCCGCTGTTGCTGATGAGCGGCATCGTCGGTCGCCTGTTCCACGAATTCGCCATCACCGTCACGGCGGCTATCCTGGTATCGGTCGTGGTATCGCTGACGTTGACGCCGATGCTGTGTTCGCGCTTTCTGGTGAGTGAGCATGATCGCAAGCATGGCCTCCTTTATCGGGTCATCGAACGGGGTTTCGATGCGGTGCTCAATGGCTATCGCCGCGGCCTCGATTTCGTGCTGCGCCATCAGTTTCCGACTCTGCTCGTGTTCCTGGCGACGGTCGTAATTACCGGCACTCTGTTCGTCGTGATGCCGAAGGGCTTTTTCCCGACCCAGGACATCGGCATGCTTCTCGGTATTGCGGAGGCCGGCCAGGATGTCTCCGCGGACAAGATGCGCGGCCTCCTGCGCCGGCTCTCCGACATCATCGCCCAGGATCCGGATGTCGCCGATTTCGGCTGCTTCTTCGGCCCGAGCTACGGCAATACGCAGAATACTGGCCGCTTCGTCATCGGACTTAAGTCTCGCGACGACCGGGATGCCACTGCCTCGCAGATCATCGATCGTTTGCGTCCCAAGCTCGCCGAGGTGCCTGGGATAAAGCTCTTCCTGCAACCCGCCCAGGACATCACCGTCGGCGGCCGCATCGCCCGCGGCCAATTCCAATATGTGCTGGAAGACCCGGACGTGGACGAATTGAATCTTTGGGCGCGACGGCTGATGGAAAGGATGAAGAAGTTGCCGGAGCTTGCCGACGTTGCCTCCGACACGCAGAACCAAGCGCCGCTCGTCAACGTGACCATCAATCGCGATGCCGCTGCTCGCTTCGGCATTCAGCCGCTCGTCATCGACGACACGCTCAACGACGCCTTCGGCCAGGACGAAGTCACTCAATATTTCACCAACAATTCGTACTACCTTATCCTGGAAGCGCTGCCGTCGCTGCAGGACACCACGCAGACGATCAATCAGCTCTATATCCGGGCGCCGACCAACGGGCAGCTCGTTCCGTTGTCCACTCTCGTCAACGTCGACACGACGCATATCGGTGCGCTCCTGGTCGCTCATTCGGGACAGTTCCCGGCGGTGACGCTGACATTCAACTTGCCGCCGGGTGTCGCGCTCAGCCAGGCCGTGGGAGCCATTCAGCGGACCGCCGACGAGATCGGCATGCCGTCCTCGCTGATCACCAGCTTCCAGGGCAATGCGCAGGCGTTCCAGGCCGCGCTGTCGAACGAGCCAATCCTGATCGCAGCCGCGCTCGTGGTCGTCTACGTTATTCTCGGCGTGCTTTATGAGAGCTACATCCATCCGCTGACAATCCTGTCGACGCTGCCGTCAGCGGGAGTGGGCGCGCTGCTCTGCCTGTGGGCTGGCGGTTTCGACCTCTCCGTGATTGGCATCATCGGCATCATCCTGTTGATCGGCATCGTCAAGAAGAACGGCATCATGCTGGTCGATTTTGCCATCAATCGGGAGCGCGCGGGGCTGTCGCCGCGCGAGGCGGTGCGGCAAGCCTGTCTCCTCCGCTTCCGGCCGATCGTGATGACAACCATGACGGCATTGTTGAGCGGCGTGCCGCTGATGCTCGGTCACGGCTCCGGTTCGGAGCTGCGCCAGCCGCTGGGCTACGCCATGGTCGGCGGGCTGGCGTTCAGCCAGATGCTGACGCTTTTCACCACGCCGGTGATCTATCTTTATCTGGATCGGTTCCAGGCTTGGTTGCGCGGCGAAAAAGGCGAGCCTCACGAAGAATCGGAAGCCTTGCGCATTGCTGCTGAATGAAGCGAGCCAGCCCGCGCTCGTCCCGTGATTTCAATCCATTCGGCAAGCTTGTTCCGTCAATTTCGCTCGAGGAACTCGAAGCCCTTCCAGGAACAGGCGGCAGGTCGATGCGTTTTCTTTCGTAGAGAGCAGCGAAAGGAGGCACTCATGAAAAAGCTCGCATTGGCGACCGTCGCGGCGGCGACACTCCTGACCGCAGCGGTTCCGGCGATGGCCCAGGTGGGTTTCTATGCGGGTCCAGGCGGTGTTGGGATCGGCTTCGGCGCGCCCTATTACGGCCCGTATGACGGCTATTACGACTATTACGGCGGGCCGGGCGTCTACGTGGCGCCGGGATGGCGCTATCACCACTGGCGTCATTGGCATCACTGGTAGAACGTGGAGCATCCACGGAAGCGAATTGAGGAGGCCCAAGCGGCCTCCTCTTTTTTGTCAAATAAGCTGGCAAACGATAGACAAAGTCGCCGGATTTTCGTTCAAATGCAGCCGTTCAATGAGCCATCTGCATAAGGCGGCCCAAATGGGAGGAGCCAATGAATAAGGGAGCATCCTGCATCATCGCGGCCGCGCTGGCCGCTTTCATGGCGGTTCCCGCCAATGCCGCCGACGTCAAGATCGGCGTCATCTATCCGTTGACCGGCAACGCGGCGAGCGCCGGTCAGTCGGCGCGAGATGCGGTGCATCTCGGCGCCGAAATCGTCAACACCGCCCATCCCGACTTGAAGAACCTGCCGCTCGGCGATACCGGCGGCCTGCCGAATCTGGGACATGCCAAGATCGTCTTGGACGAGGCCGATCATCAGGGCAATCCGCAGATCGCCCAGCAGCAGACGCTCCGCCTGATCACTCAGGACCATGTGGTCGCCATGCTCGGCTCCTACCAATCCTCGGTGTCGCTGGTCGCGACCGCAGTGGCCGAGCGGCAGGGCATACCGTTCCTCGTCGCCGACTCGGTCGCCTCCAATATCACCGGCCGCGGCTTCAAATGGACATTCCGCACCACGCCGATCGCGCCGGATTTCGCCAAAGCCTATTTCCGGTTCCTCAACGATCTGAAGAAAGCGGGCACGAAGATCGACAGCATCGCCGTGGTCAACGAGAATACCGATTACGGGACCTCAGTCGGCGCCAGCATCGTCGACGCCGCAAAGTCGGCCGGCATCAATGTGGCGGCGCAAATTCCCTACAACGCCAACAGTTCAGACGTCACCGCGCAAGTGCTCCAGCTCAAAACATTGCAGCCCGACGCGGTGATTTTCGTCAGCTACACGGCGGACATCATCCTCTATTTCAAGACGATGAAGAATCTCGATTATCTGCCGCCGGTCATTATCGGCGACGATTCCGGCTTCTCCGATCCGAGCTTCATCCCCAACGTCGGCAATCTCGCCCAAGGCGCGATAAACCGCAGCGCTTTCGATATCGGCAAGCCTGGATCGAACAGCTACGTCGTCGACCAGATGTTCAAACAGAAGTACGGCCGTGATCTCGACGACACCAGCGCCCGCTGGATGCAGGGTTTCTTCGTGCTCGCCGACGCTATCAACCGTGCCGGCTCGACCGCGCCCGACAAGATCCAGGCGGCGCTCAAGGCTACCGATCTCAAGCCGGACCAGCTCATCATGGGCTATAACGGCGTGAAGTTCGACTCGACCGGCCAGAATATCCTGTCGGCGACTTACCTGATCCAGCTGCAAGGCAACCAATATGTGTCGGTCTGGCCGGCTGACCGCGCCACCGGCAAGCTCGAATTGCCGATGAAGGGCTGGCATTAGCGTTCCATAATGGGCGGCGTTGCTGCGCGCCGCTCGTCGAAGTTCTCGCGTAACCGCCATGCTCGATCTCGGCTTAAGCTTTCTCTCCAGCGTCGCCCGCGATCCGCAGGCGCTGGCGATCGTCGACGGCGACGTGCGGCTCACTTACGCGCAATGGTACCGGCGCATTTCGGCGCTGGTGGCCGGCTTCGACGCCTTAGGGCTTAAGGCCGGCGACCATCTTGTCACCGCGCTGGCGAACCGCTGGGAGGCAGCGAGCCTGCACTGGGCCTGCCAGTTCGCCGGCATCGTCATCACGCCGGTCAATTGGCGCTCGACGGCGGCCGAGATCGATTTTTTTCTCACCGACGCCGAGGCCAAGGCGATCGCCTACGAAGACCTGTCAGCGCAGGCGGTCGGCGCCGCGCCATTGGCACAAAGGCTGCCGCGGATCGCGCTCGATGAAGCGGCGCCGTCCGACGCGGCATTCTCCGCGCTGGCGTCACAGTCGGCGCCGGTTGCGACCCCCCGCGCTGATGCCGAGGCTTGGTCGGTGATGCTTTATACGTCCGGTACGACTGCGCGGCCGAAGGGTGTGCCGCGGCGCCAGCGCGCCGAGCGCGCCGCCGCAGTCGCCCATGTGGCGCAGAATCTTTACGCGCATGGCGAGCGCACCCTCGGCGTGATGCCGCTCTACCATACGATGGGCGTGCGTTCGCTCATCGCCATGTCGCTGA